>JBPCJY010000172.1:0-68455 GCA_051004815.1 Ktedonobacteraceae bacterium
CCTCCCCCCACCCCCCCCCCCGCCGCCCCCCCCCCCCCCCCCCCCCCCCCCCCCCCCCCCCCCCCCCCCCCCCCCCCCCCCCCCCCCCCCCCCCCCCCCCCCCCACTACTTACTTTTTAAAGAATTATGCCCAGCGAATCAGCCCTATGTCATGCTTGCCAGCCAGAGCAGGATGCTTGGGTAGGACACGCACACCATAAGCAATGCTGCCGCTTTCATTTGGCTTGAGATGGATATCGTAGCGATACGAACCATCCAATTCGCGTTTGGTATAGTGCATAGGCTCGGTATGATGTGGAATCACCTGGTCATCATTGGCTTCTCCGTAGACGAGTTCGACACTGAGGTCTTCGGGACGAAGACTATCCGCTCGTAGCCACGCCCGGACATCGACGCCCTCGCCCAGGCTTAGCTGCCCATCACGTTGCCCTTCGATGTAGAGTTCCAGGTTATTCCATCCCTGCCGAATCTTTGTTTTCCACGCGGTCAGGATGCGGGCCTTCTCGTACTTGTTCTGCTCAATCTGCATCCCTTGCAGAATTTCAGGCACGTAGAAGCGCGTCGTATAATCCTTTACCATGCGTTTCATGCTGAATTCGGGAGCACAGGTGCGAATGGCCTCTTTCATCAGCGCAACCCAGGCATGGGGGATGCCATCGGCACCGCGTTCATAATAGGTTGGGACAATTTCATGTTCCAGTATGGAATAGAGCGAGAGGCTATCTGCTTCGGCTTGGGCTTCTGCGTCGTGATATTCGCGTTTTTCACCAATGGCCCACCCATTTTTGCCATTGAAACCCTCGTCCCACCAGCCATCAAGAATGCTGCAATTAGGCTGACCGTTGAGCGCGGCTTTTTGTCCGCTGGTGCCACTGGCCTCATGTGGTCGAATGGGATTATTGAGCCAGAGGTCGGTGCCGGATACCAGGTAGCGTGCCATATCAATATCGTAGTTTTCCAGGAAAATGACCTTGCCGCGCAGTCCATCAGTGCGCGAGAGGCGATAGACCTGCTCGATCAAGCCTTTGCCCGGTTCATCGGCAGGGTGGGCTTTACCGGCAAAGATGATCTGTACTGGACGCTCTGGATTATTCAAGATACGGCGCAGACGTTCAATATCGCGGAAAATCAGTGTGGCGCGTTTATAGGTGGCAAAACGGCGTGCAAAGCCGATGATCAGCGCATTGGCATCGAGCATACGATCAAATTCGGCTATCTGCACCGCTCCCTCGCCCAGCCGCAAATGATGCTGCTTTAAGCGACGGCGACTGTAAGCAATCAACGCTTCTTTGCGTTGGAGGTGGACGTGCCAAAGTTCTGCATCAGGAATTTCGTCGATACGGTTCCAGAAATCTGGCTCGTCTACATGCTCCTCCCAATCCGCGCCAAGGTAGCGTTTGAAAAGATTATCCAATTCGGGCGCAATCCAGGAGGGAGTATGCACACCATTGGTGATGGCATCAATCGGTACCTCGTCCACGTCAACGCCAGGCCAGAGGAACTGCCACATCTTGCGCGAAACGGCCCCGTGCAACGCGCTGACGCCATTATGTTGTCCCGTTAAGCGCAGGGCCAGCACCGTCATGCCGTAAGTTGGTCCCCAGCCTTGATCTTCGCGGGCAACTTCCATGAATTGGTCGCGGTTCAGGCCGAGTTGGCCCCAATAGGAGCCAAAGTACTTGTCAACCAGATCGTAGCTAAATGTGTCGTTACCCGCCGGTACAGGGGTGTGGGTTGTAAAGAGTGAATTGGCGGCGACAGCTTCGCGAGCCTCATTAAAGCTCAGACCGGAAGCCACAAGCTCGCGACATCGCTCCAGGTTCAAGAAGGCGGCATGGCCCTCGTTGATATGCCAGGCAGCCGGTGCAATGCCTAGAGCACGTAGCGCACGCACGCCACCAATGCCCAGTACAATTTCCTGGGCAATGCGCATCTCGCGGTCTCCGCCGTACAAACGGGCCGAAAGTTCGCGGTCGGGCGGTGTATTTGGCTCGACATCGGTATCCATCAGGTAGAGTGGAATGCGTCCCACTTGTAATTTCCAGACTTTTGCATGGATGCGTCGTCCCGGAAGATCGACGGTAATCATCACTTCGTTGCCATCAGCATCAATAGCAGGAATGGCCGGTGCCTCTGAAAAATGAAGCTTATCATACGAGGCTTCTTGAATCCCTTCACGCGTAATGCCCTGGCGGAAATAGCCTTGTGGGTAGAGAAAGCCTACGCCGATGAATGGCAGACCGAGGTCGCTGGCCTCTTTGCAGTGATCGCCGGAGAGAATACCAAGGCCACCAGAGTAGATCGGCAAGGCTTCGTGTAAACCGAATTCCGCCGAAAAATACGCGATGGACTGGTTGATCAGGTTCGGGTAGGTGCGCAAGAACCAGGTTTCGTGTTCGTGCGGATGCATATAGGCATCGAAGTCGTGAAGAACGCTATCGAAGTCACGCAGATAGTCTTGCTGGTTGGCGGCAGCCTCCAGGTGTTTTGGTACAACTTCGCTCAGAAAACGGACAGGATTGTGTCCAACCTCTTCCCAAAGTTGGGGATCGAGTGAGCTGTACAGCGTGCGAGCTTCAGGATGCCAACTCCACCACAAATTATACGCCAGCTCATACAGTCGATTGATGCGGGCAGGCATTATAGGGAAAACCGTCATGCGGCCATAAACTTTCACAGGGTTTGTTGTCCTTTCTTGATATGTCCTACCTATCAGTATATCTCTAAGTGGAAAATGGGTCAACGCGATGACAACGCTGTCCATATGATGGTGTAGATTGCCTTTGCAATCGAATTGTTCTATACTAGCTATGCCGTACAATGTACAGGCCAGAAAGAGGGTTCAGGAGGTCGATAAACTCCATGGCAAGGAGAGCACCACAGAGACAGAGACCAACAAGGCGGTATCCCACTCCCAGAGTACCCGCAACGTCACACAGGATTAGCGGTATCCTTGGTGGGGGACTACTCGCCCTTGGCGTGTTATGGCTTGGCTGGTTACTATTGCATCAGTTAGGAGGACCAGCTTTGCCAGGGATACCTATTCTCAATTTCGCTCCTACCACTCCTCCGAACATTCAATCTTCTCCTCTGGCCGCCGTCGGCATCACGCTGAGCCAGAGTAACCAGACCCCCACCGTCAAACAGCAGCAGGCATTGCTGATCGCCAGTCAGCTTGAACCCGATGCCGCCACCAAAGCAAAAAGCACCACCGCGCAGTTCGTCTTGTTGAACTATCAGAATAAGGGTACACCTGCCACACCCGCTACCCATGCTGATTTCAACAATGTCCCTGTCTGGATGGTGCTGTATCAAAAAATACCGTTGCCCTCGTCTGACCCCGCTGTTGACCCAACGCCGCTCTCACATCCATCCTACGATCTCTACGTCTTCCTGGATGCCAGTAGCGGCAAAGAACTTCTCAAAATACAGCTCTAACCACCGCTGACCTGTTGCCCATGCTGTGTTAATTATCGTCCATCTTAATCCAACCGTGACGGAGCGCGTGGACAACAGCAGCAGTGCGGTCATTTACCGAGAGCTTCTTGAGAATTGAGGTGATGTGATTCTTCACCGTTTGATCGCTAATCTTCAATGATTTGGCAATCTCTTTATTGCTGTTCCCGCGGGCGATATAGTCCAGTATCTCTACCTCACGACCAGATAATGGTGAATAGAGGTCCTTAGCCGAAGAGGTCTCCTCTTCCACAGCCAGTTCACGAAACGATTTCAGCACGCGACTGGCGAGTTGCGGCTTGGAAAGCACATCATCGTTAATGAGATATTCACCAATGCTAACTTTGCGGACAGCCTCCATAAGCTCAAAAGGGGTGATATTCCGCGTGTAATAGGCCGCGGCCCCTACTTTGATCGCCTGGAAGAGGCGTTCCTCATCCTCGGAGGGCGTCAGAATAATGATTGCCATATGTGGGAAAAGATGGCGCATTTGCCGGGCAATCTCCAGTGAGTCAGCGGAGACAAGCCCCGCATCAATAAGAGCGACATCAGGATTTCCCGTGCGTACCAATTCCAGTATTTCTTCGGTGTCAATCGAATCACCAATAACCGTGCAATCACCCATTTGCTCAAGGGAGCAACGAATACCTTGACGGAACAGCGGCTGCTCGTCAACAATAATGACACGTATCATTTCCATCCTAACAATGTTATGCGGTGCGGAAGCCCCTGCATTGATGCATGGGGAGGAAGCGCCGCGCCTCCTTACTATCTGCTTTTTGTGAAGCATGGGTAACTATCTGTAGTGTAGCCGACTTTTATCCTTTCACAACGCGAGAGCAGGGCATGAAGATAACATAGCTGAACCGCTCAAACGAGGTGACTGAAGATAGTATACTCTAAAAGATACCCGGACGTGAAGTTGCACGCTGCCAGTTAAATGCGTTCCAGACGGCGCAAGGTAGAATTGATGCCCATACGCAAGCTTTCGATAACGCCCTGCCCTGTTACTGCTACCGCCTCGTAACTGGGTACCCGATAGGAATTGAGATACTGTTCCAGTACTGAGACGGGTAGCACTTCCTGGAGGTCGCGCTTATTCCATTGCATCACCAACGGGAAATCCGCGGCATCCTTGTTCATGCGCCGTAACTGCTCTTGTAACTCGTTCCAGCTTTCAATATTCTCTTGCAGCTTGCTTGCCTGTGAATCGGCGACAAAGATCACACAATCCGCCCCTTTTAGCACCGAGATACGCGTCTGCTGGTATAAAACCTGACCGGGGACGGTGTAGAGTTGAAAGCGTATATTGAACCCATGAACTTTACCCAACTCAAGAGGAAGCAGGTCGAAATACAGTGTACGTTCGGTCTCTGTATCAATCGAAACCATGTCACCAACATCTTGTGGGTTAACTGCTTGATGGATGTAGTGTAGGTTGGTGGTTTTGCCGCACAGACCAATACCGTAATAAACAATCTTACAGTTTATTTCTCGTTTCGCCATATTTATTAAGGACATATGTCGTTGCTCTCCTGCCCGCTCTTACGCGCCACTACCTGTTGCTTTTCGTGGAAAATGTTGATGGAGCGAGTAGCCGCTCCGTATTACGCAACAGTATACCGCATTTTCCTGGAATGTCAATTTGGCCGCGGTGCGTCTACTCAGCCTACTTATTATGCTGA
Organism: Ktedonobacteraceae bacterium; assembly: GCA_051004815.1. Lineage (GTDB taxonomy): Bacteria > Chloroflexota > Ktedonobacteria > Ktedonobacterales > Ktedonobacteraceae > JBBQXY01. The sequence goes on from JBPCJY010000172.1 coordinate 5,142, forward strand.
GCAACAGTATACCACGATTTGCACAGATTAACGCATTTTTATGACCCATCTCACCTTTGCTAATGGAGGTTCACCATACGTTACATACCCTGCTATATAGGCATCTTACCCATTGACGAATGAGTCGGAAAAGGCTAGACTAACGGCAAAACAACGAGAAAGCAACCTGGTTTTTTATAGATAAGGTGAGGAAGGAAGAAGCATGACGACCGGTACTGAGACGCAAGCAACCCGTGTTGACACGGACTTCGAGGTGGTTATTGGCCTTGAAGTGCATTCACAACTACTAACGAAAAGTAAAATGTTCTGTTCGTGTAGCACAGATTATGCGAACGATGCCCCCAATACCCATGTCTGCCCCGTCTGTATGGGTATGCCCGGCGTATTGCCAGTCATTAATCAACAGGCCGTCGCCTACACTATTATGACGGCCCTGGCACTGAACTGCACCATTCCAGCCTACTCAAAGTTCGACCGTAAGAACTATTCTTATCCCGATCTGATGAAGGGCTATCAAATCTCACAATATGACATTCCACTGAGCAAGGATGGCTACCTCGTCATTGAGTTGAATGGACAGAAGCGTAAAGTTGGCATCACGCGTGTCCATTTAGAGGAAGATACCGCTCGTCTCTTGCATCATAGCGGCTATAGCCTGGTGGACATCAACCGTTCCGGTACCCCGTTGATGGAGATTGTCAGCGAGCCGGATATGCGCTCACCGGAAGAGGCGCGACTGTATATGCAAAAGTTGCGCGAGATACTCGTCTATCTGGGTGTATCTTCTGGCCGTATGGAAGAGGGAAGCCTGCGTTGTGATGCCAACATTTCGGTGCGTCCGCGTGGGCAAGAGGCATTGGGCGTTAAGACTGAGATCAAGAATATGAACAGCTTCCGTGCGGTGGAACGAGCGCTGGAATATGAGGCCCACCGCCAAATAGCGATGGCGCGTGCTGGCGAAACAATCCATCAAGAGACGCGTGGCTGGGTGGAGACAAAAGGTATTACGGTGCCGCAACGCAGCAAAGAACAGGCACACGACTATCGCTACTTTCCAGAGCCAGACCTGCCGCCATTGCTGATTAGCTCGCTATGGGTCGAAGAGTTGCGTTCTCAACTACCAGAGCTACCCGATGCGCGTCGCGCTCGTTATCGCGCAGACTATGGCCTATCGGCCCTCGATGCCAATTTTCTCACAGAAGATAAGGCTCTCGGCGACTACTTTGAGGCGGTGATGGCTGCCTCGCATGTTAGCGACCGCAAGGCACGAGCGAAATCGGCCAGCAACTGGTTGCTCAGCGAAGTAGTACGTCTCTTGAAGGCAAACGCCATTTCGCTACAAGCCAGCACCCTTTCACCAGCAGCCCTGGCAAACTTGCTTGATTTACTCGATAAAGAGCGGATCACAGGCAAACAAGCCAAAGATGTGTTGGATGAAGCATTTGTCACGGGTGAGATGCCGGAGGCAATCGTGACGAGAAAAGGCATCAAGCCACCCATCAGCGACACGGGCGAACTGGAGCGCATCATAGAGGAGGTGATAGCAAACAATGCGAAAGCTGCCAGCGATTATCGTTCTGGCAAGACCAATGCGTTGCAATCATTGGTCGGTCAAGTCATGAAACAGACTCGCGGTCAGGCAAAGGCCGATATCGTACAAAAACTTTTAAAATCAAAGTTGGACGAGGCACCTTCAGCGTAACAGAGTGCGTGTCTCGTACATAGCAAGGAGATGCAGGCAAATGCACGACGATGTGAAACCTGCCGCTATAAATCCCTACCACATGGCGGTACAGCAGTTTGAGTTAGCTGCGGAAAAGCTACGCCTCTCAGAGGATATGCGCGAGATTCTGCGTCAGCCCAAACGAGAACTAACCGTTAATTTTCCAGTCCGCCTCGATAACGGTCGTATCAAGACCTATACGGGTTATCGTGTTCAGCACAACGTCAACCGTGGACCCGCCAAGGGGGGCATCCGCTACGGCCCAGATGTGACCCTCGATGAGGTCAAAGCTCTGGCGATGTGGATGTCTTGGAAGTGCGCGGTTGTTGGTATTCCCTTTGGTGGCGCGAAGGGCGGCGTTATCTGCGATCCCAAAAACATGAGTCCCGCCGAGTTGGAGCGCATGACGCGCCGCTACGCTACTGAGATATCCATCATCATTGGCCCGCGCAGCGATATTCCCGCCCCCGATGTCAACACCAACTCGCAGGTTATGGCCTGGATTATGGACACCTATTCCATGCACGAAGGCTTCTCCAGTCCGGCAGTCGTTACCGGCAAACCTCTCTCTATTGGCGGCAGCGAAGGCCGTAACGATGCGACTGCCACCGGCGTCTTGTTTGTCACGCGTCAGGCCGCCAAGCGTCTCGGACGCCCCTTACAAGGTGCTCGGGTCAGTATCCAGGGCTATGGCAATGCTGGCGGCATCGCAGCCCGCCTGTTCCATAACGAAGGCTGTAAGGTCGTCGCCGTCAGTGACACGCGTGGTGCCATTTATAATGAAGCTGGCCTTGATCCTTCTTCTGTTTTGCGTTATAAACAGGAGCAGGGGAGTGTAGTAGGTTTTCCCCACGCCCAGCATATGAGTGTAGCGGATGTTTTAGAAGTTCCTTGTGACATCCTGATTCCCGCGGCCACTGAGGGTGTCATCACCGCGGCGAACGCCGACCGTATTCAGGCTCAGATCGTTGCCGAGGCTGCCAATGGCCCCACGACTCCCGAGGCCGATGACATTCTTTTCAAGAAGGGCATTGTAGTCATTCCTGACATCCTGGCGAATGCTGGCGGCGTCACGGTGAGCTACTTTGAATGGGTACAGGACATTCAAAGCTTCTTCTGGGGCGTGGAAGAGATTACGCAAAAATTGGAAGTCATCATGAATCGCGCCTTTGCCGCGGTAGCTGAAAAGGCTGATCAGCATGCATGTAATATGCGCCTGGCGGCCAATATGTTGGCAATCTCGCGTGTGGCGGAAGCAACACAGATTCGCGGTATCTATCCGTGAACGTCGTTGGCTAGCAAGCGAAAGAAACCGTCCTGGAAAACAAGTCCAGGACGGTTTCTTTATGGAAGCCACGTCAGTTAGAAGCCACGACGTTTTGTGGGTTTCTTTACTGGTGGCTTTGCTGGTAGTTTCGCCTGACGACCAGGTTTGGGCTTCTTGCGTCCACGCGCACCGCCCCAACCAATATTGTCCTCGTCTTCTTCCTCCTCTTCCTCATCCTCGAAGAAATCTTCTTCTTCCTCCTCTTTTTCCTCTTCCTCTTCCGCCTCAACGGGAGTGAAATCTACATCAGGAATTTCTTCCTCTTCTACAACAATGGGAGGTACCTCTACCTCCTCTTCTTCCAGGATAGGCTCGGTATCTTCCACTTCCACTTCCACTTCGGGTTCAGCGTACACGTCGTCATTCTCAAAATCAGCTTCAACATCAGGATGGGCAATCGTTTCATGATAGCCATCAGAAGAGCTGCCATGACGCATTGATGTAGGTAAAATGGGAGCATCCGACTCTTCGAGATCACCCTCTTCGTTGGTTTTGGGCGCACCGATTATTCGGCGTCCTGCCGCCACATCAAGCCAGAATTGGGAATAGTAATGTGGCCTTTCTGCCTCTTTCTCGCTCTCTTTTCTTGTCATTGCAACCTTTGCGGCGCATCATTGCTGAAGCTAGGCCTCCACTAGGTTCCAGTCCTCAGCTATTCCTCTGTTTTTCATACCGATGGGAAAACAGGGGAGGCACCGCTTCTCCTTTCGTTCCTGTATACACTTGCTCGTAGTATACACTCATCACAAGCGTGAAGTCATTCTTCACATCATTTCGTTGCTCTGCTACACCTATTTGCTCTATTTTGTAGTCCAGATTCACTTGCTTTGCAAGCATTGATCCTCATAATGCATGATAAAAAGATTGTCATAGTCTGTCAAGGCCATAAAAAATGATGTGGATCGGCCTGTAGTGACGCCTGAATGGCTGTCAAGACCCCAAGTGCATGACTTTTTGTCCTCAGATATTTGCTATCATTGGCAAATCCTCCCTATAATACACAACGTATTACTTATTAGACCCAGCAGACCCTTTACGCTCTTTCCCAGCGTCTTAATTTCAATCGTATACTTATCATAGTCATTCGTTCTGTTCATGGCGTCCACTAGTCTCGTGATTCCTTGTTTGCGGACAATGGGAGCCGAAACTGAATATTGGAGGAAACCATTGGCGAGGATACTCGACAGCATTGAAAGTCCAGTACAATTACGTACGTTAACCGTGCCACAAATGCAGCAATTGGCGGAAGAGATTCGGCAGGAGATTGTCGAAAAAGTTTCGGTAAAGGGTGGACATCTGGCCCCTAACCTGGGAGTGGTTGAGCTAACGATGGCTCTTCATTATGTGTTTGATACACCCAAAGACTTGCTGGTGTGGGATATTGGGCATCAGGCATACGTTCACAAGCTACTCACCGGTCGCCGTGACCGTTTCCATACAATACGCCAATTCGGCGGGCTTTCGGGCTACCTGCGGCGTGAGGAGAGTCCTTATGACGTATTTGGAGCCAGCCACGCCAGTACATCCATTTCGGCGGCACTGGGCCTGGCCGCCGCTCGTGACCTCAAAGGTGAACATACAAAAGTTGTCGCGATTATTGGCGATGGTGCCCTCACCGGAGGCATGGCCTTGGAGGCGATTAATAATGCCGGTAGCTTGAAGAAAAATCTGATCGTTGTGCTGAACGACAACGACAAATCCATCTCGGATAATGTTGGCGCACTGCACCATTACCTTGGGAAGGCACGCCGTATGCAGACCTCCAAGAGCTATCAACGGCTGCGCGAGATGGCCAAAGGCTCCATTGTGAGACTACCGGTGGTAGGCGATAAAGCGCGTGAAGCGGCTGGTCGCGCTGAGACGAGCTTCAAGCATTTCGTGCTGCCTAGTAAGAGCGGCACAGTCTTTGAGGAGTTGGGTTTCAAGTTCTTTGGACCATTTGATGGTCATAATTTGCCGCTCATGTTGGATGTCTTCGAGAATATCAAGCAGATCGAGGGACCAGTCATGGTGCAGGTCATTACCAAGAAAGGCAAAGGCTGGGAGTTCGCGGAAGAAGACTCCACCAAGTGGCATGGCCCAGGTGCGTTTGATTATACAACGGGCATGATCAAAAAGAATGCTGGAGACCCCCCGACCTATACCGATGTCTTTGCCAACACGCTGGTAGACCTCGCGGAGCAGGATACCTCCATCGTAGGGATCACTGCCGCTATGGCTGAAGGTACTGGTCTCAAGAAAATGCACCAGCGCTTCCCTGAACGCTACTTTGACGTAGGTATCGCGGAGCAACATGCTGTCACCTTTGCTGCTGGCATGGCTGTAGCCGATATGAAACCCGTGGTAGCCATCTATTCAACGTTCATGCAGCGGGCCTTTGACCAGGTCATCCATGACGTTTGTATGCAAGATTTACATGTGGTGTTCGCGATGGATCGCGCTGGCATTGTAGGCGAGGATGGCCCTACGCAGCATGGCGTCTTCGATATTGCCTTTATGCGTCTCATTCCCAATATGAAGGTGATGGCTCCGAAGGACGAGAACGAATTGCGCCACATGCTTTACACTGCCCTCTATATGGATGGCCCGGTGAGCCTGCGCTACCCACGCGGCAAAGGCGTAGGCGTGTCCCTGGATAATGAACTACACAAACTGGAGATTGGTAAAGCGGAGCTACTCAGCCCGACCAGCCTTGAATTGGCGGAGCAGCAGGATTGCGCTATTCTCGCCTACGGCTCAATGGTGGCGCAGGCGGAGCTGGTAGCCCAGGAACTGGCGGAGGAAGGTATCAATGTCGCCGTGATCAATGCCCGTTGGGCCAAGCCGCTCGACGAAGAGATGATTGTGCGCCTCGCAAAAGGCACACAACGCCTTGTTACCGTTGAAGACCATGTCCTGGCTGGCGGTTTCGGTAGTGCCGTGCTGGAACTCTTAGAGCGTCAAGGTTTACATACCATCGATGTCCGGCTCATTGGCTGTCCCGATAAGCCCATCGAGCATGGAGCACCCTCCATCTTGAAAGAGTTACATGGCCTTTCCTCCTCGCATATCAAAGAGGTTGTGCATGAGATGTTACGCTCTACATCGAAAGGATATGAACTGGCTCATTAGTTGAGACGTAGTCTATTATGCTGAGGTAGTATTGCCATTCTCTATAACCTTCTTTCTGAAATTATGGCAATGCTACCTCAGTTTTTTATGTTCAACCATGTACCACATCGTGTACCAGAGCGGAATCCACAATTTGACCATCACGCATCGTGAGAATGCGATTTGCTAGCTTTCCTACACTCAAATCGTGGGTCACGACGACAAGCGTCTGCCCATTTTCGCGATTGAGGCGACAAAGCAAATCGAGAATATCTTGTGCCGTTTCGCTATCGAGGTTTCCCGTCGGTTCATCGGCCCAGACAATGGCCGGGTCATTCGTTAACGCACGGGCAATGGTCACGCGCTGGCGTTGTCCTCCGGAGAGTTCCGCCGGACGATGGCGTGCCCGATCAGATAACCCCACCAACTCTAACATCTCTAACGCTCGTTTCCGCGCCTTTTTGCCAGGTATCTTTGAGACAAGCATGGGTAGCTCGACATTCTCTACTGCCGAGAGGACGGGCAAGAGGTTAAAGTCCTGGAAGATAAATCCCATGTGGCGCGCACGGTAAGCTGTGCGCTCCCTATCGCTCAAATCACGCAGGTTATCCCCCTGGATAAAGACGTTGCCTTCGTCTATAGAATCTAAACCGGAGAGGCAGTTGAGCAGCGTGGTTTTGCCACATCCGCTGGGTCCCATAATGGCGACCATCTCGCCTGGGGCAACCTCCATATCGATGTCTTTCAGTGCTTCTACGCGCAGTTGTCCATTGCGATAGATTTTCTTGACTTGTTGTGCCTGGATAATCACTTATGTATAGCCTCGTTCTGCTATTTCCGATGGGAAGAATACAATGTTCTTGTCGCTCAATTTAATTCTATCATACTATACTCATGGATGTTACGACGACGGGTATCTTGATCCGTCGTATCTTCACGCCGAACGCTCCACACGGGTATGAGATGGAAGCTTCCAGGAAGAGATAGGATACCACACGAGCGAGATTTGGAAACGTCCTTATACTTAGTTATAACGAACCACACGGGCACCATCGCACGGACAGGCCGAGTGCATGAGGAATCAACCGTTCGTGGGTGCGTCCTTTTTGCGCTGCTCTTCGTCCTTTCTGCGCCGTTCCGGGAATCGGTGCGCAACTCTATCTAAAGGGAAGTGACACTTTCTTCAGCAGGAGAATTATACTAGATGAAAAGATTTTCCAGGTTAAAAAGAGATATCGCTCTGACATGTGCCGTGCTACTATTTTGTGCTCTCGTTCTCTCACCGGCCACTCGCTTCCTCGTTCCTGCACATGCTCAAGGGACTCAACCCCCTCTTGGAACCGCTGGCAATTTCGCCGTGCTTGGTGCGAGTACGGTTACCAATACTGGTGCGACCGTGGTGACAGGTGATCTTGGAGTCAGTCCAGGGACTGCGGTGACGGGTTTTCCGCCCGGAATCGTGAACGGGACGAAACACATTACCGATGCGGTTGCACTGCAAGCGCAGAGTGACGTAGCAGTCGCGTATGTGGATGCTGCGGGACAACCGTGCGATTTTAATTTGACGGGCCAGGACCTCGGTGGCAAAATCCTCACGCCTGGAGTGTACTGTTTCTCGTCCTCTGCTCAATTGACCGGGCAGCTCAAGATCGACAGTCAAGGGAACCCCGCGAGTGTCTTTATCTTCCAGATTGGGAGTACCCTCACCACGGCGAGCAATTCCAGTGTGTTGCAGATCAATGGTACTCAAGCATGCAATATCTTCTGGCAGGTTGGCAGTTCTGCGACCCTGGGAACGAACACTGACTTTTCAGGAAACATCCTGGCACTTACCTCTATCACCGCTACGACAGGTGCCAGATTCAACGGCAGCCTCTATGCCCGCACTGGGGCGGTGACATTAGATACCAACACGATTACCCGATCTCCGTGCGCAGTACCCACACCGACAGCGACGCCGACAGTGGTGCCGCCTGGAACGCCGACAGTGGTGCCGCCTGGAACGCCGACAGTGGTGCCGCCTGGAACGCCGACAGTGGTGCCGCCTGGAACGCCAACTTCGACACCGACATCGGGACCATCAGGACCTCCTGGCTTGCCACCGACGGGAAGCGACCCTAATGGATCGTTCGCGTTCTGTCAATCAGCCCCCATTAAAATTGGCAACTGTGTCTGGCTCGATGTCAATGGGAATGGTATCCAGGAAGGACCCCGGTGAGCCATCCATAGCTGGAGTGACCGTCCATTTGTATTCAGCAGGTGGAACAACCCTGCTGAATACAGCTATCACAGATGCCTATGAGACTACTACTTCTCTGTCTCGTCCAATACACGCTATGTAATCAAACTGGACAATCCAGCCAATTTCACCTCTGGCCCGCTCAAAGGCTTCCAATTGACAGTTGCTAACCAGGATACCAGTACCCACAGTGCGGACTCCAAAAGCGTATTGCCTATGCCTGGCAATCCCATTGGGAGAGGAAATTATTCCCAGGTAACCCATAACACAGGAGCAATATCATGCAAACATTGCGAAGCCACAGGTACGTTATTACTCTTACTTTCACCCTCTTATTCATCCTACTCAGCCTTCAACTTGGTGGATGGATAGCGGGTCAGTTCTTTCAGACCCCACGATCAGCCAGACCGCTCGGTAGTCTTACGGGCGGCACACCCTCTCAAACTTCAGGAACAAGCGGATCAGTTGCTTCCCCAACTACCGATCGACCAGGTTGGCACCTCATCATTCCCACTATCGGGGTCAATGCCTCAATCGAGCCAGTGGGAGTGTTGTCAGATGGCAACCTGGCAGTACCTACCCAGCAGCCATGGGATGGAGTGGGCTGGTACAAATATGGTCCATATCCGGGATCTCATGGGAGTGCGGTTATCGATGGACACCTTGATCGGCCAGGAGGGTCGCCCGCAGTCTTCTGGAAACTGCGAAACCTCCATATTGGAGACATCATCACGGTCGTCAATGCGGGGGAAAAGCCATTGCATTTCCGCGTTATGAATATGAAGTACTATGCGCCAGATCATGCCCCCTTGCGAACAATATTTGAAAATACGACGGGCACCTTCCTCAACCTGATTACCTGTGCTGGGCAGTGGATTCCCAACCAGCATCAAACCACCCTTCGCCTTGTCATCTACACCGCATTGGTTTAGTTCAAATGATACATCTCACAACACAGGTGCCGCCGTGAGATAGATGGCCTCGGTACGGTTGCGAGCATGAAGTTTCTCAAAGATATTCTGGATGTGCTTGTGGACGGTTGACTCGGCGATGGCAAGTTCCTTAGCAATTTCGCGGTTTTTCCGCCCTTTGCGCATCAGGTCGAGAATTTCCAACTCGCGGTCGGTGAGTGGGCGTACTTTGCCTTGTTGATCGACCGACTGCGCAGTTGGTCGTTGGGGAATTTTATACGTTATCGGCGCAGGCTGAATAGATTGGGTGGACCGAGTGGAAATCGGTAATTGCTGAGCGAAATCTTGTTCCTGTCCCTGTTCTGCGTGCTGGACAGGTTCAAGCGTGCGCAGGTGAGCTAGCACCCGGCGGGTAAGCGCACGCGGCATACATAACTCGTCACGAGCCGCGCAGCGAATAGCATGAATGAGTGCCTCTGGTTCCACATCTTTCGTGACGTAGCCTATCGCTCCACGTTGCATAGCCTGGAAGGCATGATGTTCCTGGTGGGAGCCAGTGAGAATGACGATGCGAGAATTGGGCGAGCAGACTAAAACACGCTCGGTCGCCTCTAAGCCATTACAACTGGGCATGTCTAAATCCATCAATACCACGTCGGGTTGTGTTTGCGCTGCTTGTTGCTCCGCCTCTAGCCCATCGCAAGCTTCCGCGACGACTTCCAGATCGCTTTCCTTCTCGACAACCTGGCGTATCACGCGGCGGATTAGCGCGTGGTCATCGGCAATTAAAATGCGTACCATCTTTTGTACATACCCTTTCTATCTATTACACCCCTCAAAAATGAGATGGACGTATTACCATAAATATATACACTGTACACTGTACTACTGATGCCAAGAGGCAAGCGGCGATACTTTTCTGGTGGGCGTTTGTGCGATAAGGTGAATCTTACGCAGTTGGGGGTAGCGTTTGCGCGGATAACGTGCCAGCGGTGTTGGAGTAGGGGTAACAAAGAGGAGATTTCCCAGCGGCAGATGTGTGAAGGCATGCGGATAGAGGTATATACGATGATGACGTATTCTCGGCAGCATTGTTCTTCCTCCTCCCACTCCATTCCCTCACCGTGAGTATAGCCGATTTCTCTGTCTTTGGGAAGGGTCTCAGAAGAGGGAAAACGCGGCAAATTTTTCTTGCTAAATCAACCCTTTTGTGTTATACTTTCGAGTTAGCAGGAGGCATCTCCTGCGTATGTATGATTGCAGTAAAATCATAGCATTAAGTACACACGCTTTCTGACCAGCGGAAGCCCTGGTACCCCTTCAATGTTTGTGGTAGGGTTCTGCCTTGGGGACCCTTGCGCTGGGATGTTAAGAAGAAAGCGGAGGATCAAAGGGAGGATCCGTTTTTGGCAAATATTATCTCGATGAAGCAGCTTCTGGAGGCTGGTGTTCACTTCGGACATCAAACGCGTCGCTGGAATCCCAAAATGCAGCCGTTCATCTTTATGGATCGCAATGGCATTCATATCATCGACTTGCAGCAGACGGTCACGCGTCTCAATGACGCGTATAAGTTTGTGGAGCAGCTCGTCGCTAATGGTGGGACTATTCTCTTCGTTGGCACCAAAAAGCAGGCCCAGGAGGCAGTGGCGGAAGAGGCCAAACGTTGCGGCATGTACTATGTGAATCAGCGTTGGCTTGGTGGCATGCTCACCAACTTCCAAACCATTCAATTGCGTATCCGCTACCTGCGTGAGCTTGAAGCCCGTCGCGACCGTGGTGATTTTGAACGATTACCCAAAAAAGAAGTCCAGCGCTTGACGGACGACATGAATCGCTTGGAGCGTATTCTAGGTGGCATCAAAGATATGCGCCGCCTGCCGAATGCACTCTTTATCGTGGATACGCGTAAAGAACGCACCGCGGTTTTAGAGGCCCGCCGTCTGGAAATCCCCATCATTGCTCTCGCTGACACCAACTGCGACCCCGATGAGATGGATTATCCTATCCCTGCCAACGATGATGCTATTCGCGCCGTACGCTTGCTCTGCGCCAAGATTGCGGATGCAGCAGTGGAAGGACGCCGCGAACTTGAGGCCCGCCAGAAGGACGAAGAGCCGAAAGAAAGCGAGCTAGCAGAGACAACTACCCCACCCGAAATCACGGAAGCGGAACTGACAGCGGCTTCTGAAGCTTTACCTGCGGTTCCCGAAGCTTTACCAGTAGTTGAACCGGTGAGTGAGGAAGTCGTTGAGACTCCTGCTGAACCCGAATTGGTAGCCAAAGAGGCACACTAAATACAACACACGTATGGCGGGAGGTAAGAGGTGGCCCCGGTAAAGCCCTGCTTTACTTTGGCCCTCCTGCCTCCCGCCTTTTCCTGTAACACACATTACCGTACATTTGTCAAGCACTCGGATACCAAAAAAATGGACAGAGGTCGTTGTACTTCCATTCATCATCTGAGTAGAATAGAATAATGAGATTGAGGAGCAAAGACACGCTATGAACTACGCTGCCACGGATGTAAAAAAGTTGCGCGATGAGACGGGCGCAACGCCTCTTGATTGTAAAAATGCGCTGATGACTGCTAACAGTTGGGAAGAGGCAATCAAGCTTGTCGAAGCCAGGACGGCTAAGAAAGCGGACAAAATGATGTCCGCCGACCGCGAGACCAAGCAAGGGGGCGTCTTCTCGTATATCCACCATAACAATAGCCTGGGCGTCCTGTTGGAGCTCAACTGTAACACTGACTTTGTCGCTCGCAGTGAGGCGTTCCGTCAATTGGCCAGTGACCTGGCACTGCAAATTGCTGGCGTTGCTCCTACCTATATCAACTACGAAGATGTACCGGCAGACGTTGTCGCAGCGGCACGGCAAGCTATCGAGGAAGACCCTTCTATGGCGCGTGTTCCCGAGGCGAAGCGTGAAGAGGTCATTGGCAACAAACTCAAGAAGGCCCTGGGCGGGCAGGTATTGATGATGCAACCATGGGTGAAGGACGATGCAGTGGTGGTTGGTGATCTTGTCAGCAAAACGATTGCTGAGACTGGCGAGAAAATTGTTCTGCGCCGCTTCAGCCGCTTTGAACTGGGCAAGTAAAGCGTAATGTCGCATGGGAGTACAAGGAAACATGTCTGAACAGACTTCATCCCTGGCATATCAACGTATCCTGCTAAAGTTGAGCGGTGAGGCTCTCTGCTCTCGCCAAGGGTATGGCATAGACGCCGAAACCGTGCGCCGTGTCGCACTGGAGGTCAAGCGCGTCTATGATCTTGGCGTGCAGGTGGCAATGGTCATTGGTGGGGGCAATATCTGGCGTGGGGCAGATGCCGCCGCGACGGGTATTGACCGTGCTACTGCCGACTATATGGGGATGCTGGCGACGGTGATGAACTCGCTAGCTATGCAGGACGCAATGGAAAAATTGGGCATTGTGACCCGCGTACAGACGGCTATTGAAATGCCGCCTGTCGCCGAGCCTTTTATTCGTCGTCGTGCGGTACGCCATCTCGAAAAGGGGCGTGTCGTAATCCTGGCGGCGGGTAGTGGCAACCCGTTCTTTACAACGGATACTGCCGCGGCTCTGCGTGCGGTCGAACTGAATGCGCAAATTTTGCTCAAAGCGACCAAAGTGGATGGTGTCTATGATGATGATCCCATGCGTAACCCAAAGGCTCGTAAGTTCGAGGAATTGAGCTATATGCGGGCACTGAACATGGGGCTAAAAGTCATGGATAGCACCGCACTCTCACTGTGCAAGGATAATCATCTTCCCATTGTGGTGTTCAACCTCAATCAGGAAGGTGCATTAGAGGGCATTATGCGCGGTGAGAAATGTGGGACGCTGGTTCATGAATTGACGGAGCCTCAGTGGGACGTAAGGTAGAGACGGCTCTTGTAGCCGCTCGGATGTTTAGCCGGGCACTCCTCTCAGGGTGCCTCTACGAGGGAGCATTACTATGGCAGCAGAAGAGATATTTGACGATGCAGAACGGCGTATGCACAAAGCAGTGGATGTCCTGAAACAGGATTTGGCGGCGATTCGCACTGGTCGCGCCAGTGCCGCTCTGGTAGATCGTATTCAGATCGATTATTATGGCACACTGACCCCGATTAACCAGGTTTCGCAAATTAGCGTACCCGAGGCGCGGCTCATCGTCATTCAGCCGTATGAGCGAAAACTCTTAATTGATATTGAGAAAGCGATCCAAAAATCTGATCTTGGCGTCAATCCCAATAACGATGGACAGGTGATTCGCCTGAATATCCCGCCTCTCAACGAGGAAAGGCGGCGTGATATGGTGAAGATGGTCCATAAGAAATTGGACGAGCACAAAGTTGCCGTGCGCAACATTCGCCGTGACACGCAGGATAAGCTACGAGATCGCGAAAAGAAGAAAGAAATTACCGAGGACGAGCTGAAACGTAGCACCGAGCGTCTACAGAAGCTCACCGACCGCTTCATCGATGAGATGGATAAAGTCGGGAAAACCAAGGAACTGGAGATTCTGGAGGTCTAGCATTGACCAAGATACAAAATCTTTTTCCCTCATCGCATGGGAAAGAGAATGCGCAGTCACAAACCGTTGCATCTGAGCAACCAACACACTCGTTGCGCCATCTGGCCATTATTATGGATGGCAATGGGCGCTGGGCCACAAAACGTCACTTACCACGCCTGGCTGGTCACAAAGCGGGCGTGACGGCCTTACGCCGCGTCTTAGAGTGTGCCTCCGATGAAAACATTGGAATGCTCAGCGTGTATGCTTTTTCAACGGAGAATTGGGGACGCCCTCGCATCGAAGTCGATGGCTTGATGCGCCTCTTTTGGGAGACGATTCGCTCTGATTTGGAGAAGTTACATCGTGATGGAGTGCGTCTGCGCCATCTTGGCCGTTTGCAGGACCTCTCTCCTGATATCCAACGCGCTGTGCGAGACTCGGTAGAGCTTACTCGTAATAATACGCGTATCGGTCTGAATGTTTGTTTTAACTATGGTGGGCGAGCCGAACTTGTAGACGCCATTCGTCAAATCATCGCTGATGGACGTAACCCCGAAACCATAACGGAAGAATTGATTAGCTCCTACCTGTACACACGCGATTTACCCGACCCTGAGATGGTCATTCGCACGGCTGGCGAGATGCGTGTGAGCAATTTCCTGTTGTGGCAATCAGCCTATAGCGAATATTACGCGACGTCGACGCTATGGCCTGATTTTGGACGAGAAGACCTGCGCGAAGCGATAGATAGTTACCATCAACGACAACGACGTTTTGGCCGCCTTCCTGTTCCCCCAACCGCTGTCGCGCAAGGAGAATAGGTGCGTGCAACGCGCAACTGAGGATAATCCATCACCTGCACCTGAGAAGGGCAAGGGACAATGGCGCAGTTCAGTAGGTCAACGCTGGCTTACTGCTGGCATTGCTATTCCTCTTGTCCTCTTATTTGTCTGGTTCGGTGGTTGGGGGGCTTTTGCTGGCACGCTTCTGGTGACGGCATTAGCGGCGTTTGAGCTCCATAACATGATGCTTCACGCGGGATATCGCCCTCTCATTGTAGTCAGCCTGGGCTTGAACGCTCTTTTCCTGGTTTCAGCGATGTTCCCAGCACAACGTCTCTTCATCCTTGAAGTTGGTTTTGGGGCGACCTTGCTGGTATCATTTACGTGGCTCTTTTTTCGCAAAAACCTGGAGGGCGCGTTGCTTGACTGGGCATTGACGCTGTCACTCCCTCTATATCTAGGTTGGTCTATGAGCCTTTTCCTCCTGCTGCGTGGCTATGAATCCGCCACATTTCAGGGCTTTGGTGGTGCCTGGATATTCTTGCCACGGGGAGTATGGTGGCTCCTGGTAGTCTTGTTGGGCGTCTGGGGTTCCGATAGTGCCGCCTTTTTCTCAGGCCACTATTTCGGCAGGCACAAATTGGCACCGCGCATCAGTCCAGCTAAAACCTGGGAAGGGGCCATTGGTGGCCTTGTGCTTTCAATCGTTGCCGCCCTACTCTTGACCGTCATACCCCTGGGTGTTCCCTGGTACCTGGCGATTTTGCTCGGTATCCTCATCGGCATTGCCGCTGTGCTGGGAGACCTGGCCGAATCACTGCTCAAGCGTCAAACCAATGTCAAGGATAGTGGGCAACTTATGCCAGGACATGGAGGAATGCTAGACCGCATCGACAGCCTCTTGTTTGCCGTCATCGTGGTCTACATCTTCGCACAATTTGTTGGAAGGTAGAGGCGCAATACAGTATTCATTGCGCCCCTCTCGGCGGCTACGTGCTATAATCTATTATGAGGATGATAATTTACCGATTGTACATTGCGCTCTACTCATCTAACTCAGGCAAACCAACGTACCTGAATATAGCATACGCTCTTAAAAATAACAATCACTTGTGGATAGAAGAGATACATGACCCAATTTCCAAAACGTATCGCATTGCTCGGTAGCACTGGCTCGATTGGACAACAAACACTGGACGTTGTGCGGTGCTTTCCTGAGCATTTTCGTATTGTGGCTCTGGCCGCACGGAGCAATGTCGCACTGCTGGCACAACAAGTGCAGGAGTTTAACCCCTCACTGGTAGCGTGCTTTGCCGATTCACCGACAGCGGAAGAGGCAGCGCGTGCCGCCTTCCCACACGTTGTACTGGGTGAGCAAGGCCTGATGGATGCGGCAACTCATCCCGATGCTGATATTGTCGTCGCGGCTACCTCTGGCCTGATGGGCCTTGCCCCAACCCTGGCAGCTATTGACGCAGGTAAGACCATCGCTTTAGCCAATAAAGAGACGTTGGTGATGGCTGGCCATCTGGTGATGCAAGCGGCACAACGTGCAGGCGTGTCCATCCTCCCTGTGGACAGCGAACATAGTGCCATCTGGCAGAGCTTGCGCGGCGAACGGGCAGAAGATGTCCGTCGGTTGCTGCTGACCGCCTCCGGTGGGCCATTCCGCCGCTCTACATTGGAACACATTCGTACCGTCACCGTAGAGCAAGCCCTGGCTCATCCGACCTGGCACATGGGGCCAAAGATAACGATTGACTCTGCCACGCTGATGAATAAAGGCTTAGAGGTACTCGAGGCCCATTGGCTCTTTGCTATCCCATATGAGCGCATTGAGGTCGTGGTTCATCCTGAAAGTATCATCCACTCGATGGTTGAATTTGTGGATGGCTCGTTCAAAATGCAAGCTAGCTTGCCAAGTATGCACCTGCCTATCATGGATGCATTAAGTTATCCTGATCGGCTCAATACAGCTCAGACCGACCTTGTGCGAGAACTGCGCTGGGCAGAGGTGGCTCGGCTCAATTTTGAAGCACTGGATGTTGTGCGTTTCCCCTGCTTCCGTCTGGCATTGGAGGCGGCGCAACGTGGAGGTACCTACCCATCTGTACTGGTAGGGGCCGATGAAGAGGCCGTTGCCCTCTTCCTCTCTGGTAAAATTGGTTTGCCGCGTATCGCGGAACTGATAGAAGATGCCCTGACACGGCACCAATCAGTGGAGCAGCCGGACGTTGCCACTATTATGGCTGCGTCAGATTGGGCGCGTCGGACGACACGAGAACTCTATGCACAACACATTGCATTATAAACGACCGAAGGAAAAATATTATGGGTAACTGGGACTGGCTTGTAGCAATTCCAATGTTTGGTTTACTCGTGCTGGTGCATGAATTCGGCCACTTTATTACCGCGAAATGGGCGGGGATACGGGTAGAGGAATTTGGTCTCGGCTTTCCACCGCGCATCGTAGGCATCCGCAAGCGTGATAGTGGTGGCTGGGCGGTCATCTGGCTGGGCGGTAGATCGAATGAAGAGGATGCTTACGACGCTTATGACTCTCAAAAACAGACGCCATTTAGCGGCACCAGCGGTGGTGTAAGTAAGATAGGTACGCCTACCTCCGCTCATACCATCTATTCGCTCAACTTCATTCCCATCGGTGGCTTTGTGCGCATGCCGGGGGAAAATGGCGATATCAATGATGAAAGTGGCAATTATGACGCACAGAGTTTTGCCGCCAAGTCGGCGGGTAAACGTCTGATTGTACTGGTAGCCGGCGTCACCATGAACGTAATATTAGCAATGGTGCTCTTTACCTTTGCCTTTGGCTTTGGTGAACCAATGCTCCTGCCCCAGGTTGGCACGGTTGTTCCCAACTCTCCTGCCGCAAGCGCGGGGATGCGAGCCGGTGATACCATCATTGCCGCCAATAATCAGCCGGTCAAATTTTTCACTGACTTGCAAAATGTTGTGAATACGGAACTGACCAATGACAACAACCAACACGCCACCGTTCCTGTCGTTTTGCAGTTGCGGCGTGCTGGCGTGTCCCAACCTGTGACAACAACGGTCAATGTGCGTGAGCATCCACCCGCTGGTCAAGGGCCAATGGGCATCGAGGCGAGTGGGAAAGTCATTTTCGATAGCATACCGCTCTGGCAGGCACCGCTTCGCGGCGTGCAATATACCGTTCAAACAACCGGTGCCTTTCTCCAGGCTATTGGACAAATGATTACCGGTGCCCTTCCTTTCCAGGTGGCGGGACCCGTTGGTATCGTCAATATCACTGGTCAGGCGGCACAGAGTGTTCCCAGTGAAGGCTTGTGGCCTCTGCTCAGTTTGACGGCGGTACTCAGTCTGAACCTGGCAATTATAAATATTCTCCCTTTCCCCGCTCTGGATGGTGGGCGCGTCATACTTGTACTACTAGAAGTGGTACGTGGTGGCAAACGGCTCAAACCAGAGGTTGAAGGGATGATCAATTTTGCTGGTATGGCAATTCTGCTGACACTGATGGTCGTAATCACGTTCTTTGACGTGAAAGGGTTGCTTCCCCACTAATCGTAGCGGGGATAGTGCCATCAGGACAGCTAATCAATGCGGGTAGCAATCTTTATGACGTTGAGATTATGATGATGGTTCTCTTGGAGCGCGGATGCAATATGCTCCGCTCCACTGAGATACACCCGCGAAATGGAGTTACACAAAATGCGACGGAAAACCCGGCAAATACATGTCGGCAATGTAGCAATAGGTGGCGATGCGCCCATCATAGTGCAGTCGATGACGACCACATACACCCGCGATGTGGAGAGCACCGTTGCGCAAATTTATCGTCTTGAAGATGTTGGTTGTGAAATTGTGCGCGTGGCCGTGCCAGAGGAAGAAGATGCCCTCGCGATCAGCGAAATTAAAAAACGCATCCATATCCCCCTGGTTGCTGATATTCACTATAAGCACTCCCTGGCCCTGGAAGCTATTCGCCAGGGTATTGATAAAGTTCGTATTAACCCCGGCAACCTGATCAATGGTCGCAAATCATTGGAGCAGATTGTGGCCGCTTGTAAAGAGCATGGCACAGCCATGCGTATCGGCGTCAATTCTGGCTCAATTGACGCGCTCGATCAGCGCGGCCAGATGCAACGCATCCAGGTGCGTCTGCGTGATGACGGCGTCTTTGAGCGCACCGATCCCGCCGAAGCACGCCGCAAAGAGCGCGAACTTCTGACGGAGCGTATGGTCAGCAAGGCCCTGGAATATATCGGTTGGTGTGAGGAGATGGATTTCCACGAGATCGATGTCTCGCTCAAATCCTCTGCTGTTCTCACCGCCGTCGAGGCCTACCGCAAATTCTCGCAGCGTTCAGACTATCCCTTGCACCTTGGCATTACCGAGGCTGGCACACTCGTCAGTGGTTCGGTCAAATCCTCCGTTGGACTTGGCTTGCTGTTGGCCGATGGTATTGGTGATACTATTCGTGTCAGTTTGAGCGCGGAGCCGGAGGAAGAGATACCGGTGGCTTACGAGATATTGCGCTCGCTTGAACTGCGCAATAGAGGTGTCACCTTTGTTTCTTGTCCCTCCTGTGGGCGTGTCGAGATCGATGTCATCAGTGTTGCTAACGAAGTTGAGAAGCGACTCTCCAAGGTGCAGACGCCCATTCATGTGGCCGTCATGGGCTGTGTTGTCAATGGTCCAGGCGAGTCACGCGATGCCGATGTTGGCTTGGCGGGTGGCAAAGGCAGTGGTGTCATCTTCCGCAAGGGCAAAGTGATCAAGACAGTGCCAGAAGGCCAGTTCCTTGATGCTGTGTTAAAAGAGGTAGCCAGCCTACTCCCACCCAACGAGGCGAAGCTGGTCTATCCCGACGGCGGTATCCAGGAGACAGCCGGTATCCACCGCACCCGCGACGAGGGTTTCGGGTTGCCTGTCATGAAAGCGTAAGATTGTGTACAACAAAAGAGGGGGTCGCTAGCGACCCGCTCTTTTGTGCGCAAAAAAAATGGGCGATACAGAACTCGAATCTGTGACCTCTACGATAGGGTAGGCAGCCAGCGCGTTACTCTTGCGAGCACGTTTCCAACTGCCCCCCTCCGAACCGGACGGACACCTTTCAGCGTATCCGGCTCTCCAAAGATGTCGGTTCTGAGCCGCCCAAACCACCGTAAGAGGACAATAAAACAAACAACTGCCATCGTACAACGCTTCGCGTCGTCGTATGCGCGGCCTGTCTTTTTGCCCTTCTACCCAGTAGGGGAGTTCATTGGACCTGCTACTATTGACTGCGTTTGGCCTACCCCACGGTAATCAAAAAGAGACAACCCTTGTGAGGTTGTCTCTCTTCAAAAGTGGGCGATACAGAACTCGAATCTGTGACCTCTACCATGTCAAGGTAGCGCTCTAACCAACTGAGCTAATCGCCCCCGTAAGGGATGAGGAACTGCGTCTTACGGCTTGAAAGAGAGTGCCTCACGGCATCACTCGCTAACCGACTGAACTACAAATCCGTATCACTACGAGTAAGTATCAGAGTGACGGGACGTTACCGCTTGGAAAAGGTACGCGTCTCAGGGCGCACATGTCAACGTAGTGCTCTAACCAACTGAGCTAATCGCCCTGGAACACAAACAATAATAACACTGCCCTTACCTCTTGTCAAGCCTAATTTGAGGAAATTCCCCGGTATTCATCCCCAACAATCCCCTTTTAACAGCGTTATACATATGTTATAGTATTGTTGTACTTGGCTCTATAAGCAATTTGAGCGGAACTTGTTTTTGTATTGAGAGGGTGAGTAGCATGTCGCTAGAAGGATTGAACATTGGCCGATACCACCTCTTACAGCTGCTGGGTAGTGGCGGCATGGGCGAGGTTTACCTGGGTAATGACATGCCCGTCAATCGACAGGTCGCCATCAAAGTGATTCGCGCTGAGGTCGCGCCGTATCCCGATATAGAATCCACCAAAGAGGCTGCTCGTCTTTTCCAACGCGAAGTGAAAGCTATCGCTGGGTTAGACCATCCCAATATTTTGCCACTCTATGACTATGGCGAGGAACTCGTCCAGGGCGTGAATACCACCTACATGGTGATGCCCTATCGTGCGGAGGGAACATTAACGACCTGGCTACAAAAACGCCCCAACCCTGGATTACTCTCTCCCGCCGATGTTGCGCACATCGTTTCACAGGCAGCCAGCGCATTGCAGTATGCACACGATCATCACATTGTGCATCAAGACATCAAGCCGTCAAACTTCCTCATCCGTGGCAATGACGAGAATCCGCAGCGGCCCTATTTACAGTTATCTGATTTTGGCGTGGCGAAGATCAGTTCAGCGACCTCAAATGTGAGTCAATCTATTCGTGGCACACCCACGTATATGGCACCCGAACAATGGTCAGGAAACGCGGTACCCGCCACCGATCAATATGCTCTGGCCGTTATGGCCTACGAACTTTTGACCGGTCGCTCGCCTTTCCAGGGCGGCCTGGGGCAAATGATGTACCAGCACATGCACACCAAACCGCAGCCACCCAGCACGTATAGCCCCAATATTCCTGCGGAACTGGATGAAGTTCTCTTACTGGCCCTGGAAAAGGAGCCGGAAAAACGCTTTCTTTCCATCGCCGCTTTCGCGAAGGGTTTTCAGCAAGCAATACAAACGATGGAAGGCCCTACTTTGCTAGTGACGCGAGATAGCGCAGGAGTGGCAACAGTTCCCAGCAGTTCACCCAGTAAGTCGAAGTTTAGCGATGTCTATGCTACGCTAGCGATCAGCGAAGATGAGGCGCGGCATGGCACCATGCGCACGCTCACCCTCTCCAATGGGCAACGCATTAGTGTCTCAATACCCGCGGGAACGCATGAAGGCCAGGTGCTCCGGTTAGACGATGAAGGGAAGGCGGTTCATGATGAGAAGCAATCAGGGGCGATCATTCTTACTATTGCCGTTCAATCAACCGAGAATCCAATTCTGCCCAGTCGTTTCAATACGTACGATCAGACCATTGCCAGTACGCCATATCATCAGATGCAGGGCAGGGAATCTGGTAACACTCCCCCAATGTATCATCAAGAGCAACCGCCCGTCTATGCGCCACCACCACCAATGTATGAATCTGCCAGAGGCAGTAACGCGGCTCAACCAGTCTACGCGTCGGTAGTACCAACCAGACAACCTTATCGGATGCCAATTGGTTTAACTGTTTTGATGGTGGTGCTTGCGTTGCTCGTCATTGCAGGTGGCGGGTTCTATTTCGCCAGGGCGTATATTGGTAATGGAGGGAATACACCTGCGCCAGTGGTGGCTCTTACTCAAGCTGTGCCAACAGCTACATTGGCAAGTACAGCAACCTCTGCGCCCACTGCTGCACCCACAACTGGCTCGACAAACCCATACACCTCGACAGGAACACTGGTGCTCAACGATCCTCTAGTAGACAATAGCCAGAATCATGTCTGGCTTGTGGGTAAAAATAGTCTGGGAGCGAGCTGTTCCTTCTCGAATGGAGCGTACTACTCGGCGCAGCCCAACGCTGGCTATTTCCACTCGTGTATGGGCCAGTCCACCGACTTCGCCAACTTCGTTCTAGAGGTGCAGATGACGCTGATTTCTGGCGATTATGAAGGCGTCGTTTTTCGTGTCAATCCAGGAAATACCAATCAATATTACTACTTCAGCATTGATCAAAAAGGGGACTACATTCTCCGGCGTAGCATGGACACGAATTTCAACGATACGGTGGTTATCAGCCAGGGTGCCAGCCCATCCACCCTCATCGGCCAAAACCAGACCAATGTGCTTGCGGTCGTCGCCAACTTTGGCAATATCGACCTCTATGTGAATCACCAAAGGGTTGTTAGCGCGAGTGACAATATTCTGTCACACGGGCAAATTGGTTTCTTCGTGGGGAACGACGGTACGAACGCTGTGGCGATGTTCAGCAATGTAAAAGTATGGCAACTCTAGACTTTTTCCTCACATCACTAGAAGAGCCAGGATAAAGTATACATCCATCTTGCGGAATTTTTGACAAACCTATTGCATGTCAATGCTATACTTTAATGGGGCGAGTAATCTGAACAGAGCACATGCTATTTCTGGCATTGGTTCTGGGGAACAAACTATTTCAAAACAACCTGGAAGGGAGCTACCCTATGCCTCCTGCATCCTTCTGGCAAGCAATACGTCGTCGAAGGTCTCTATTTGTACGTCCAAAGCAGCGGTTTTTAGCTAAATTCTTAGGCGTATGTATACTTATTGTTAGTATTGGCATCGAAATTGGCCCGCTTATTGGACACTCAGCCTATGCCCAAATCACACCGCTCAATCATACTACTGCGAGTGTTGACTCTAGCTGTCGCCAAGTCTCTTTCTCACCAGATGGCAATCCCTTTGGACTTTGTCCTGGGCCTTTTCCGCGTGGCGGTAACTGTGTCTGGTGGCCATGGGAGCAGTGGCATCGCCTTGGTTATGATCTACCACGCAATTGGGGCAATGCTGCCGATTGGGTTTCTGACGCGGAACGGAGCGGCCTGCCGTTGGGAAAAACTCCACGCGTTGGCTCAATTGCTGTTTTTCCTATTGGCGATGGCATCTGGGCCTTTGGTGCCGCAGGACATGTGGCCTTCGTTACCGCTGTCAGTTCCGATAACAGCACCTTCGATGTGACCTATCAAAACTATGGTGATCCCACACCCATGTATATTGGTAGAAACTATCCCGTCTCTGTCATCAACGAATCTCGCTTCCAGAATGGCAACCTGCGTTTCATCTATTTCCCCAAGCCCATTGATCCCCACCGCTTTGCGCAATTATCGGGAGTGGATGGCAATGTCAACACAACGGGGATTGCGCAAGCGAATAGCTTGTTGATGAGTTCTTTCGATGGTACAACCTCAAGTTCGGTGGCTAGCAATCAAATTGCCCTGGGTCTTCCGCCATCGTCGTCGGAACAGGAATATAATGCCGATTTCGCCGGAGTCGGTTTGAGCAACCTGCTCCTCTATAATCGGGCCAAAGGGAGTTTAAGCGTTCTTAGTTTCGCGGACGAATTGATAGACTTCCAGAAGAGACATTTGCCGCGTTTTGCCATCAATGAAATACTGGCCACCCAAAATACTACCGCTACTACTAAGCTGGTGCCTTTGGGCGATGCGATTACGCACGTCAATGGTTGGGGGTCTTCGTTGGACATCCATATTGGAGACTTTACCGGCATTGGACGGTCTGAAATCCTCCTCTATGATCGGGTAACTGGCAAATTGCAATTACTGAGCTTGACGCCAAATCTGACCATCCAAAAACATGTTGTCTATGCAGGTTATGGTTCGGGCTTTGAATTGTATGTGGGAAAACTTGACGGCCAACGTAGTGATGTCTTTATGTACAATCGTCTGGTGAATACTCTACCCATTTCAGCAACGCCAACACCCGATACTAACATCACGGGAGGTGTTACTCCCATCACCGGGACAACGCCAAGCCCAACACCTAAGCCAAGCCCAACACCTAAGCCAAGCCCGACACCCAAGCCGAGTCCAACACCCAAGCCGAGTCCAACACCTAAGCCAAGTCCAACACCTAAGCCAAGCCCAAGTCCAACACCTAAGCCAAGCCCAACGCCCAAGTCAAGCCCGACACCTAAGTCGAGTCCGACATCAATAGATGTTCAAGGCATAAACACAAGCACTAAATTCTATAGTGGAGGTGGTGGCCCTACGACTATTACTGGCTCCCTGGTGGATGGAGATATGAGTAGCTTATTGAGTGGTACGCTACCACCTGCTTTAGCTACTAATGTCATTGCGCTGAGCTTTAATCAGAATTTTGCTATCCAGCATACGCAGCAGTATACGCTGGAAGATACCTCGTGGGAAGTTTATGTCGGCAGTTTTGTCAGTACCAACCGTGAGGGTCTCCTCCTCTATGACCGCCTGCTTGGTGAGGTGCGCCTCCTGAGTTTTGATAACAATTTGCAAGTTGTGCAGTACAAGGCTATCCATAATGTAGACCCCAATTGGGAGGTGCATAGTGGCGACTTCATGGGTGCTGGGCGTGACCAGGTGCTATTGTATAATCCCGCGAGCGGAGATGCTGAAATTTGGGTGTTGAAGAGCGATCTCTCGATCGCGAAACAACAAACCTATTCGAATTGGGGTACGAACCAGGTGCTCTATATCGGCCACTTCGGTACGCCAACTCTTGGGGTGATGCTCTATGATCCCCAGGCCATCCAGAGTACCTTCTTTGCCTTCGATATGACGCTGGCTGTGGCCCATGAGCATGCTGTGCCAAGCTGGGATAATCGCTGGCAAATTCTGATCGGTTCGTTCCTGGATCGCTCACGGTGCTTAGCCTCGCATGACTGCGCGACCGGTGATGATATCCTGGTGTTAAACCGCCAGAATGGACAGATACAGCAATATGTCTTCTCCTTTGGTAATCAATACCAGGTGGATGATAACCGCTCCGCGGGTTTTGTGCGTAATGGGGTAGCACCAACCGAAGTTCTCATGAGCTTGAATGCTACCACTTTTAACTTAATGGCTACGCTTAATACAACTATTCGCGGTGAAGAACTTTACTAGCCAGGATGTCGTGATACAATAGTAGCTATGCATACTATATTTTTACTCGGACTTTCTGGCAGCGGCAAGAGTACCGTCGGGCGCATTTTAGCTGAACGATTGGGCAAACCGCTGGTTGATATTGATGCACTCATTGAAAAGGAGTGCGGTAAGCGTATCGCGACTATCTTCGCTCAGCAAGGTGAGGAGCATTTTCGTGCGCTAGAGACGAGAGTCCTTGCGCGAGTTGCGACCACGGAACAATCTGCCGTCATTGCCACAGGCGGTGGGATAGTGATGCAACGAGAAAATCTTACACTGATGCGCAAACATGGTGTATGTATTTATCTCTCGGTTGATCCTGCCACCGCTCTGCAACGGCTTCGCGCTCAACATGCGATGGCCCAGGTGGATGGCATCTCCCCTGAAATCCGCCCGTTACTGGCGGGTCCTGATCCCCTGACAAACCTGCGAAACCTGCTCACTACTCGTGCTGAAAGCTATGAAGATGCCCATTTTACCTGCTCGACCGAGGGCAAGAGTGCAGAGCAGGTAGCCCAGGAAATTATAGCCATGCTGATCAGCTCTGACGAAATTAGTGGCATCGTTCCCCTGGTACGCCGGATACAGGTGGGCCAAGGATATGACGTTGTCGTGGACTGGGGAGGATTGGGTAGGCTAGGCTACTACC
Source organism: Ktedonobacteraceae bacterium (assembly GCA_051004815.1). Taxonomy (GTDB): domain Bacteria; phylum Chloroflexota; class Ktedonobacteria; order Ktedonobacterales; family Ktedonobacteraceae; genus JBBQXY01. The sequence continues at coordinate 30,984 of JBPCJY010000172.1, forward strand.
TCAAGCGGCTAGGTCTACCACCCAGGATTTTTCTCATCACTGATAGCAATGTAAAGCAGCTCTATGGCTCTATGCTGACGGGAACGCTGCTAGCTGCCGGTTTTGATCCGTCTATTTATACCGTACCTGCTGGGGAGGCGAGCAAGTCGCCGAGCCAGCTCAGTGCCATCTACGATTGGCTGCTGGAGCAACGAGCCGAGCGGCGCGAAGCAATTGTTGCGTTGGGAGGTGGCGTCGTAGGGGATATGGCAGGCTATGCTGCTGCCACCTATTTACGTGGCGTCCCTTTAGTTCAAGTACCAACATCGTTATTGGCCCAGGTTGATGCCGCCATCGGTGGTAAAACTGGTATCAATCACTCACGAGGCAAAAACTTGATCGGTGCCTTTTACCATCCGCACCTGGTATTAGCAGACCCCGCTACTCTCTTAACACTCCCCGTCCGTGAGCGTACAGAGGGGTGGGCAGAAGTAGTAAAGTATGGTATCATACTCGATACGAAATTGATCGCTCTGCTTGAGGAAAACGCGGAAATTTTGCGAGACTTTTCTCATCCCCCGGCTCAGCTTCTCTGCCAAATCATTGCGCAATGTATTGCGTTAAAAGCGGCGATTATCGAAGAAGATGAGCGTGAACAAGGGCGACGAGCTATCCTCAACTATGGTCATACCGTTGCCCACGCGTTGGAAAATGTTGCAGGTTACGGTGAGTTGCTGCATGGCGAAGCAGTCTCCATAGGGATGGTGGTAGCGGCGGCTATTGCACAGCAAGCGAAGATGTTTACCGAAACGGGAGTTACGCGTCAGAACAGGTTATTGAAGGCGTTGGGACTGCCAGTCACCTATGTCGGCACTGTACAAGCACAGGATATTCTTGCTGCGATGCAATTAGATAAAAAGGTGGCAAACAAACAGATACACTGGATTATGCCCCAGCGTATAGGCAATGTCATAGTTACGCCGCTGCCCGATGATATTGTACAGCGCGTCATCCGGTCATTTTTTGCGGAGAAAAGGCTATAACTGATGCTCAAGATAGTGGTCATCAATGGTCCAAATCTCAATACATTGGGAACCCGCGAACCTGCCATTTATGGTACAGTGACCTTGGCGCAGATTTATGAAAAACTACAAACGCGCGGTGCAGCATTGGGGGCGACGGTGCAGTGTTTTCAATCAAACCATGAAGGTGTGCTGATTGATTATTTGCAAGAGCATGGCGGTAGCACTGATGGCTTTATCGTCAATCCAGGAGCCCTGTCACACTATTCGCTGTCCCTGCGCGATGCCCTCGCGGCATTGCAGGCACCCATTATCGAGGTACATTTGAGCAATATTTATGCGCGTGAATCATTTCGCCATCATTCGGTGATTGCCGCCGTTTGCCGAGGACACATTGCTGGCCTGGGTTGGCGTGGTTATCTCCTGGCATTGGATGCATTAGTTGAAATGTTACATGAACAAAGTAAAGAGGGAAATGTATGAGTCAAGAAGCGGTCAATCAATTTCGCGCCTGGATAGCCGAACAAGGGCTTGACGCCTTTCTGGTGACACAGCCACAAAATCGTTCCTACTTGAGTGGATGGCTTAATGATGATACCGAAGGGTCTGGTCTCTTGCTGGTGAGTCAGCAGGAGCAAATCATCCTTACCAACACACTGTATAAAGAAGTTGCCGCCAAAGAAGCGGTAGGTTGGGAAGTGACCACTCCTGCTTCCCATGAATACGCTCCTGCGATTGTGACCGCCGCCCAACAATATGGTTGGAAGAAAATTGGTTTTGAGTCCATGGCGACCCTCTTCGGGGTGTACGAGAAGATTCGCAGTGGTGGAGAAGGCATCTTTACCCTGGTGCCATTCGAGCATAGCTATGTAGACAAGCTGCGTCAGATCAAACAGCCCTACGAGTTGGAACTCCTCAAGCGAGCCATCGCCATCACCGATGAGACTTTCACGCATATCTGCCAATGGATTCAGCCAGGGATGACCGAGAAAGAGGTACAGTGGGAGATTACGCGCTATATGGTTGCCTTGGGTGCCGATGGCCTCGCATTTGAGTCGATAGTTGCTTCTGGTCCCAATGGCTCGATGCCTCATGCCCATCCCAGCGATCGGCGTATCCAACGTGGCGAGCTGATTACCATTGATATGGGGGCACGCTACAAGGGCTATTGCGCTGATATGACGCGCACTATCTGCCTGGGTGAGCCAGCAGAGCCACGCATGCGCGAAGTCTACGACGCCGTTCTCAATGCCATGAAGACGTGCGAGGCGGGCTTATACGCGGGTATGCAAGGTCGTGCCGCCGATGCCCTGGCTCGCAATGCCCTGGACATGGCCGGTTTAGCGGAATATTACATCCACAGCACAGGACATGGCGTAGGCTTGCAGATACATGAAGGGCCTGGTCTCTCCGCACGCTCTCCCGAGGATATGATATTGCCTGCTGGTACGGTCGTGACCGTTGAGCCAGGTGTCTATATCCCTGGTTGGAGCGGCACTCGTGTGGAAGATTGCGTCCTGGTTAAAGAAGATGGCTACGAAGTGTTGACACAATCTCCAACCGAACTAATACTACAACGATAGCTAAAGGGCGCATATTACGAAAGTGTGCCCACAAACAAGGAGTTTCTCTGTTATGATATCCACTGGCGACCTGAAAAAAGGTGTGACCATTGAATTTGAAGGGCAATTATGTAGCGTACTCGATTGGCAGCACGTCAAAATGGGACGCGGCGGTGCCATTGTACGCATGAAGCTGCGCAACTTACGCACAGGCTCCACCATTGATCGCACCTGCGATGCAGGTGAAAAATTCAAACGTCTTTATCTTGACCGTAGCACTGTTACCTATCAATACCAGGATGGCGATCAGTACCATTTTATGGATACCAGCACGTATGATGACGTGGTACTATCCTCAGAGCAGCTTGGCGATGCGAAAAGCTACTTGATCGACAATCTGGAACTCGACCTCATTACCTTCGATGGTGAACCAATTTCGGTTGAACCACCAGAAAAGGTAGTCTTACGTGTCACCTATACCGAGCCAGGCTTCAAGGGAGACACTGCCACCGGTGGTACCAAGCCGGCTACCACTGAAACTGGTCTAGTCGTGCAGGTGCCGCTTTTCGTCTCGACCGACGATCTGATTCGTGTGAATACAACATCGGGTGCATACGTTGAACGTGCATAGTGCCCAGGGAGCGAGGAGTATGGACGGGAATCAGGGACACTCTTACAGAGTGAACGATGTGGGATCGCTTACCGATGAAACTAGTGAACCAGCCTCAGTTATCAGTGTTGAGCACTTGCACCGTCTGGTGCGCTTGCTCGACCGTAGCGATGTCTCTGAACTGGAATTGAAGCGTGCTGACGGGGAAATGCGGCTGGTGTTGCGCAAGGCGAAAGCCCCCGAAAACACCGGCCAGCCGGGCGGGACTATCTTGAATTCTGCATTTATGCAGTCCGCTGTGGATATGCAATTGCCCGCGTCAACTGCCACAGCAGCCGAATCGAAGCATACCATTACTGCGCATCTGGTAGGTATTTTCCACGCTTGGGCCAAACCTAGAGGTGGCACGCTGGTAGCCGTCGGTGATCGTATCAAGGTGGGACAATTGATCGCTACTATCGAATCATTGAATGTTATCAACGAGGTTGAGTCAACAGTAGCGGGGCATGTTGTTGAAATCCTGGTACAGGAAGGGCAGCCCGTCGAATATGGACAACACCTCATGGTGATTGACACAGCCGGAGAAAAAGAGGGAGCGTAATGCTATTTTTCGATGCTCCTTCGGTATTTAGTGTCGCCCGGGTATCACGCTACTTGAAAGAAGTGTTGGAGACGGACGATATCTTGCAGGACATCTGGATAAGAGGCGAAATTTCTGGCTGCAAGACGTACGGCTCCGGCCATTGTTATTTCACGCTCAAGGACGCGGAAGCCCAGTTGAACTGTGTCTTTTTTAAAAATGCTCGTCTGCGTTCGGCAGCCCCAAATTTACGTGATGGCATGGCGATTGCCGCCAATGGGCGTCTCTCTTACTATGAACGCGATGGGAAATTACAACTCTATGTTGAGAATGTCGAGCTAGTTGGAGAAGGTGCGCTCTTTCTACGTTTTGAACAACTCAAAGCGCGGCTTGCGGCGGAAGGTCTCTTCGATGCTGAGCGTAAACGCCCATTACCCCCACAGCCGTCCGTAATCGGTCTTGTCACCTCTCTACAGGCCGCAGCCCTGCGTGATATGCTCCGTGTGCTCCGTGTACGTTATCCTTTGGCGGAAGTGATCCTTGCTCCCACCCTTGTTCAGGGCGCGGAAGCACCCGCTGCCATTGCTGCCGCCCTTGACCTGCTTAATGAACATGGTCAGGCGGATGTTATCATTGTTGGCCGTGGTGGCGGCTCAATCGAGGAACTCTGGGCCTTTAACGAGGAGATCGTCGCCCGTGCCATCGCACGCTCGCGTATTCCCGTTATCAGCGGAGTGGGCCATGAAACCGATGTTACTATCGCGGACTTTGTTGCTGATTATCGTGCATCAACGCCAACGGCAGCGGCAGTGGCTGCTGTGCCAGACATACAGGAGTGGTTTGGTGACATTCAGGGGAAACTGCAACTTTTGCAGTCTCTTATGGATGAACGCCTCGTTGCGCTCAGTGAGCAATTAGAGGATAGCTTGCATCAACTGCACCGCGCTAATCCACGGAGTTTACTGGATAGACGGCGGCAGCAACTGGATGACACGACCGCACGGTTAGAAACACGCTTACAGCATATCGTCTCTTTGCGTGGCGAACGTCTGCGCGGGACAGCACTACGCCTGCATTCACTTAGCCCACTGCTCACAATTGCACGCGGGTATGCCGTTGTACGGCGCGATGCTGATGCTGCGCTGATTACGAGCGTACAGCAGGTGCAAGCTGACGATCGATTGACAATCCAGGTTAGCGATGGACAAATACCTGTTCAAGTTCAAAGCGGGAGTCCAAAGGACGGTTAGCCCCTCTTTTCCTATTGTCACCGTAAGCGACACGTCGGCATAGACAAAAATAGCGTTGTTGAGAGGATAAAGCATGGAAGACTTATCATACGAAGAGGCATATGAGAAGCTGGAGTCAGCGGTGACCGCGCTTCAGGATGGGCAAATGTCTCTTGAGCAAGCATTACACCATTACGAAGAAGGCATGAAATTGGCGCATTATTGTAATGAAATGCTCCAAAAGGCAGAACTTCGCGTACAGCAACTCAGCGTTGATGGACAAGGCACGTTCCTGGTGCAGCCTTTGGATTTACCATAAGGGAGACTGGAAAACACCATTCATGGGTACAATCTTTGATAATCGCATCCTGTTTGCCGCGTTCATAGCGTGGGCTGTCGCACAGATCAGTAAGACAGTCTACGAATTGATCCGGCAACGTAAGCTTATCTTCAGCCGACTGGTCTCATCAGGTGGGATGCCTAGTTCGCATTCCGCTTTAGTGACCGGCCTGGCCACGGCAACAGGTCGGGTCAGCGGCATAAATTCCGCTACGTTCGCCATTACAGTGGTCTTAGCCGGTATCGTCATGTATGACGCAGCCGGGGTACGCCGTGCGGTAAGTATCCAGGCTCGTATTCTCAATCAGATGATGGATGAAGTCTTTCAGGGACACCCTATTGGCGAGAAACGCTTGCGCGAACTGATCGGCCATACTCCAATACAGGTGTTTGTGGGTGGGCTGCTCGGCATTGGTATTGCTCTGCTAGTTACGGCATAATCTCTCTGCTATGTCTTCTCTTTGTCTTGCGAAAGTGCTAGCGTTTTGGCTTTGCAAGTCAAATCCGATTCTTGTGCTTTCGCCACCTTTATGTTACACTTTTGTTGTTAGCACCATCATTTCAGTACTGAACTAGGAGGATTCTTCATGATATCTTTTCACCTCCAAAAGAGGTGGCAACAGGCCGCAATCAGCATCATATCTGGTTTAGCTTTTGTCATATTTCCACTGTTGCTTGCTGCTTGTGGAAGTACTTCGACCGGAAGCACCCCAACTGGAACGCCAACCTCTAATGCTTTACCCTGTGCCAGTGCCACGAGCGGCAGTGCTCCCACACCTACACCGTACCCGGCATCAACAAACCTTACCGCCCCTACTGGTTTAATCACGCCAGGTACCTTGACGGTTGGCAGTGACACCACCTATCCTCCGCAAGAGTTCATCGATACAAGCAGTGGGAATGCCACCGGCTTTGATGTTGATGTAATCACCGCGATGGCCCAGAAGCTTGGTCTGAAGGCAAAAGTCCAAACGGCGAACTTCAATACTATTCTGGACGACCTGAGTGCCAAGCGTTATGATGTGGTCATCTCCGCGATAACCATTAACTCTGATCGCGTGCAAAAAGCAGATTTTGTGCCATACTTCCTGGCAGGTGAATCGCTCATTGTACAAAAAGGTAATCCCATGAACCTTAAATGTGTGCCGAACCTGTGTGGAACCAAGGTCGGTGTGCAAAGTGGAACGGTAGAACTGGATGATTTGAACGCTGGGAGCAAGGCCTGTACAGCGGCAGGGAAACCGGCAATTCAACTCACCGTCTTGAAAGACCAGACAGCGGTCATACAATTGCTGATCAATCATCGCGTTGATGCTACCTACCAGGACTCGCCTGTCTCGGACTACTACATTAAACAGAATCCTGGTCAGTTTGATATCGGTGGTACTGTGGTCAATGCTGCTGCCGAAGGTGTAGCTATCCGTAAAAACGATACCACCATGTTAAACGCTATGCGTGCTGCCTTTAGTGCCATCAAGAGTGACGGTACGTACGACAATTTGTTCACCAAATGGCAGTTGAATTCAGCGCAGAAAATCGGTAGCTAACCGTATTTTCTCGGCTAGAATGAACATGTAAGCAATTGGCTTAGGGTTCTGGCTTCTCATACAATGTTTTGGGAAGCCAGAAGCTTGCCTGAGGAGGCCTCGTGTTTAGGTGGGATATTTTTCTGCATTTTCTCTACCAGGACCCCAATCTGTTTTTTCTCAAAGCTGCTTGGACGACCTTGTGGATATCTGTTGTTGCTCAAACGCTTGGGGTCATCTTTGGTCTCTTCCTGGCACTGATGCGCATGTCACGTTTTCCTGTGCTTTCATGGATTGCACGTTCGTATATCTGGTTCTTTCGTGGCAGCCCACTCCTGGTACAGGTGCTGTTACTCTACGACGGCTTGCCAAAGATCATCCAGAATCCGGCATACTTGCTGCCAGATTATGCTTGTGTGCTCATCGCTTTCTCGCTGAATGAAGGCGCATATATGGCGGAGATAATTCGAGCAGGCATTACGTCCGTAGATCCAGGACAACTTGAAGCTGCAAAATCACTTGGCATGCGTTTTCCCCTCGCCATGCGTCGCATCATCCTGCCCCAGGCCGCTCGCGTAATTGTGCCTCCGCTGGGTAACGAATTTAATAACATGCTCAAAACAACCTCTATCGCTTCAGTCATAGGGCTTTTCGAGCTGACACACGCCACCGATCTATTAGGCTCACCAACCTTCTCCACCTTCGAATTGCTTATTCTTGCTACTTTGTACTACCTGTTATTAACCACCTTATGGGGGTATGTACAGAACTGGATCGAAAATCGCTTGGACCCCAATCGTACCAGCAGGCAAAATATTCAAGAGAAAAAAGGCTGGGCCGAGCGTATGCTTGGCTTTGGTTCACGGGCTGGTGGCGGCACTCTGGTCAGTGGACGCTAGAGAGGAACAGCAGATATGGATGGACAACAGGCCAATGGATTAGCAGCGGATGATATGGTACGAGCCGAGAAGCTTGTCAAACATTTTGGCGATCTCATGGTTTTGGATGGCGTCGATTTTTACGTGAAGCGTGGGCAAGTGGTGGTGATTATCGGGCCGAGCGGCTCCGGTAAGACGACACTGTTACGTTGTATCAATCATCTGGAGAAGATTGATCGAGGTCGCATTTATATCGAAGGCGAATTGATCGGTTATCGGGAAGTCAATGGGCAACTGGTAGAAGATAAAGAAGCCACTATTGCTCGTATACGCTCCCAAATCGGCTTTGTGTTTCAACGCTTTAATCTGTTTCCACATATGACCGTCCTCGAAAATGTTATCGAAGCTCCCATTCATGTACTCCGTCAATCCAAAGCCGAAGTGACTGAACGAGCCATGGAATTGCTCACGAAGGTGGGGCTGGCTGAAAAAGCTCATGTCTATCCGCATAAGCTCTCTGGTGGTCAACAACAGCGTGTTGCGATTGCCCGCGCCCTCGCCATGAACCCCAAGCTTATGCTCTTTGACGAGGCTACCTCCGCTCTTGACCCCGAACTCGTCGGCGAGGTACTCAAAGTGATGCGCCAACTCGCGGAAGAAGGTATGACTATGGTCGTGGTGACGCACGAAATGGGCTTTGCGCGAGAAGTCGCCGACCATGTCATCTTTATGGATAAAGGGGTTGTTGTAGAACAAGGTCGGCCAGAGCAGGTTTTCGATAATGCCCAAAATGAGCGCACCCGCACCTTTTTGCGCATGATTCATTGAAGGTGCTTTTGATTGTAGCGGAAAGTTATGTTCCTTGACTGATAGAGCTGATCGCTCGACAGACCTGTTTAACATTTTCATAAGTATCCATTAGATGCATATTTTCAGAAGAAACCCACTTTGCAAGTGATACCTCTTCTGAGCATAAATCAAGTGGTTCAGAAAGATTTATTTCTACGACATAAACGAAATCGATATGTATGTGTTCTTCACATTCTATGCCTGAGACGATTTTCTCGCGTAAAATACAAAAAGGAGATGGAAGTTGCGCAATAGCTTGTGTGCCAACTTTTGGCACGTCAAGCAGATCGATTATACGACCTGGAACACCGATTTCTTCAAATAGTTCGCGGAGGACACCTTTATGAGGTTCCTCTCCCTCAACAAGATGCCCTCCAGGTGGTAACCATTTCCCTGATTTTTTGTGCAGGATCAACAAAAACCCATCCGCGTGTCTATCATAAACGTAACCGGTAGCAACGTAGTGGCTGCTCGCTACCATACTGCCGCTTCCTTTCCAGTGATACGATCGAGCCTCTCACGCAGATCATGGATATGGAACGGCTTCAAAAGAACATCGGAACATGCCAGGTGGTCGTGATTATTTTTATCTACAGTGAGCAAAATGATCGGTGGAATTGGTACAGAAGCATTCCAATGAGCGCGGAGACAGCTTAAAAAGCTGGCCCCATCCATCACGGGCATGTATAGGTCAAGCAGGATAACCGCAGGGTACTGTCCCGTAGGCAGGGCGTTCATGATCCACGCAAGTGCCTCCTGCCCGTTTGCGGTGCAAACTGGTTGATACCCCTGAAAGTAAAGCATGTAAGAAAGCATATCCAATATGACTGGGTGATTGTCGATCACGAGAACGATGGAGCGTTCCGCCCTCTTCTCTTCCTCTGCAAAAGATGTCGAGTTCTGTATCAATTGCATAACCTTTCCCCTCCGTTGTAGTGTTGGCCATACCTACAGCTTCGGTAGCCCACATAGGAAGAAACGAGCGGACAGCATCTAGTGATCGACTTGCTCATACACGGATGTGCCTGTGATACACTTTCTTACCGCGGCAAGGAGATCTTGTATCATAAACGGTTTGGTGATCATATATGCCTGTGCTTCTGTCTGCCCGCCTTTGAGTTTATCCACCACTCCGTTGCATCCTGAGAGGATCATATACCTGGTGTTCGCGAATCTTGGGTTCGCTCTAATCCTTCGGATAACCTCGTACCCATCCATCTTTGGCAAACCGATATCAACCAGCATCAGCTCGGGGGGACGTACCCCTGGCGTAACAAGCCACTTCATCGCTTCAATACCGTCATGAAAGGTGGCGACCTCATAACCTTCACAACTCAGAGCTATTTCGATGACCTTTCGGATAGTAGGGGAGTCATCAATCACGAAAATAGATGTAGCCGAAGGCGGAAGATGATGATGCCCTCTTTGAGCTTGCGCTGGGATAGTAGACTTCAACTCGGACTCGATCATGCTACCTTCTCCTTTTGCGGGACAAGAGCCACAGTATCCGCTGACGAGAGGAAGGTACGACCTCCCTTTCGTTCGATCATTTGAATCAGTCGGTGGAGACGATCGGTGTCTTCATAACGCGTCCACCTTGGCGCGTGGGCCGACCAGGATACGCTTCCAGTCTTGCTCGGAACATTCGCCAGGACGTTAGAGGGTATGAAACGCACGAACTGGCCGCGCATATCGGCATAGAGTGGACCCAGAATAAATCCTGCACCGACGCCTTCTTCCGCAATACGTTCATATTCACTATCGTGAATGTGCGGCAACACCGGTCGTACTGCGATGAATGCAGGAATATCGATGCTTTTGAGATTCGCGATAGTCAGTATCCGTTCAGACGGGGATGGTGTGTGTGGCTCAACAATCGAAGCAGAATCCCAGCAACTCAGAGAAATCTGTACGCTTAACGCGGTTCCCGCCAATTTCATGGAGCGAGGGATATCACTTAGCGCGTCGAGGATAGAACCCTCGAGCAATGCTTTCGTGCTAAAGTTAACATGCTTGTGCATTGTGGCCAACTGTTTCAGCATCGCTATGCCTCGCTCGGGGCGAGCAAACGGATCACCGTCATAGCCGAATTGGATCGTCTCAAAAGGCGTCTCCAAGGCAAATTGCCGGAAACGAGAGAGGATGTCTTCTGCGCTGACTCGCGAGCGTCCCACCTCTCCCCCTCTAGTATAGCAATATCGACATCCAAAAGGGCACGGTTCGCCAACAGGGACTTAGTGGGGTTCTACCCTTTTCTCTCCCCAAGCGGTGAGCAGGGGAAATGTTGCCGTGAAGTCCGGCTGTTCCATCTCGTTAACCATCTGTTGATAGGTTATGCTGTAGTCGTCAGGTACACGTGTCCACTTCCGGAGGAAAGGTTCTACCGTTCGGAAAAGATGCCTGGTATCCTCACAAAACAACTGTCCCTCAACCGTGCCAGCGCGGTAGTGCAGCATGTGAACGTGCGTCTGCACGTTCCGGAATCCAGATCGCTGCAAAAGGCTAGCGAGTTGGCTCGTCACTCCGTCATGGCTTTGGGTAAAAAGATGCCCTGCCCGGTAAAGTGCCTCGAGCATGAGTTTCAGGAGGTGCGTGTGGGCCGGACTGCTGCTCTCAGAGATCATGTCGAATTCCGTAATCCGGATCACCCCTCCTCGTTTGCTCACGCGTTGGTACTCCTGTAGGAGTTTGGGCCGGTCCCAGGTACGCAAGAAACTTGTTCCGAAGCGCTGATTGACCAGATCGAAGGAAGCAGGGGAAAGTTGAGCATACGTAAGGCGTCCATGGTGCGAAATTGCACGCGATTGCTGATTTGCTGGGCTTCTGCTTGCATACGCGCATAGTCGATCATCTTGTTGCTTGTATCTACCCCCACCAGCAGTGACATCCCTGGATAGGTTTGCGCAGCCTCAATAAGCCAGCCGCCTGACCCGCAGCCCACATCCAGCACATGCTGAAAGATAGTTGGGTCTAACTGCTCTGGCAGCACCCCGCCCATGTCGGCGGTGAGCATCTCGTCCTGGAGTCGCAGGCGAGTAAGTTCTTCTTTATTGGAGCGATCTTGCACCCAATAAGTGCTGGGAAGCTCTTGACCGCGGTTAATCGGACTAGACATGATGCTGCACTCCTTGCTCTTATGCTTGATCCGGTTCCTGCCCCCAAAGCGTTGGGCCTTGCTATTATTCAATCCCATTATACATGAGATGATGGTAGCTGTCGAGAGAGTTATGTGCTTTTTCTTATGTATGAGTGGGTTGGGAATCAGGCGTAGAGTTGTTTCCAATGTTCGGCTTGAATACTGTCGCCTACCCTACGAACTGGCATTAGAAGCAAAATGATATTGTTCAGTATTGACAAAATAGTATATAATGGCATACAAGGTAATTTTGCCTACTAGCTATGCTCCTATATCACCAATAGCGTTTGCGTAAGGAGGTGCGTTACAACAGCAATCGACCTGAACATGCGTGCAATTTCTCATCCAACACAGCACATCACGTCTTCATTGTGGTTCAGGATACATAACAACATTGTTCGTCGGCGCATTCAATCATTACGTCACCACCGAATGTGACGTGAAGGAGGCTACGCTTCATGGCTTCAACAGGTATTCGCGAAGTTACAACCCAAGCAACCATTGAAGAGAAGAAGAAACTCAGAAAAGAATTTAACTTCTTCGATATGATTTTCTACACGTTGGCTGCAATTATTGGCATCGATACCCTTGGTGCCGTTTCTTCTAATGGAGGGCAAGCTCTCACCTGGTTGCTCATTTCCGCTGTAACGTTCCTTCTTCCTTACGGTCTGCTCACCGCGGAACTGGGTAGCACGTTTACGCAAGAGGGCGGTGTCTACGAATGGTGTAAGATGGCCGGTGGCCGTTTCTTTGCATCTTTTGGCGCAATGCTCTATTGGATCTCCAATCCATTGTGGGTTGGTGGTACGCTGGCTGTGACAGCCATTGCTGCCATTAAAACCTTCTGGTTCCTCAATCCGAATTACCAGTTTGGTGGAACGACCACCAGCGACGCCATTGTTGAAATTGTTATCGCCCTTGCCTTTATCTGGGGTACAACCTGGTGCGCCATCATGTCGTTAAAGTTTGGCAAATGGCTCTCCGTTTTTGGTTCCTATGTCAAACTGGGTTTGTTCGCCGTATTTATTGTCCTGGCCGCGGTTTTTGTCTTTGGGGGCCATGCGACCGGCACTCATTTGGTCGTGACTGACCTGATTCCTACCAACTGGGGTTTGATCGTCAGCGGCATCTTGCCGGTGTTGATCTTCAACTGGGTTGGTTTTGAATTGCAGAATGGTGCGGGCGAAGAGATGCAAAATCCACAGCGCGATGTACCGCGTTCATTGATTCGTGCTGGCATCATCGCCGTGGTTGCCTATGCTATTCCGATCACTGTCATTCTATTCGCGCTCACCAAGAGTCAGCTCTCCAATGCCGGCGGTTTTCTCAAAGCCTTCCAGGTGGTTGCCAGTGTATTGCCAGGCCCCATCGCGACTGGACTGGGCTATTTGATCGCCCTTGGTGTAGTGATCGCCCTGGCTTCTAGTGGTGGCACATGGATCATTGGCGCGGATCGCACGTATGCTATCGCCGCTCTTGATCGCACTGCTCCAGTCGCCTTGGGCCGCTTCAGTGGTAAGTATGGTACGCCTATCGTCGTGAATGCTATGTCTGGTATTGTCGCGACCATTGCTATGGTGGCTGCCATATTGATCTCCGAGTTTTTTGCCTCTGGCAATATCGCTACGCTCTTCTCGCTGGTCTTTGGCTTCACCATTTCAACGACAACCCTTTCCTACCTGTTCATTTTCCCGGCTTACCTGATCTTGCGCTACAAATATCCCAATGTACATCGCCCCTATAAGGTACCGGGTGGCATGGTGGGAGCCTGGATTGTCACTATTCTGCCGTTGATCTACGCCGCGGTCGCCAGTTACTTTATCCTGTTCCCGACCGATGCATCCGTCAGTAATGCCGGTGTGAGCCGCTTGACCTATGAACTGACGCAGCTCCTGCCACTGGCCTTCATCTTCTTGCTGACCGTGGGATTCTTCATTTGGGGACAGATGGAGTCAAAAAATAGAGATGTTGTCGTGGATTTGGCTGGCGGTGAAACTGAATTTGGTGTGGGAGCTGGCGAGTAGAGACGCAATTGATTGCGCCTAAACATCGATAGCTTTCTTTGCAGCAATGCAAAGAAATTGTAACCCTACACGCTCTTAGTCATCTTGTGCTATGCTTGATACAAACAGTTAAACACATCAAGCATAGCACGAGGTTTTTTATGTCCACATTATCCAAAAATTACAAATCAGTTCTTCCTGCACTCGTTGCTCTGGGTGCTGTCGGTGGCACTGCTCTACTGGCAAGCCGTTTCTACCGCCATCCCACCGCGACACTGGTAACGATGGCGCGTGTTGGCATGAGGTTGAGCGGCGTGCGTGAAGATACCTGCATGGTAAATGGCTTGCCAATGCACTATTACTCTGCCGGTCGGCGTGGTACGCCCATTATCTTGATTCACGGCCTCGGTAACTCCGCCGAAATCTGGTCGTCCCTTATTCCTCTACTCAGCAAAGACTTCCTGGTCTATGCTCCTGATATGCCAGGCTTTGGAAAAACACCTCTGGCACCCGAAGGTGTCACTATTCGTACCCATGTCCAATACCTCAAGCATTTCATAGATGCACTGGGCTATCCACACGTCACGCTCGTAGGCAATTCCTTGGGCGGGTGGATAGCCACTCAATATGCTGTGGCGTACCCTGCAAGCGTAGAACATCTCTACCTGCTTAACAGCGCGGGTCTGCGGCGGGAAGAAATGAACTCGCCCTATGCTGTCAACCGAGCGGAAGCTCAACGTTCAGCAAATCATATCCTCGGCTTCTCCTTCCCTCTCCCTGGTTTTGTGCTCGACGATATTGTGCGTACCTCCCAAATGGCAGCTTATAGCGGCTTTGTCAAAGGCTATGATAGGCAAGAAGAATTGGAACATGTATTGTCACTGGTGCAGGTACCAACAACCATCATCTGGGGAGAGCGAGACAAAATATTTCCCGTCATCTGCGCCAACGATTTGCAAGCCGGTATTGCCAACGCAGAATTGCGCCTTTTACCCAAGGTTGGGCATATGCCACAAGTCCAGGCACCATTTGAGGTGGCACGCATCATTCGAGAACATAAAAAACCCGATTAGCTTTGCTGCGCTCTTTCTTTTACCTGCCGATCAGATATTTTTATATTCCTATCGTTTTTGTTCCCATTATCAGCACTGTTTTATGCCATGCATTATGTACATGCAAGTTAATTTGCTATAATGGCAGTATTGCGTTCGATGAAAAGAAGTCATTGCTAACCGAGCGATGGTTAGCAATGTATGTAGTTGTGAGGGGATGGGATGAAACTTCTTGTGGTAGATAGTGATCGAGACCTTATGGTGATGCTGACAAGCTGGTTGAAAACGCTTGGGTACGAAGTATTCCGTGCTTATTCAGGCGAGCGTGCGAAAGCAGTATGGTTAGAGCAGCAACCTGAGTTTGTTATAGTAGATACCGCTATCTGGGATGTGGATGTGTTGTCGATGTGCCGCGAGATGCAGAGCAAGCATGATGCCTTGCTTCTTATCACGACAGCTAAGCGAGACATCAACGAAGAAGTCCGTTATCTAGAAGCGGGTGCCGATGATTACTTACATAAACCTTTTTTCCCATCACAACTCCTGGCACGCATACGTGCGGTCAGTCGCAGGTCACGTACAACTGTGGAACGCCGACCTTCCTCAGTTATAGCTGTAGGGCCAATCATCGTTGATGCCATGCACAATCAAGTCACAATGCATGGCAAAATAATCCATTTGACGCCTACCGAGAGCAAACTGTTACACTTGTTGGCAATCAATGCGGATGATGTCTGTACGGCGGAACAGATTGTGCTGCATGTGTGGGGCTACGCAGGTGTTGGCGACGCCAGTTTGATCAAATCACATATTCGCCATGTGCGGCAGAAGATTGAGCTTGACCCGGCCCATCCCTACTATATCAAGACAGTGGCAGGGGTAGGCTATTCGCTTGCCCTGCGCAATGTAGAAGAAGGTGAAATGAAGGAAGTTGGTCGTGCCTTACATGTAGTGCCACGTTAAATCCACAGTACAATAGTAGTAAAACATAACAAAGCAGCCGCGATACTATGCAAATGATGAGGTAAAATAGCCAATCCGGCTACGATTTAATCATTTATCTACAATAGGCGTTCTACGTAATAGATGCTTTAGCATCCATATCCGGTTTTTAAGAATAGGGTTGGTAGTTTTGAATATGCAACATTCCCCTGGCTCCTCTTCGGCCTCATCGCGCCCCGGTTATCTGGCCGAAGTAACGCTTGTCATGGTTCACATTCGCGATACCACCGCTTCTGGTCGTCTTTCCATTCGCAATGGCGAACAATTTGGTATCGCGCACCTGTATTTTAAGCAAGCTCTCCTTGTCCATGTCACCGGTGACAAGCGAGATGGTGAAATTGTCCTGCAAGATTTGCTCTCCTGGTCAAAGGGAAATGTCCGTTTTGATGCAGCTAGTACAGTAGAATATGAAGATGTCACCTGGCAACAGGCACAAATTTTTGCACGCTGGCTCTCCTTTTTGGAAATGCGTGCTCTCTTACAAGGCATACCCCGCTCCCGTTTAAATGGGTTCGTGCATAGCCTGACAGGTTCACTCCCAGGGCAACCGCTAGCTTTACCACGAGAGGTAAAGCACTACGAGGAGTATAGTGAAACCGCAGGTGTTCGGCAGTGGCAACGTATCAGCGAGGGGGTCAACCAGGTGGTTGAACGAGCTATTTCCAAAGAACAGCTTCAGCACGTCTCTCACTCTGCTGTGCGTCATATGAATACTTTTATGCAGCAGACAGGCCAGGTGACACAGCGTTTTGTCAAAGTGATCCAGGAAAAGACACAGCATACAACGCAAGCTACCCAACTAATGGCCAAACATGCAACAGATCATGTTGAAGCGGGTATGCAACAGACTTTGCCAAAAGAGCTTGATCAAAACCTTATCCAATCGGCCCACATTACCGTACAATCTATAGAACAGAATGTTGCGCACACAGTTTCACAAACGGTGGATCGGATAGCGACTGCAAAACCGCAGGTTCGTTCTGTGCGCCCTGTGCGTCCTGTTCCTACGCCGTTTCCTGCAACTGGCGGTTTGGGTGATGAATAGTTGGAAAAAAGATGAGGAGGTCTTGCTTGATGAAAGTACTGGTAACTGGCTTTGAGCCTTTTGGTTTATGGCAGCGCAATCCGAGTGGTGAAACAGCGCAGCATCTGGATGGTGCAACGATTGTTGATGCGGAAATTTCAGGGCTTGTATTGCCTGTCTCGTTTCAACGCGCCGCCACTCCTGTAATTGCTGCCATTGATGAGCTGCGTCCAGATGTTGTGCTCAATCTAGGGCAAGGGTCAGCCGTGGGCGTGCGTGTCGAGCGTATCGCTGTCAATCGTTGCGCTGCTCCCGCGGGAGGTGATAATGACGGCTATGAGCCGCGAGGTGAGCCGATTGTCATGGACGGGCCAGAGACCTATCAGTCTACCTTGCCTGTCATGGACATTGTAGACCTGCTCTCCAATGTCAAGTTCAATGCCGCTCCTTCCGATTCAGCGGGCGAGTTTCTCTGCAACTACGTGATGTACACAACGCTGCATCACATCGCTATGCACAATTTGCCAATCCAGGCAGGATTCATCCATGCCTCCCCTTTGCGCGAGGAGGTACCTGATCTCACCGAAGGCAAAGGCATGCGCCTGAAAAAATGGATAGACTTTGTCGAGGCCACATTATATTTATTACGTACCTCGGTGGTAGTGTAGCAAAAAAGGGGACGATTCCTGTTTGCATACAGGACTTTTAGGGGGGGTAATCTTGTGGTTAAAGTTCGTTTCTGTTACAGTTAAGAAGGGTTGTCTGCTTGTAATAGAAATATCTTTAAGATGTGGCGAATTTTCGAACATCTTAAAGATATTGTATTGCCATTCCTGGAATTCAGTTGATGTATGGTTGGGGCATACAGTAGAAGGTATTTTCCTGGAAACTCATGGCCATCATATTGATACGTGTCTACCTATCCCTACATTTGCCCTGGTGGCACGTTGTCTGGCGCATGATGAAATGTGATCACACGGTGCGATTCGTAAGGCTTTATTTGGTTAGAGCAAGGCATGCATGGAACAGTCCGTTGTCTACTGCCTGCTAAGATGAAGAAATTGGAGCTGAGATGGTACGATTTCTATACAAAATACCTATTTTCCGCCGACTCTTTATGACGTTTATGATTGTAGCTGTCATACCCGCGATTATTATTATTTTGTTAGACAACTTCTATCTAAGTAGCCTCACAACGCGTGGACAGGCGGTTCAAATCAGTTTTGATGCTCAGAGTATTGCGTCAACGGAGCAAGGCAACCTGCTACGTATGAATGCGCTGTTACAAACACGTCATGACCAGGTATTTGCCAGTCTCTCCAACAATGTGCATGATCCTTCACTGGCAGCCGCAGGTGGTCTGTTCAGTGCCGACATCGCGGCCCGAGCGGCTGAATTCAATCTCGCTATAAACTCATACGGTAATAGCTATGAAATAGCGACCTCCAGTAATATGAGCGGTATTCGCAGCATCTTACTGAATGATAACGCGGCTACTGGCCCTGGCATCATTAAAGATCAACAGGATGCCCTGAGTGCTGTCACCAGTGCCAATGGTTTATGGACACAGTACAAAGGGTTGCAAGAGAATGAATTGCAGCAACTACAGTCTTTGGAAGGCAATACCTCGTTAACTACAGCTCAGCTTGCTGCTAAGTATAATCAAGCGTACTTGACCCTCTGGAAAGCCAATAATATTTTTACTGATCTCAGAAACAGCTGGCAGCGTGTGGTAGATGATGCGGTGTCGATGGGTAAAACAGTGACCTCTGTTGGATCTTCCATTTCAACACCGATAACACTCGCCACAATTATAGCTGTTGCAGTGACGTTTTTGATTGTGCTTGTCACTGGCTGGCTCGTGAACCTCACGATTACGAATCCCCTTCGCAGCCTGGCTACCCTTACCCGGCGTATTGGTAAAGGTGACACATCTGCACGAGCAAATATCCAGGGTCGCGATGAAATTGCGCTGGTTGCTAATTCGATGAACAAAATGTTGGATAACATCGTAAACCTGATCCAACAGACCCAGGCGCAACGTGATAATTTACAAGCGCAGGTAGAAAAACTGGTGGGCGAGGTCAGCATTGTAGGTGAAGGTGATTTGCGCATCCAGGCGGAAGTTACGAATGATGCACTGGGTGTACTCGCCGATTCATTTAATTATATGGTCGAAGAACTGGGCAGTTTGATTGTGCGTGTCAAGTCGGTGGCCTTGGAAGTTGAGCGTTCGACTTCCACCATCCTTAATCGAATGATGCATCTGGTGGAGGCAGACAACAACCAAATCAACCAGATAAATCTCGCCGTTATCTCCGTGGAGCGTATGGCCGATGCCAGCCACCAGGTTGCTTCACGAGCACAGGTTCTCTATGGTGTAGCGCGTGAAGCTCAGCAGAGTGCGCAAGGCGGACGCGAATCGGTACAACAGGCGGTTGAAGGGATAGGTCGCATCAGCATCAATGTGCAAACCACCGCAGAGAAGGTGCAAACGCTTGGTGAGCGTTCACTTGAGATCAATAACATCATCGATGCTATTTCGGGTATTGCCCATCAGACCAATCGTCTGGCACTCGATGCCGCTATTCAAGCGGCTATGGCCGGTGAGAATGGCAAAGGTTTCGCAGCCGTTGCGGCAGATATCCGTCGTTTGGCCGAACGGGCGAAAGATCAAGCTGGTATGATTACCAAAATCGTGCGCAGCGTTCGTGAAGACATCGGTGCCGTCGCGGTTTCCATGCAGGACACCGAACGAGAGACCTCTGTTGGTGCGACATTGACCGAGGAAGCGGGAGCCGCTCTGTTATCTATCTTTTCCGCAGTTGAGCAGCAAGCCAAAGAAATTAACGGTATTAACCAGGTCACCGCACAACAGGTGCAAACGTCAAATGACATTGTTACCATCATGCGGAGAGTTTCTGATGGCACGCAACAAAGCAGCATAGAGACCCGCGAAGCCTCCCAGAACATGGAACGCCTGGCACGCCTGGTTGAACAGTTGCGGGCGTCAACGGAAGCTTTCAAACTACATGAGATGCAGAACTCTTACGCATCCCCTCCTCCTACTAGCGTAATATCTGAAGAAGAGCAGCAAAATCCCCCATCCGTGAGCGGTTATTTCCGTACCGTCACTGCTGAAGCGCGTACTTCGCCTGCTGAAGCGCAAGTGGCCTTACCTGCTCGTTGGTCTGCTGAACCCTCTCTTCTTCCTCCGCCACAGCAAACTGGCTGGAATGGTTCCGCGCAGCAGAATCAGCAACGGTATGCTGGACCTCCCAACCGGCAAGGTGGTAATGGCAACAGTAATAACAACGGCAACGGGTACGGGAGGAGATAGTTGGATGCTTCCAAGTAAAAAGACGCTTAACAAATCTGTTGAGCGTCTTTTTATTGTTGCGAGATCTCTTTTCCTATGTGAGGCGTTCTGGATGTCTCTTTCGCCAGTAGCGCATGTAGCCCTGAACGGTCATGGCATAGTTGGACGCGATCTCGTACCGCTGTAGCGCGTGGGGATCGCGGGCTATGCGCTGTAGCTCCGGTTGTGTCCACTCGATCAGCATCGCAATAATTTCGGCCTCCTCTTTGCCGTTGTGCATGGCATCCAGGACGAAATCTCCCCAGGCATAGAGCTTTTCCCGTAATCGCCTAAAGTGCGGCACAATGTCTCTAACAGCTCCAAAATGGGCGATATAGAGTACATCGGGTCGCAAGCTTTTGACCAGGTTGATGCTCTCAGTCCAAGCTTCCAAGTCAAGATCGGGTGGTGGTGTTGGCGGGCGCACATAGTCAACGCCAGGGAGACGCACACCGCCAACATCGCCCGCGAACAACTCTCCCGAATGGGCATCGAAGAAGATGACATGGTGGACCGCGTGTCCAGGCGTATAATGTACCTCCAAGCGACGGCCCGCCACCTTGAGAATATCGCCACCTTCGAGCGTGTGGACGCGTTTAGCAGGTGTTGGTTCAATCTCGCCCCACAGCATCTTCATCCGCTCACCGTAGATGCGCGATGCACTGGCAACCACTTTGCTTGTGTCAATCAGGTGTGGTGCGCCTTTGCTGTGGACATATACCTGGGCTTTAGGCAGCAGCCGTATCAAAGAGCCAGTAACACCTGCATGATCTAAGTGAACGTGTGTCGCGAGAATATGCGTGACATCCTGCGGCTCAAAACCTGCTTCCCGAATCGATCCTAACAGTGGTTCGAGCGTGCTACCAGGTCCTGGGTCAATGATAGCGAGTTCGTTCTCTCCGGCAAGCAGGTAGGAACCAATAATATCTTGTTCACCCAGGAACGGCAAGGAAACCCCCCATGCCCCTGGGCTGATTTGTGTGACCTTAGCCAAGGAGAATCCTCCATTTATTTCGTAGTCGAGATAGCTTTTGCCTGTGTGAATAGTAGCAAGTAATCTCTACCGCCCGCCTTCGAGTCAGTCCCCGACATGTTAAAGCCGCCAAATGGATGGACGCCAACGAGCGCACCTGTGCTTTTGCGGTTGAAGTAGAGGTTGCCAACATGGTACTCCTCTTTTGCTCGCTCGATACGCTCCGGGTTATTGGAATACAGTGAACCGGTTAGCCCGTACTCTGTATCATTGGCGATATGCAGAGCATCGTCAAAGTCTTTGGCTTTAATCACCGTTAACACTGGCCCAAAAATCTCTTCCTGGGAGATGCGTGCATGGGGGTCAACGTCAGCAATGACCGTTGGCTCGATAAAGTAGCCAGGGCCGTGATGCCCACCTCCAGTGAGAAGTTTACCTTCACCCTTACCTATCTCGATATATTCGGTGATTTTCTTCATCGCATTTTCATCGACGACAGGTCCCATATAGGTGCTCAGCTGTGTCACATCGCCCAGCGATAACTGCTTCGTCTTTTCAATGACCTTTTGCAGCACTTGGTCATAGACCTTGTCAACGATGATGGCTCGCGAACCGGCTGAGCATTTTTGCCCCTGGAAACCAAAGGCCGACGTAACGATAGCCGCCGCCGCCGCATCGAGATTGGCCGTTTCATCGACAACAACAGCATCTTTGCCGCCCATTTCGAGAATGGTGCGTTTCAGCCAGCGTTGTCCTGGTTGGTGTTTGGCGGCCAGTTCATTGATGCGCAACCCGACATCTCGCGAACCAGTGAAGGCAATGAAGCGTAACTGGGGATTTTCGATCAGCGTATCGCCAATAGTTGAGCCGGAACCCGTCAGGAAGTTGACGACGCCAGCTGGCAACCCCACCTCTTCCAGAACATTGACAAATTGTGCGGCAATCGCCGGTGCCGTACTGGCGGGTTTAAGCACCACCGTGTTGCCCGTGACAAAGGCGGCACTGGTCATGCCTGCTGTAATGGCACATGGGAAATTCCAGGGTGGTATGACTGCGCCCACGCCGAGCGGAATGTAGACCAGTTTGTTGTCTTCCTCTTCAATGCGCACAATCGGCTGGTCATCTGCCAGACGCATCATTTCGCGAGCATAATATTCCATAAAGTCGATGGCTTCCGCCGTATCACCATCGGCCTCGGGCCAACTCTTGCCTACTTCATAGATCATCCAGGCGTTCATAAGGAAACGGCGTGTACGCATCAAATCGGCTGCGGCGAAGAGATAGCCAGCTCGTTCTTCGGCTGACACACGTTTCCAACTTTCAAAAGCTGCCGCTGCCGCCTGAACCGCCTCATTCGTCTGCTGGGCAGTGGCGCGTGAAAAATAGCCAATGACCTGCTCAGGGTTGGAAGGGTTAATAGAGGCAAATGTTGCCTCACTCGTAATCTTTTTACCGCCAATAATGAGCGGATAGGTGCGCCCCAGCTCACCTTTTACCTGCTCTAATGCTTTCAGCTGAGCCTGACGATTCTCCTCCTTCGAGAAATCGGTAAAAGGCTGGTTGACAAACGGCGTCTGTGCGCGTGCCATAACACTTTCAACAACATTCTTCATCAAAATCACTCCTTAAAAACACATCATTGTGTAAAACTACATTTTCATTCATTGTATCTCATAGAGAGGAGCGAAGGTAAGAGTTACCTTAAAGGGGTGAGGATTCAATTTTCTCCCTGTTCGGTAGGATGAAACATAAAATCGACGCTCATCCAGAGGCTTTTGGCGTGACGAAAGAAGATGAACGGCAAGATAAAGGGCATGGGTAAGCCAATAGCGATGAGCAGGGTAATCGGTTGCTGCGCCATTGCCAGATAGATAGCCAGCGGCACCGCGACCAATGCTATCAACAACTCGGTGATAACAAGATTGATCGCAATGGCTCCTGTCCAATAACCCTCTTCGCGCTCATAACGCCAGCCGCACACGGGGCATCGCTCATACATTTTGAAGCCTCTACGGAAAAGCTTGCCCTTACCACAATTGGGACAGCGCAAGAGAATTCCCCGTATAAGGCTGGTTGTGATACTTATCAACCGCTATACCTCTTGCAAAGTAGAAGCGCAGTGATTAGCTCTCTATTTTGCAATCTTCAATACAAATATCATGTGTACAGATGCAGTTTACCACCATTGCCCTCGATTGTGCCAATTGAGAGAAGGGATGATTATGTCGTCAATGGAAACAAATACAAGCCTCCCATTGTTCTTATGTATGGAAACACAATTCAGAAAAATGAACATCGCTTAGCCGTGAAAGAGAGTAGTATCGTCTCTTCAATGCACTCCTGTGCGCTTGAAACAATGCACAGCACTATAGTTTTTGATAGACAAGAGATATTAGAGTAATGAAAGATAAGAAAGCAGGGAATAATATGAGCGATTTAAAGAATATGCCAGATTCGTTCTGGAAAGAGAAACTAACGCCGGAGCAATACCAGGTCTGCCGCCGCAAAGGAACGGAGCGAGCTTTCACAGGCGCACTCTACAATAACCACGCGGAAGGGATGTATGAATGTGTAGCATGTGGACAGCCATTGTTTTCCTCTGACGCGAAATTTGAATCGGGGTCGGGATGGCCAAGCTTTGATCGCCCTGTTGACTGGGAACACCTGGAACTGCACGAGGACAAGTCCTTCCTTATGAAGCGAACCGAAGTCGTTTGTAAAAACTGTGGTGCGCACCTGGGGCATCTCTTCGATGATGGTCCGCGAGACACAACGGGGCAGCGGTATTGTATCAACTCAGTTGCTTTGAATTTCCGTCCCGCTGACGCAGAGTAACTGGGAATTCGCCTTTTGTACGGGCGTGAAGTAGCTTCTCCTTCCCACCTTTTTCACGAAACAAGCCATTGTGGTGGTGGGAAGGGAGTTGCTGCGTGCTCAATGGGATTTATATCTTCCTCTGCTGCTGTCGGGCTCGTGTAGATTGGCAGGATGACAGAGAACATGCTTCCTTTACCAGGACTACTCGTGACCTCGATGTGTCCACTGTGTCGCTCAACGATGTGTTGGCAGAGATAGAGTCCTAAGCCGATACTGGAATGTATACCAGGTTGGACTTCAGCTTCGGGGCCGCGATAGAATTGCTCAAAAATATGAGGTAGTACCTCTTCTGCGATGCCAACTCCCATATCGCATACGCTGATGATAGCCTCATCCCCTGATTGTTGCAACGCAACTATGATGGGGGAGTCATTTGGTGAATATTTGCGGGCATTAGAGAGCAGATGAATCAGCACCTGGCTGATGCGCTCATTGTCTACATTGACTGCGATGGCCTCTTGATTGCACTCAAAAGTGAGCGTAAGACCTGCTCCAACAGTATACGCATCCAGCACTTGCTGGCACAACTCAACCAGGTTGCAAGGAGCAGGGTGCAAAACATACTCGTTGGACTTGATGAGCGTGCAATCGAATAAGTCACGGACGAGCGCGTCCATGACCTCGTTAGTTGCCAGGAGTTCACGCGTTCGCAGCTCCACCAATTGCTCCATTCTTTCATTATGCAATTGCAAAGCCTCTTGTTGCTCCTGTACCTGCCGTCGCAATTGGCGTGCTTGAATGGCCCGATGGAGCGCGGCTACGAAGTAGACACGATCAATTGGCTTCTGGATGAAATCGTAAGCTCCGCCGCGCAGTGCCTGGGTAATAAGCCCTTGGTCTGCATGGCCGGTAATGAGCAGCGTCGGTACATCAGGGCGCATTTCTTGTATTTTCGTCAGGAGTTCTAATCCATCCATGCCGGGCATCTTGATATCACTCACGATAGCATCGTAATCATGTTCCTGGATCTGCTCGATCGCTCCCAATGCTGTGTCAGATGTATCTACTTGTACACCATGGATGCGTAGTGCCATCATGTGAGGAAGTGCTTGTAGGAGCGTTGCGTCATCATCAACGAGTAAAATATGCGGTGCGTTCATTCAGCTCTCCTCCGTAATGTTCCCAGTGAAGCGAGAGTTGGTCTTCATTTCCCCCACCTGGGTAAACAACTATTTTCCCTAACACGGTTGAAGGTAGCTCCTCCGTTTCATTTCGTGTTTGGATAGCAAGAACGCTCGTATCTACCTGCATAATAGCGCATCGGACATGATCGCGATCAAAACCATGCCCAGACAGAGCAACGTCACGCCTGTCCACCCGGCCCATTCCAGGGCGAAACCTGGGAGCACCGCCCCGAAGCTGCCACCAAAGTAGTAGAGCGAGAGGTACATAGAAGCCGCCGTCCCTTTGGCCGTTGTGGTCTGCTCGCCCAGGTAGAGGTTGACTGCTGGCACAGTGGCGAACATGCCCAATGCCAGCAAACCAAGGCCAAATATGACCACGGGAAGTATGGGGATAAGCGTAATCAACAGCCCGATAGCGGCTAACCCCATGCTAAAGGCGATAGCTTTGCGTGATCCGATGCGTAACGCCAGTGCCCCGGCGGCAGGTGAAAAGATACCGGTGAGCCAGAGTAGGTAGACCAGGCCAAGCGCGATGGTTGGAAGGTTGAAATGTGGCCCGGTCAGATAGTAGGGGAGGTAGGTAAACGTTCCGATGAAGCCAAAGAAGAGCGTGAAGCCAATAATAAATGCCCCCACCAGGCGTCGATTGTGCAGGTGCAGCCACATGTCGCGCAGTGTCTGACGCAAGAATTCGCCACGCGATGTGCTGATGGAATGTGTAATCAGCGCGGGCAGCTTCTTTTTCGCGTTCGTTTCGGGCAAAAACCGCCACATGAACATTGCTGCGATCAACGTGGGTAAGGTGAACGCCTCCATTGCGATGCGCCAATCAAACCAACCTGTCAGGGCGGCACTGCCCACCCGCGCAAACAATCCCCCCAACGTCAGCCCACTGACATAGATGCCCATTGCTAAGCCGCGCCCTTTCCCCTCAAATTCCTCGTTGACATAAGGAATAGCCACGCTGGTCAGGCCAGGCATCAACAATCCCTGCAAAGTACGCAACACGACGAGCGCAGTAAAATTGGGCGCGAAACCACACAAGAGTGTGGGAATGATGACGAGGAAACTAGCCCCCACCATCACAGCTTTGCGCCCAACACGATCCGACAATGGGCCATAGAAGAGCGAACCGACTGCTACTGCCAGCACAAGTAAGGATACGGTCAAACCAGCCGTAGGTGCGCTAATAGAGAAATCTTTGCTGAATACTGGCAGGATAGCCTGTGTAGTATACATATTGGCAAAGATAAAGGCTGGTGCGAGAAAGAGCGTTACCAGTGCCCACAACCTTGGCTGCTTCTGGTCTACGATAGCTGTTGAACTGGCACTGGACATGGAGCGTTTCCTTTCCTCGAAATGTTATAAACTGTTCCCATTGGAAAGCATTTTCACCTGGCGCATCATTGCTATATGTTGTTCGGCGACCACATCGGCGGCGCGATAAGTGGGAATGTGTTGCTCCATCGCGATGGCGATGATAGTGCTCATGGTTTTATAGATGCGTGAGACTTTATCCATCGCTCGCTGACGATTGAAACCACCAGGGGAGAAGCTATCCAGGCTGCTGACAACGCCTCCCGCGTTGACAATGTAGTCAGGGGCGTACAATATCTCCTTTTGAGCTAGCAGATCGCCATGGCGATCTTCAGCCAACTGGTTGTTGGCCGACCCACAGACAATCTTGCAGCGCAGTTGAGCAAGGGTCTGATCATTGAGAATCGCCCCCATGGCACACGGACTAAATACATCTACATCAAGCCCCACTATTTCATCTGGTTGCACCACCTTCACGTTATATTGTGAGGCCACCGCACTGACCTTTTCCTGGTCTACATCGGCAATGGTCACTGTTGCTCCAGCCTCAACTAGATGTCGTACCAGCTCTTTCCCCACGGCTCCTACCCCTTGAATGGCGACCGTGCGTCCTTGTGTGAGTGGACTGCCATAAACCACGCGCAGACAGGCCCGCATCCCCTGGAAGACGCCGAAGGCCGTAGCGGGCGCACTATCACCGGGTCCTCCCATCGCTTCAGGAACAGTGACGACATACGGTGACTCGCTCCGCATGATCTCCATGTCGCTCAGCGTCGTGCCGACATCTTCGCCTGTTAAATAGAGGCCGCCGAGCCGATTGATAAAACGTGCCAGCCCACGGAGCATTCCCTCAGTCTTATCACGTTTGGGATCGCCGAGAATCACACATTTGCCCCCTCCATAGGGAAGACCAATAGCCGCGCATTTGTAGGTCATGCCACGAGCAAGCCGTACCGCATCTTGAATGGCGTCGGCTTCGCTTTCATAAGGCCACATACGAATGCCACCAGACGCTGGTCCTAACGTGGTGTCATGTATGACGATAATTGCCCGCAGTCCAAGCGTTTTTTCCTGGCAGAAGATGATGTTTTCGTAGTCATGGCTTTCCATCAGGTCAAAAATACCATTGTCCATTGTAAAGTGCTCCTCGCATTGTTGAACGTATTGGTCAGTAATAAACATGCTACAACATATCACATCTGATACAATGTCCAGAAGAACAGTTTGTCAAGGAGGAGAACCATCGTATGGACATCTATCGCGCACTTAACGCGGATGTGCCGCTCTCGCTTTTCACGATATTGCATCAAACCGCCCCTACTCTTTCACGCGAGGAGTACGAGCAACTGGTCAAAACTTTACATAACGATGTAAGCACACAGACCGAGTCACTTGGCAATGAACTCCTGAAGTGGCAACAGAAGCAGTATCTTGAACAAGCGGAAGAGATGGGGCGCAAACTGCAACGCCTGGGCTTCCTCTCAGAAGACGTAGATACCGCACAATTACAAGATGTCTTGCTACAAGACTATCATCGAATGGGGAGCCGTATCGGTTCGCGGTCGCTGGTAGGACTACTGGGAGCAGCAGAAATCGTTCTTGATGAGGCAAAGCCTGTTGACGCTGAATTGGCTCACCTTGCTGACACAGGTCAGCGATATTTAGCCACTCTGGGGTTCAAACAGGGGCTTGGTATGATGCACGAATCCTGTCTGCTCTTTCGCGGTTCTGTGCATTACGACATAATAGAGCACCTGGTACGTAATCGTACGGAGCTGCAACAAGGAAAATATGCTAAATCTCTGGCTCATATTCTGCATATGGCGATCAGTGCGTATGACCTGGTCTATCAGACAGGAGAAGGTCTGTCCGCCGAACCAAACGAGGATGTGCCAATGCAGCAGGTCGCCTTTGCCATAAATAAAGGGAATATACCCTATAGCCTGTTCCGTCGGAATATATCTAACATGATGGAAGATGTAGGTGAACATGTCCTCGTTTTTCACGCCTCGTTCTGGCAACGTAAACTCGGTCTGGGCATTGGCAAAGAATTTGTGTTGCGCTTCCGCCTACTTGCTGGCGAGGAACACCTGCGTTCCCTCATAGATGCTCTACAGAAGATGGGTACAGCAGGCAAAGAGGTGGTGTTACAGGGAGCGTTGATGGTGGGTAAGCGCATAGTATGAAGCATGTAATCGCCTTGAAGCAGAGTATGTGATCTCGGAGACCTTTCAAAACTATTGACAAAACAAGAAATGTAATCTATTATTTGCTATATGAGTTGTCATTAATTAACATGAATGATAGCATTTTATGCTATCGGCTTGCAAAAAGGAGAATATCCGATGAATGCTGAACGAACGATGGTCCTTGAAATGCTAGCGGCTGGTAAGATTACCATTGAACAGGCCAACCAGTTAATCGATGCCCTGGGAGAAACGCCCCTCTCCGCCACAGAGGAAAGGCTCAAACAAGGACAACGCTTTGAGAGGAAAGAACCACTTCAAGAGTATCACGAACACCAGGCATACCAGGAAGCACCACGACTTACGCAATTTACGTTTGATCAACTCATCATGTTGAGCGAACATGAAGTTGACCCTTCTTATCTCAAGGGGCTACGAGAGGCAGGATTGACAGACCTGACCGTTGAGCAAATTATTGAACTAAACGAGCATGAAGTTGATCCTTCTTACATCAAAGCCTTGCGCGAAGGGGGACTATCCAATCTCACTGTTGACCAGATCATTGAGTTAAGTGAACACGAAGTTGATCCAGCATACTTGATGAAGCTTCATGAGGGAGGCGTATTTGACCTCACCGTTGACCAAATTAATGAATTGAGCGACCATGATATTAAACCGGCTTATATCAAAGCCTTGCGGGAAGCCGGATTAAATGACCTCACCTTTGAAGAGATCATCGAATTGAGCGACCACGGAGTAAAGCCCTCCTACATCAATCGATTACGTGAAGCCGGGTTAATCGCTCTTACTGTTGACCAAATTAATGAATTGAGCGACCATGATATTAAACCGGCTTATATCAAAGCCTTGCAGGAAGCCGGGTTAAGTGGTCTTACTGTTGACGAAATCATCGAATTGAGTGAGCGCGAAGTTGATCCTTCCTACCTCAAGGCTCTACGAGGCATATCAGGTTGACCTTTCCACATTTATTGGACAAGAGGTGCCATCTATGATGCACCCACTCATCACAAAGGACCCGGTTACTGGTGGAGAACTGATTGTTACCAGGCTAGAATGCCCGGAGAGCAATATCGTCATTGAGGGAAGATTTAGTCTTGGCTGGATGGCTCGCTTGACTCCCGAACAGCTTGCCTTCGTGGGTCAGCTAGTCAAACATAAAGGCAACGTTCAAAAACTATCCGTTGCATTGAATATTGCCTACAATACGGCACGCAATCACCTTGATGATATCATAGACGCTCTGGAGGAAGCTCCATCCAAGCCAAAACAACGACCTGAACGCTTGAAAATTTTAGCAATGCTCTCAGCTGGTGAGCTTCCTTTTGAAGCTGCCATGAAATTGCTCACTAATCAGTAATCAGCAGTTCGTAAGAGGTTTAAGAGGTGGATATGGAGGCTGTGGGTTGTGTCGTTACTGGCGACACAACCCACAGCCTCCATATCCACCTCTTTCTTGCTGTTTGGATTAATCGTTCAGCAAGAGCGAGAGTGCTGGTGCTGGCACCTGGTGGTCATCTGAGATGCTGATCACTGCGGTACCCACGGAGAAGAACTCAATGACGTGCGAACCCCAGCCATGGCTGCGCTCGCTAATCTGTGTGCCCACTACCCCTTGTGCCGCCAGGCTGATAGCCTCTGCCTGCATGCGCTCCATCGCAAGTTCGCGAGCATCATAGAGGCCCTGCGTATAGTTCGTCATCTCGACGTTCTGGCCGACTTGCTTGAACCATTGGCCCATGCCTTGATGAGCGATGTGATACACGCAATTGCCCATCACCATACCTACGGGACGATAGCCTGTGCGCAGCAGTGTCCAGAAATCCTGACCGGATAGGTCCGAGGTGAACGGCATCCCTTTAGCGTTACGGAAGGATTGACCGTTACGGGCGCGAATGGCCGTACCAATCGCCACAAACTCGGCCAGGGCCTCGCCCCATTCGTGCTGCGTCACTTCTAGTCGTACACCTACAATACCATCTGCCCTCAGCGCGTCAGCCTCTTCCTCCATGCGCGCCATCGCTAGCTCGCGGGCATGATACATAGCTTGTGTCAATACAGTCATTTCCTGGTTCTGCGTCCAATTTGCTCGTTGATAGCCAATATGGTAGATGGAACTACCAACGACCAGCCCGACGGGATCAAATCCTGCCTCGCGCACCAGCAGAAATTCGTTGACACTCAGGTCGCTGGTAAAAAGTGCTTTATGGGTCGCGTCACCACGCATAATGTTGAGTCGTTCACGGGCATGGCTTGGTAAATCATTGGGTGGCATTTGTTTTGACATAAGAACTCCTTCACAGATGTTTCAAGGTATCTGAACAATGTGCAGATATTATTCGTCGCGGAATGTTAGCTCACTGGTTTCGCCGCGTCGGCCTGGACGCAAGTCGGTTAATGTCAGCGTCGGCTTAGGCGGTGGAATGACGTGATCTTTTTTCACAGACGTGATAGAGGTTCCAATCGCCGCGAAATGAACGGATAAATCCATGTAATATTGTGTCGGGTAGTTTTCGCGTTCTTGTTCATACTCAATGACTTTTCGATCATTCTCGATATGCATTCCGACGATGCCGACCGCGTTAAGCTTGCGGGCCGTGGTCATGATGCGGTTCATTGCCAGGTCTCGCGAAGTATAGAGAGCTTGCGTGAATGGCACAATCTCCTGATTATAACCACCGCCGCTGTACCAACCACGCATCTGGTTTGTCAGATTACTGCCCAGAGAGACATAGTACGAGCAGAAGCCGGTCACAACTCCAGTTGGATAGTATCCCGCTTGCAGCAATGTCCAGAATTCCTGCCCGGAAAGATCGCTCAGAAAGGGATATTGGGGTACTGGGGTGTTTGGCAGACGAATGGCGGTGCCAATAGCTGTGTATTCCAGCAAATTCTTACCCCACTCGTAGTTTCTTCGGGCGAAACGCACGCCGATCACGCCGTGAGCTTTCAGCAATACTGCCTCCTGCTGTAACCTGCTCAGGGCGAGCTGCGCGGAATGTTGGTGGGCATTGGTTAAGGTGGTCATTTCCGAGGCGGCGGTATTGTAGGTATAGTTGCGTACATACTGCCAGCCAATTTGATAAATTGAGCTGCCCATGACCTGGCTCAAGGCAACATAGCCCTGGTTACGCATGAGCGAGAACTCGTTGACACTCAAGTCACTAGAAAAGATGGGATGGCCGGCTTCTACCTCTTCGTGCAGCCGTCGTTGCGCCTGCGTGGGAAGTCCACCAGCCTCCAATGAACGGCGACTCACTTCTGCCTCTTGTAGAGCCAGCTGTCTACGCTGCTCTTCCTCCGGCGAGATTCTGTTCCAAAAAGGCATAACGGTCTCTTTCTCTAAAAAAAGCTCTCGCCCGGTTATTGCAATAGAAATCGTTCAAGAGCTATACGAGCCTGTGCATTGTTTGCCGCGACATCAGCTAAGGCCCCTGCCAGTTCTTCAATCCATAGTTCCATAGGCACCTGGTCTGTCTTAAGAACGATGCCGCGCACAATTTTTGCGCGTTGAGTGAGGACGGGTCCCTGTCGTTCCCGGCTAATGCGATACTGGTAATCGCCCAGGTTGACGGTAATCTCTTTGACCGGGTGCTCACGAGAAAATAGGCCGCTATGGCGTGTCACTATCGTCTGATTGGGCAGTGAACCAGACAATTTGCTGGCCAGTGCTTCCAGAAATGCCTTAACATCGGTGCTATCAGATCGAAGTGATGCGGCAAGCATCTCCATTTGCAATGGCTCACCTAATTCGTCATGCATCCTTCGCTCCTTCCTGGTTGAACATACGTCATTTTTATGTATTATAGCATGTTGTGGTTTCTCAAGAGTTCCCCAGAAAACTTTCCCTTGCACCGTTTTACCGCAGCAGGCTGCGAAACAGTGAATTTGAGTCTTCACAATCTCTGCGTTTATGTTATCATAAGAATGAACGCAGTGATACAATAATAATAAAATATGTGCAAATGCATTTGTCACTCTGTACCAATAAGGAGGAACACCAATGGGCTTTTTCTCACGTCTCGCCAACTTTTTTCGTATGCGAGCCAACGCCGCCCTGGACAAGGCCGAAGATCCAGGCCAGGTAATGGATTACTCGTACCAGAAGCAACTGGAACAATTGCAGAACCTGAAACGCTCAATCGCGGAGGTTGTCACCAACGAGAAGCGTCTGGAGATGCAGCAAACGCAGATTGAACAACAGGTTGCTCGCCTCGATCAGCAAGCGATGCAGGCATTGAATGCCAACCGCGAAGACCTGGCACGTCAGGCTTTGCAGCGCAAAGAGATGTTGTTGACCCAAATCAATGGCTTTGAGCAGCAAATCGCGCAACTGAAGGCGCAGGAGGAGAAGTTGGTGACAATGGAGCGCACCATCTCGTCTCGTGTCGAAGCCTTCCGCACGCAGAAAGAGATGGTCAAAGCGCAGTATGGTGCTGCCCAGGCACAGGTGAAGATCAATGAATCTGTGACGGGTATTTCGCAAGAAATGTCAGAAATGAACCTTGCGATGCAGCGTGCGCAGGATAAAGTGTTGACTATGCAGGCCCGCGCCAATGCTATGGATGACTTGATCGAGCAAGGCACGCTGGGAGATCAGGGCCTATTGGGGCCTGGCTCAAACGATCCGCTTGATCGTGAACTGCGGCAAATTTCTGCCCACCAGAATGTCGAAGACCAGTTGCAAGCAATGAAACAGCAAATGCAGCTTGGTGGCCCCAATTCCCAACAACGCCAAATCGAGCCACCTTCGCAATAATCTTAAAATAAGCGGTTGATTGTGTTTAAGCGGCATCACATGTGATGCCGCTTAAACACAATCAACTGTTTGTAGACAGGATATTTCATGACAACGGAAACTTATAATTTTGCACGCTATTTGAATGTGCGTTCCGCGTATGCACCATCCTTTGCGCCAGATGGGAAACGACTCAGTTTCCTCAGCGATATTACTGGCGTTGCCGAAGTGTGGAGCGTTCCTATCGACCTTCACGCGGAAATACCTGCCTGGCCGACCCAACTTACTTTTCGGAACGAGCGTGTAGCCGGGGCAGAGTTCTCACCAACAGAAGATGTATTGCTCTTAACGGCTGATACTGGTGGCAGTGAACTGACGCAACTCTCCTTGTTGAGCGCGGATGGCGCAACTCTGACGGAATTAACGGCGCAACCGGAGATCATTTATACTGCTGCAAGCTGGTCTCCCGATGGTCGACGTGTTGTTTATGCCAGTAACGAGCGTGATCGCCGCTATTTTGATCTCTATGAACGCACGCTTGCGGATGGTAATGTCGTTCAGCTACTCTGCCATGACGGCAACAATTATCCACGCCGTTATTCACCCGATGGACAACAGGTGCTCTTTAGCCGCTCTTCGTCCAATGTGCGCAATCAACTCTTTCTGCTGGATAGAAAGAGTGGTGCAATCCGGCAGCTAACCCCTGATATCAGCGAGGGAGCAGCTCTGCATGGCTTTGCCGCGTGGTCTGCTGATCGTTCAGGACTGTATTTGCTCAGCAATCGCGGTCGCCAATTTGTCACGCTGGCCTGGCTCGATCTCGAGACCACCGAGCTTACGTACTTGCGCGATGACCATTGGGACGCAGACCTCCTGGCTCTGACCGAAGACGGCTCGCGTATGGCACTGGTGATGAATGAAGATGGCTACTCGCGGCTGGAATTGTTCGACGTTTCGCATGGTTGGGAAGCTCGTCGGTCTCTGCCTGCACCATCGGAGGGCTTGCCGAGCGGTGTATTTCGTGAAATGACCTGGTCGCTGGACGGTTCTCGCCTGGCCTTCACTGTCGATAGCGCGAATGATGCTTCCGACATATGGGTATGGGATGTGAACGAGCAGATTCTCTGGCGGGCTACACGCAGTGCCACGGGCGGCATCCCACAAAGCTCTTTTGCCAGTCCTACTCTATTGCGCTATCCCACCTTCGATGGTCGCCAGATTCCCGCCTTCCTCTATCTACCTTCGGGTGAGCAGCAAAATGGTTTACCAGTCGTGGTTTATGTCCATGGTGGGCCAGAGAGCCAGTCACGACCAATCTATAATGCCGTCATGCAGTACTTGGTGACTTGTGGCTACGCCGTTCTTGTGCCTAATGTGCGTGGTAGTACAGGTTATGGCTACGAATATCAAAGTCTGGATGATGTGCGCTTGCGTATGGACTCGGTTGCTGACCTGCAACACGCCGTCTTCTACTTGAGGGAAAGTGGCATCGCAGATCCACAGCGCATTGCAGTGATGGGGGGAAGCTATGGTGGATTCATGGTGCTCTCCGCGCTCACTACCTATCCCGATTTGTGGGCGGCGGGAGTCGATATCGTCGGTGTTGCCAACTTCGTCACCTTTCTGGAAAATACTGGCCCCTGGCGGCGCAAGAATCGTGAATCTGAGTATGGTAGTCTTGAGCATGATCGCGAGTTCCTTGAGCGCATCTCGCCTATCCACTCGATAGAGCGTATCACTGCTCCGCTCTTCGTTGTGCATGGAGCCAACGACCCGCGTGTGCCAGTTGGCGAGGCGGAACAAGTGGTAAGCGCACTCACTAAGCGCAATGTACCTGTAGAATATCTGCGCTTTGCAGATGAAGGTCACGGTCTGGTGAAACGTGCCAATCGCCTACAAGCCTATCCTGCCATCGCCCGTTTCCTGGATACCTATGTGCGAGATAGAGCATAAGGAGACGGCGAGAGCCTATCTATGAGGTGACGAGATACCGTTGCATCTGCTTTTCAAAGTCGGCAAAGCCCTGGTAGAGTTCTGCTTGGAACCCGGATGCTTGAGCCGTTGCCACATTCCCAGGGCTATCATCCCAAAACAAGATATCGTCAGCTCTTACCCCATGCAGGTCGCGTAAGACCTGCGCAAAAAACCGTCTCTCGTGTTTGAGATAACCGATGTGTGCCGAGGAGAATATCCCATCAAACTGGCCCGCAAATCCCATCTGCTCAAGAATATAGGCCGTGCGATATTTTTCTTGGTTGGTAGCAAGGTAACATCGTATTCCTTGTTGCCTCAACTGCGCAATCGTCGCAAGAAGCGGTTCGTCAATGCTGTGCTCGCACCTAAACCAATAGCTCACAAACTCGTCAATAGTGCCTTGCCATCCCCACTGATGCAGATGGTCGGCCAGCTCGTGTTTCAGGTCAGCATTGCCTACCAGGCACTCCATGAAGCGACCGCCGAAGAATGAGGTGGTCATCTCGCTCGTGATGCCATAATCGCGTGCTAAATGCTTGCTAAATGGCTCTCCGTTCGCGAGTACGCCATCAACATCAAAAAGCACCACTTTGATCATACTATGTTCCTCAATTTCTGAGCTATCGTTGCATCTCGTTTGTGTCTATCTTATACTGCATTCGTTGCTCAGGCAAGAGGGTATGGCAATGAATCCATAGCCATGCCCGTCAATAAGATCATCGGTAGATGTTTGACTACCTAATTTTTACAGGCTCTACCTTTGGACTGGGGCAAAAACAGTTCAATAGCTATTGACAATGCTCAAGCTCTCCGCTATACTGACGGTACACAAAGGCATGGTGACCGTAGCTCAATTAGGCAGAGCTCTGGATTGTGGCTCCAGCGGTTGTGGGTTCAAGCCCCATCGGTCACCCCCAATTCCCCATGTACGATTCTTTTTCCTGCCGGGTACGATGCGGTCCTTCTCGCAAAATGTACAGTATCCTCCAAAGAGAATCAACGCAGGTTTGCTCTCGTTTACAAGCATTGGCTGTACGGCAGGGGGCATATCTCTGAGAGCGGATGTGCGGCCAGCGACGATTAAGGCGTGTTAAGTTATGAGATCACCGTCGAATTTCCGCTCACGCAAAAGCGCATTCACTCGGTCGGTCAAGCCCCTACGCCCAGCTTCCTTCTTGATGTCCTGCGCCTCCTCAAAGAGAAGTTCTTCTTCGACACCGTAGATAGCCTCTTGCCATTGCTTGTGGACTTGCACCCAGCTATCCGCCAGCTCACGCGCCTTGACCTCCTGCTGGTCGAGCCTTTGATACCCGTGTTCCCGCATCAACTCCTCGATCTTCTGCGAGTTCCACATAAAGAACGGAGTTCCATCTTTGAGCGGCGTCGATGTGCAATAGCCCTCGGAGAGAGCCTGCTCGGTTGGATTCCCATTTTCGCCTCGCAATTTCAGCTCCTTGAGCTTCTTGCCCATAGCGATAGACGACCACCCGAACTGCTTCCCGAGTTTCGTCTGGTTTGCCCAAACGTCAGTAAATTTTTGACGCCCTTTCTTTCCCATCCAGCAACTCCCATAAACGTATACAAACAATTGTAATCGCAAGAGAACGCACTACAAAAACAAACACGTCCCTTCGCTTCCTGGATGCCGCGCCTTTTGAGTTCATGTTACCGTGGCACTGCCGCAAGGGTGATCACGCTGTTAAGACATCATACCAAATGAGACTCACCGCTACATCACGAGAATTCACGATGTCCTCACGGGTATTGTGGGGAAAGAGATACAAGGAGTGTCCAATTAGAGCCAGATGCGTAATAAGATCGATGGGTGCTTACACCGCAACAAAGCACAGGCCGACCCACCGGTCTACCAGGAGACAATACCTTTGGACATCGTTAGCGTCCAATTTGTACTTTTGGACACGCTGTGACTCCAAAGGCACGGAATCCGATGTTTTGGCACCCTCAGATCAAGCATGGAAGTGGGCTTTTACGGACAAACTGTGGGAAAAGTCACACTTTGTTTGTTACTGGAAGCGTTTCTTTTTCCCCCTGGCGAAGAAACACTTCCAGTACTGTTTTTCCAAAATATGTTTTCCCCTCAAACCACCCTCCCTTG
>JBPCJY010000173.1:0-11820 GCA_051004815.1 Ktedonobacteraceae bacterium
CTGCGGCACCGACGGTGCCGCAGGGCTTGTTCGCAGGCGGTGCATTATTACTTTATGCGACCTGGGGCATTAAGCGTTGCGAGCGCAGATGGACGTTTATGCTGCGACCGAGGTAGTTTCCCAGCGCGAGGGCGATGAAGGCGAAGTTAATTGGGCCGAAGCCTACGACAACGCCACTGTAGCGTAACACGATATAGATGATGATACGAGCGACCATCAGACCAAGCAGAACCATAACATAGCTCCAACCGCCGCGCTGGTACACCGCGTCCGTGTTGTGATCGCGCCATACTCGTACCACCTGGCCACTCATCAAACCGGTAAGAATGCCCACGACTCCTCCAACCACCACAAACACAATGCTATCCATACCTACCTGCCCGTTTATTACGATGATGGCAAAGTAGATAGCCCCTATGATGGGTAGCAGGAAATCGCGATTGCTGACGAGTTGTTGCACACACTGTTTATAGCAGATATAGATGATGGCTGCGGCGATAAGCACAATAGTTAGTAAAGTAGATTGGGTCATGTTTTTTACCTCTTTCTGTCTGTCTGTCTGTATGCATGATGAATGCGTTTTTTTTTCGGATGTGGAGCGAAGTTCTGTATCATCGTTCCGACATTGGAAGTATAGTTGGGAACACGGCAAAAAGCGTCATGCTACAGTTGGAATGCGGGTTGAGTTTTGCGGAAGGTGTTTCTCAACCCGTGGGTGGAAAGAGGTTTTTTGTTAGAAGCCCAGCTGGTGCGCCAGTATAACGGCATGGGCGCGGTCGCGTGCGCCGAGCTTGGAAAAGATATGGTTGATATGCGTCTTGACGGTGGCCTCACTGACAAAAAGTTCCGCGGCAATCTCGGTGTTGTTGCGCCCACGCACGACCAGTTGTAGCACGTCACGTTCACGTTCAGTCAAACCACTGCTATCCCCTTGCGTGTGTGCTGGTGTTGCTGTGGGGAGCGATAGTGCGGCTAACAATTGAGCAGCACTGGGAGTCTGGAGCACTACCTGACCACGCGCTACCGTGCGTACAGCAGAGCAGAGTTCTTCCGCGCTGCAATCCTTGAGTAAATAACCTGCCGCGCCCGCACGCAAGCCATCTACCACTGTCTCCGGTGTATCATAGGTAGTTAGCAGGAGGATGCGAATGGCAGGATGTGTTTTGTGGATCGCTTCGGTAGCGGCAATACCGTCACGCAAGGGCATACGAATATCCATCAGCATCACATCGGGCTGTAGCGTTGTGGCCAGAGTAGTGGCGACCATGCCATCCTCGGCCTCGCCGACGACAATGATATCTGGTGCTGCTTCAAGGATGGTGCGCAGCCCTTCGCGTAAAAGCCGCTGGTCATCGGCCAGAGCTACGCGGATTTTCTGTTCACTCACGGTGCATCTCCAGTGGTTGAGAGGTACGTGTGCTCTGCAAAGGCAAAGAAAGCGTTACCGCGAAGCCGCCTTCCGGTGGAGAACCTGTTTCTAATGAACCACCCAGGGCTTGCGCTCGTTCGCGCATACCGTGTAACCCCTGGTGGGAGCCATCGGTATTCTTGCTACTCCCTTGCCCATTATCAAGGACAGACAATGTCACGGCCTTTGCTTGCCAGCATAATGTGGCTTTTACCATGGTAGCGGCACCATGGCGATGGGCATTGGTGAGAGCTTCCTGTAAAGCGAACTGAAATGTTTCACCCTGCTTGTCATTCATAATCGCGGGTGTTCCCTCTTCTTCAAACACGCAGCGTATACCGGTACGCTCGCTGAAGCGTTCCATCATGGCCTGTAATCGTGTACCCATGTCCCCAAGCGAGGCAGGTGACAGAGCAGTTTCACGCAAGAGGCCCACGACACGGCGGCTCTCGGCAATACTATCGCGCAGGAGCGAGGCCATGTCGTCTAGCTTCGTCGCCAGTTTCTCAGGATTGTGCAGCACCAATTGGCGTGCCGCTTGCACTTGAATGGAGAGAATGGTCAGCGTATGAGCAAGTACATCATGGATATCGCGTGCAATTCGCGCACGCTCACGCGCCGTCGCGAGTTCCTCTGTGCGTGCAATCTGCGCCCGCAATTGAGCCTGTACCAGTTGCAATTGTACGATGAGCAGGTGCCGCGCCCGGCGCGTCCAGGCGACCCAGCCGATGGCCATAACAATGAGCAGTGGCGACAGTGTGCTCAATGTCGCGCCGATAATATGTGTCTTAGCAACATTGCCAACGTGATGTGTCACTGCTAAGGCAATTATTGGTATGACTATCATCAGGCATGCCCAACGCAGTGGAAAGCGATAAATGGCATAGCCGCAGAGGGCATATAGTCCCAGATCGCCCCAATTCCCACTAAAGAACAGATCGAGCAGTATGCTGAGAACAACGAGTACCGCATAGTAGGCGAGAATCGTCGGTACATGCACCGACTTGTGCGCCAGGAAAAAGGCTACAGCACTGATGAGAAACAAGCTTTCAACCATGAGCAGTGTTACAAGCGGACCATGCTGTAAATTGAAGACGATAAGCAATGCCCAGGCCACAAACAGTGTGTCTGCCGCGATAATAATACTACCCGTCAGTATTTTAGGTGCGCTGCCGAGCAGCACCAGTTCGCCAAAAAATCCGCGTACTCCGCGCTGCTTTTTATCGCTCGGAGCCAGAGCGAATATTTTGACCTCTGGTGATGTCATCATCTTAGGAGCCTTCTTTGACAGCCTCTATCGCCTGTTTCAATTGTTGGTACACAGCGTCCAGATGTTCCGGCATGACTTTGATGTCGGCAAGCACCGGCATGAAATTGGTGTCACCTTGCCAGCGTGGCACAATATGGAAATGCATATGTTCCGCGTATCCGGCTCCCGCGACCTTGCCTTCGTTGATGCCCATATTGAAGCCGTCGGGGTTCATGGCGAGACGGAGTGCGCGTAGGGCGAGCTGGGCCTGCGCCATCAGTTCAGCAAGTGTGGCGGCATCCAGCCCCTCAATGCTGGCAACATGCTCATACGGTGCGACCATGAGATGCCCATTACTATAGGGATAGAGATTAAGCATCATAAAACAACGCTCACCGCGATAGAGTATATGATACTCTTCATCGCGCTGTGCAGCTGGTTGGGTACAGAAAATGCACCCTGGTGGTGGTGGTGTTTTCGGCGCGATAAAGGCCATGCGCCACGGTGCCCATAAATTTTCCATGGCAAAAGTATAGCACAAATGATGGAGGCCGAGTAGGGGGAATTCTTACGCCCTACACGAGAGAAGTCTCTGGCAGTTCCACCCATTTTTCTGCCCATTTTTGGATAGCCTGGACGACGGGTTCGAGGGCGCGTCCCTTTTCGGTTAGTTGGTACTCGACGCGCACGGGGATTTGTGGATAGACGATGCGCTCGATGATGCCTTCGATCTCCAGTTCGCGTAACCGGTCGCTGAGCACACGGTCGGAGAGGCCCTCGACCCGTGTAGTTAACTCGCAAAAACGGCGCGGCCCTTCCAATAAAGCATAAAGGAGTAGCCCCGTCCAGCGTTTACCAAGTAATTGTATCGCGTGTTCGTAGCGCGGACAAATGCTCTCGGATGATGGTAGTTGTGTCATGTCTGTTGGTGTTATCGGCTTCGTTGCCATATGTGCCTGCCATTCCTGGTCGTGATGAACTAGAAAGGAAATTTACGTATATTATGTTGAGTCTAGTATACCATGATTCTTAATCTAAGGCAAGAGATGCTGCTTACAAAGAGTAAGTGAAGCCCTATCTTGAACAAATCTTGAACCTTTCTAAACCTTTTGCTTAGTTCTAATGGGTAAAATAGGACTGTTGCCACGATAGGTGACAAGATACAAGAAAACACATATACTTTACCACAGCACATTTTCTGAAAAAGAAAGTATACAGGAGAATTTACTGATGAGTAGACGCTTACTCTACATTATTGTTGGGGCTATCGTAGTGGTGGTATTAGCCATTGGCGTTGGCGTTTTTGTGGTGCTGCCATCGGTCACATCGGCAAACAATAGCGCGACATCTACGCCTACCCCTATCGTTTCGGCAACGACGACGACTAAGGCTAACGGGGTAAACAAAACCCTCAAGCAGTATGCACCTGCCATTAAGACGCAGATTGCCCAGGGTTTGAAGGTGACTCCCAATCAACTAACCACGGACTTAAAGGCAGGAAAGACGTTGAGCGATATCGCGACCGCGCAGAATGTCTCTGCCACCCAGTTACAAACACTTGTCGGTACCGCCCTCCAGAGCGGACTAAAACCTGCCGTTGACGCCGGAACCTTGACCCAAAAACAGGTTGATCGCCTGGTCAAGCATTATCAAAGCGATCCAACGTTATTGGATAAACTGCTCATGAATGCTAAAACCACGGCCTGACATGTGTGTCCCTCGTGTGCGCTACTACAGAATGTGCTAGACTGTGCCTATGCTAATAGCGCAACTTGATACACATCTGAGTGCTTTTCACCTGAAGCTAAGCTTTGCGGCTGAGGTCGGCAAAACGACTGTTTTGCTGGGGGAGAGTGGCGCGGGCAAAAGCACGGTCTTACGGCTGTTGGCTGGACTGCTGCACCCCGAACGAGGCCATATCGCTCTGGAAGACACCACGTACTTTGATAGTGAACGGCATATTATGGTGCCGCCGCAGGAGCGACCCTTTGGCTACGTTTTCCAGGATTACGCCCTGTTCCCTCATCTGAGCGTGTTTGAAAACGTGGCATTCGGGTTGCGAGCACAACGTCTCTCGCACTCGGTCATACAGCAACGGGTTGGTGAGGCGTTGGAACGGGTACATCTGGTGGGAATGGACAAGCGTCGTCCGGCCCAACTTTCCGGTGGTCAGCAGCAACGCGTCGCCATTGCCCGCGCCCTGGCTTTACAGCCGCAACTGTTGTTGTTGGACGAGCCACTGTCCGCCCTGGATGTGCAGACGCGGCGCGAGGTGCGGCAAGAATTGCGCCACATCCTGGCAAATGTAGCACTCACGACGGTACTGGTCACTCACCAATATCTGGATGCTTTGCTCTTTGGAGACTCAATTCTCGTACTTGACGATGGTCAGGTCATTCAGCAGGGGAGCCAGCGCGATCTGCTGGAACACCCACGCTCATCCTATGTGGCTGAACTGATGGGTATGAATTTCTTTCGTGGGCGCGTGATGAGCTGCGAGGCGCAGGCTCTCTGCACCATTCAATTGCACAATGGGGCGTCTCCCATCGAGGTCACGGCTGCGTTAGACAATACGAGGGAGAAGGTGCCGGAGGCGAGCGACGAAGCCTTTATCGTGGTTGATCCACGCAGCGTGACCTTGTATCAGCTGCCACCCGATAGCTCCGCTCGCAATATCTTTCATGGTGAGGTGGTGCAAATCTTGCCCATGGCAGCCTATGCCAGCGATGGTGGGCGTCGTGATGGGAGAGTGCGTGTCAGCATTATGCTGGATGCCGCTACTCCGCCGCTAACGGCTGAAATCACCGAGGCATCAGCGGCTCGTATGGCCTTGCATGAGGGCAAGACCGTGTATGCTACTTTTAAAGCCACAGAGGCCAAAGCCTATACTTGATGGTTTATAAAGGGCCAGGGCTATTCGTGGACGGTTTCGCTCTGCCATTGGCACGTTTCTGGTATGGCTTGCTGCAAGTTTTTAGCCAGAGCATCAATATCTGTGACATCGTCACGGTAGACGGCCCAGGCTTTAGGTTTCTCCTGGGGGTTCGCAGGTTGGCGATAGACGATGAGGCTGATGCGCTTGCCATTAGGGAAAAATTCCTCTTTCACACGCTTCAGGTGTTCCCAGCGCACCTCGATCACTTCGCCATTCTTGCTCCGTTTGATCAATGCCTCCTGCCCCAATTCAATGGTAAAAGGTATCGGCGCGATGATGCGCAAATAGAGAACAAAGCCGAAAATAAACATGATTGCCACTATCGTGCTGCCTATCGCCGACGCCCCCTGGTGAATAGCGATCCAGAGCACCAGGATAGTGAGGCCGATGACGCCAAGTATTGTCCCGACGCGTTTGAGAGGGCTGATTCCTGGCCCAATAAAGACGTTCTCTTGTGCCGTTGAAGATGATGCCATACCATGCTCCCTACCAAAAAACTGCTATGTATCTATACCGTATTGTAGCAAGAGCGAGGAGGCATTGCAAGAACATAGGTGTTTATGCTGAACCGCTTTTGACCAGCCAGACTTTCACGGTTTTGTCATTGCTGGCGGAGGCGATACGCGTGCCATCCGGCGACCAGGCCACCGCGGTTGCCCATTCGGTGTGGCCACGATAGGTGAAGAGCGTATCGCCGGTGAGTGGATGCCAGATTTGTACAGTTTTGTCGTTGCTGGCAGAGGCAATGTAGGTACCATCAGGGGACCAGGCCACATATCTGACACTATCGGCATGACCGCCGTACGTACGCACCAGCTTTTCCTGAGCAGCATCCCATATTTGAACTTTAGAGAGTGTATTAGCCACGGCGATATACCGGTTATCGGGCGACCATGCGAGAGCACTCATCCACTCCGCGCCGGTGTGATAGATGGCAACCTGTACGCCTGTGGCAGCATCCCAGGCACGAATCTTCTTATCAGTACAGGTTGCGGCGATGCGCGTGCCATCAGGGGACCAGGCCACGGCTAAAAGTGAAAAATTAGGGAGCCAACCAGCGGAAGCTTTACAACGCACAACGGTTGTTCCCGTCGCCACATTCCAGATATGCACAGTTTTATCCCACCCCATGCTACTGCACGCGGAGGCGATACGTGTGCTATCGGGCGACCACGCCACGGCATAGACGCTAGACAGAAGGCCAGCTTTAGCATGGCCTTCGTAGATCAGGGCGTTCGCGCCAGTCACAGGATTCCATACATGGACTTTCGCGCCGTCTCCTGCCGAGGCAATACGCCGTCCATCTGGTGACCACGCGATAGTATAGACAGTCGCTGGCAGGTTCGCTTTGGCGAGTAACCTGGTATGGCTACGATAGGTCAGCAGATGATTACCAGTATCGGCATCCCATACGCGTACCGTCCCGTCTCCAGCGGCGGAGGCGATACGCGTGCCATCCGGGTCCCAGGCGACAGCAACCACCCAACTTGCATGCTGATCATAGGTGAAGAGCGTTGTTCCCTGTTCTACAGGAGTATCGCCAGGCAACAATGGCGTGTCACCCACGTTCCTGGTAAAGCCACCGTGCTGGAGGACATGAAATATGAAACGAGTGGCATTGTCGGCGGCCTGCTGCTGGCGCATTTCTTTGTCTTTGGTTTTATTACCATCGGCCCAATCGCAGATCGCTTTTACCACAATCCAGTCAACTTTGCAGCTTTGCGCGGCGGCATAGACACCCTCGCCCTCCATCTCTCCGCCAATAGCATCGGGTGCATAGTGCAAGAGTTGATCGCGAAAGGCTTTATTATCAATCAGCTTGTTGCCTGAAAAGATGAGGCCAAAGCGTACTGTGGCCCCTTTCCAGCCTAAGTCGCCGCTGCGCAATCGATCAAGCAAACGTGAAGAAGCGGATGGGCGATTTCCGCGTA
This sequence comes from Ktedonobacteraceae bacterium, assembly GCA_051004815.1. GTDB lineage: Bacteria > Chloroflexota > Ktedonobacteria > Ktedonobacterales > Ktedonobacteraceae > JBBQXY01. The sequence goes on from JBPCJY010000173.1 coordinate 7,524, forward strand.
TGGTGATAATGCTTTCGCCCTGCGCACTTGTACCAATACGCTGGTCTTCATACATCAATAACTGCTTTGAAACTAAAATATCACCGAGCTGCTGTTCGTTTTCATTGACGCCAAAAGCGATACCCACCATGATTATTGCTGCTGGATTGAGGTCATCAATAGCCCGGTAGATCGTTAAGAGAGAGCCATTGGGACCGCCGGGTCCCATCCCGGTTTGCACCATACAGACGTTTGCGCCCTGGATACTGCCGAGATCATAGTATGTCTTATCCCCAATATGCAGTCGCTGGTAGTTTTCATAGAGTTGGAGGACGGCTATCGCCTCTACTTTTGTGACCGTTACCAGGAGAACATCAGTCCTTGGTTTGGGCGTTTGCAATGGAGAGGCCTGTTTTCCGTTTCCCATAGCTGACTCCTCTTTCTACACATACATGTTCCATGTTTATGATTTAAAGATTTTCGATGGCTCCCAGGGTTTTTAGCATGGCTTTTTGCGCGGGAGTAACGCCTTTTATGTCGGTGATGTTCATGCGTTCATAGGGCTGATCGCTCCGCAATGTTTGTGTACAGTGGCCTGTTTGGCGATCCCAGAGCTTTACCATGCCGTCATGGCTGCCACTGGCCAGGGTAGTGCCAGTCGCATTGAAGAACACCGAACGCACCCTACTGCCGTGTCCCATCAAACTGTGCGTACATTGTCCCGTACTGACCTCCCACAGTCGAATGCTCTGATCTTCACTGCCACTGGCAAGGCTATTATCATCAGGACTAAAGGAGACGCTATAGATTCTGCCTGTATGACCAGACAGGGCGTGTAGGCATTGTCCATCACTGACGCGCCACAGGCGCATGGTCCGGTCATCGCTGCCGCTTGCCAGCATAGTACCGCTATGGTTGAAGGTGGCTGACCATACTATGCCGGCATGTCCTGACAATGTCCGCAAAGACTGTCCAGTGTTTACCTGCCATAGGCGTACCGTGTGATCGTCACTCCCACTAACTAACATGCTGCCATCGGGACTAAAAGCCACGGAGCGCACCCGACCTGTATGCCCTTGTAGGACATTGAGACATTGTCCGGTGCTTACTTGCCACAGGCGAATCGTTTGATCGTCGTTCCCACTGGCGAGCAAATTGCCGTCGGGACTAAAAGCTACGGAGCGCACCCGACTACTATGCCCGGATAAGACCTTGAGGCATTGCCCACTGTGTACCTGCCACAGACGTACCGTTTGATCATCGCTTCCACTGGCGAGCAAATTGCCGTCGGGACTGAACGCGATAGAGTAAACCCAGCTCGTGTGTCCTCGTAATGTCTGCATGCATTGTTCCGTTTTTACCGACCAGAGACGTACATTGCGGTCTTCGTTATCATGCGCAAGCAAGCTCCCATCTGGACTAAAAGCTACGCTATAGATCCAACTGCTATGCCCTTGTAACACTTTGAGGCATTGCCCATTGTGTACCTGCCAGACACGTACACTCTGATCATCACCTCCACTCACAAGCGTGTCCCTATCAGCACTGAAGGCGATGGAGCGTATTCTATTGCTGTGGCCCTGCAATACTTTGAGACACTGTCCCGTACTGACCTGCCAGATATGTACACTCTGGTCGTCACCCGCACTGGCAATGGTATCGCTATCGCGACCAAAGGCCAGAGCATATACCCGACCACTATGACCCTGGAACGTGTGGAGACACTGTCCTGTACTGACCTGCCAGAGGCGTATACTCTGCTCATCCCCGCCACTGGCAAGCATGCTGCCATCGGCGTTAAAGGCGATAGTGTAGACGCACGCCATGCCTTCTGAGAACGTAGTAAGAGGTTGACTTTCTTCACTATTGACCTGCCAGAGGCGTACCGTTTTGTCTTCGCTGCCACTGGCAAGCACGTTCCCATCAGGGCTAAAGGCTACGGCGCGAACGCGATCACTATGTCCATGGAACACGTTGAGAGGTTGCCCCGTCTGGCTCTGCCAGAGACGAACCGTCTGATCGTCGCTGCCACTGGCAAGCAGCTTCCCATCGGCACTATAAGCAAGGCTGTAAATCCGTCCACTATGTTCGCGCAAGATGTTGAGACAGTGTCCGTTGGAAATATCCCAGAGACGAATGCTCTGATCGTCGCTGCCACTGGCGAGCCTTGTTCCATCGGGGCTAAAAGCGATGGTTCGCACCCAATCAAGATGGCCTTGCAGGGTAAGAAATGGGATACTCTCGGCCAACTGCCACAACTGAATTTCGCCGGTCGCCGTTCCTGCCGCCAGGAGTTGCTGATCGGGACTCAATGCGACCGCCAGAACATTACCAAAAGTTTCTGTGAAAACGCTACTCGCAAGGTCGGCAGAAGAGAAATTCACATCTGGCAGGGCTGCTCCCTGTAAGTATGCTTGCCAGACGGAGAGATGAGAGAAATCGACCCCACGCAGATCGCTTTGCAATTGAAGCAGGAGATTCAGAATGTTTCCGGGAGCATAGCTTGGCTGCGAGGTGTGGGTTTTTCGTAGCGTCGAGAGGAGTTCCTTCAGCTTGTGTTCGGTTTTTTCCCGGCCCAGGTGAGTGCAGAGTTGTACGCCAACAGGCATGATGATAAGACGAACCTGGCTCTCTCGAACGTACTCCTGAGCGTGCGCTTTGAGGAGCGCGTGACTACCTAAAATGTGGATGCGGCCACTCGTGATCTCTTTCACCACCTGCGCCACCAGGCCAGCCGTAATATATTCCATGATGACTGGCTGCAATGTAAAAGCTCCATTCCCATGAGGCTCGATCATGGAGCGGCGGCGCAAGGATTTCAGCACCTCCAAGAATATTCCCTTTGACATAGGATGAACCAGGTTCCTATACACAGCCTCCAACGATACGGCTTCACGCTCAATGGCGAGCCAGTAGAGTAGCTCTTGTTCCTGCGCTGAGAGCCGATGAAATTGTTGCTCCAGCAAGTCGTAGATATCGCCAAAAACGGCTCCCCCTTCTTGCAAGAAGCGAGCGAGATCGCCCACGAAGAGTTCTCGGACAGCCTCAGCGGCCAGCTTCAAAGCCAGCGGATTCCCTGCATACAACTGGATGAAGTTCGCCCATGTTTCGTCCGACCCGAACAAGCCCGCGTCTGCCAGTAGTTCTTTGCCCGCCCTTTGTCCCACTCCGGAGAGGGAGAGCACACGAGTCGGTGAGGCACTTCCTTCCAACAGTGCTATTTCCTTCGGCTTTTCTCTACTCGTCAGCAGAAGGCAACTTTGCTGGTCAGTTTCTCCCATACGCTGGAGTAGCCGACCATAGCCCTCGTACCCTGGCCGATACTGTCCACTGCGGCTGCCCTCTTGCATCACCGATTCCATGTTATCCAGCACAAGCAAGCAGCGGTGTTCCTGGAGATAGCGCAAAAGGAGCGCGATTTGCTGCTCTGTATCCCCCGGCACCACTACCTGCTGCTGACCTGAGATGTGCCGAATGCAATCCGCCACCAGCACAGCAAACGCGGGGGCATTTTGCAGCGACCGCCAGAAGATAAAGGCGAAAGAGGTTTTCACCAGTGTAGCCGCTACCGAGGCTACACTGGTCTTGCCAACACCCCCGATCCCCACCAGTGCCACCACACGGCACCGATCTTCTACGAGCCATTGGCGCAGCGTAGCGCATTCCTGTGTACGACCATATAAATGTTCAACGGAAGGTGCTTCTCCCCAGTCTTCGCGTAGTTGGTTAGCTGCTTGTGGGAGCAGGGCGTGGGCGTTGCTCATTTCCGCCGCTAGCGGATGGGTGGCAATGATTTCCTCGGGCCGTGTATTGGGTAAGATAGTGGTTGCGTCGGTAGAGATAGAGATAGGAAGAGGAACGGTCTGCGGAAGCTGAATAACGATCTGTTGCGGTTGCAATGAAGTGGGTGATGGAGAAGATGAAGGTACATGGTGGGGTTTTGCCATGGGAAAGACCTGAAAAAAGGAGAAAAGCAGTCCCAGTGCGGCAAAGATGATCGAGATAATGCCAGCGATAGATCCTTTCGTGCTTATAATCCAGAAAATGGCTCCGACGATGATAGTGATAGGAACGATCAAGTGGATACACCAGCGTACCCAGCGCGGTAAATTGTCTGTGCGTAATTTTTCCACGTTTCCCCTGTCCCCGCAAGTGATAGTTGTGTAGCTCTTTTAGTGAAGGTGATACCTCCACAATTATAGCATGAGCAGGAGCTATTGTAGAGAGAGATGCGCTGGTCATGACCGGCCTTTGAATGATTGCCGACGATGCAATGTTGACTCCCAGGGCGACCGCGAGGGTCGCCCCTACTATACTA
>JBPCJY010000174.1:0-39191 GCA_051004815.1 Ktedonobacteraceae bacterium
CAAGGTGTTCGCAGGCATGGGCTGGCTGACGGAGAAGTTCCTCTCTGATGTTGACCCGTCTGTGAATGTGTTTATGGATGCGGTGATCCAGATCCAGATGCCGACCTGGCATCAAGGCCGCGTGGCCTTGGTCGGTGATGCCTGCGATTGCCCCACGCTGCTTTCCGGGCAGGGAGCCTCCCTGGCGATGGGAGGAGCTTATCTGTTAGCCAAAGCGCTGCACGACACCGCCGATTACCAGGAAGCATTCCGGCGCTACGAACAGCAGATGTCTGCCTACGTGCTGGAGCAGCAAAAGAGTGGGCGCAGTTTTGCCAAATCCTTTCTGCCTGGCAGTCCCCTGGGCCTCTTTGTCCAACAAGCGATGATGAAAGTGCTCTTGCGCGAGGCGTTTGGTGGCCTGCTGCGCCGCCAGTTATTTGCACCGAGCATCTTGCCTGCGTCAGATGCCAAACCAGAGCCGCTGGGAGAATCGCCCGAAAGGCTTCCGCACCGCTGATCCTTTCATCCTGGAGAGCACCTTCCTGGCCAAAGGTGGCCCGGCACGCCACCTCCATTATGACCAGGATGAATGGTTCTACTGTCCGCTTCAAACCCCTCTTTTCCTCCGACTCTGCACTGGTCTGTCCTCCAAGGCCGCATCGTCGCTCACCAGCTCTGAAGCGGGAGAAGAACTTGGCGTCCGTTAGAGAGAAAGAGGAAGATGTTTCATGAGGCAACCAGGGGGAGGAGTCTGTCGCCTCCGCACACGGATCGCCTGCTGCACGTCTCCAGAGGAGGGGAGCGTGGAAAAGTCATTGAGGTATCAAGCACGACGCGCATTGCTCCACCAGGCCGTACCTCAGTACCGTGAGGCATCGCCGCCACAGAAACGGACGCAGCTGGATGCCTTTGTAGCAGCGACTGGATACCATCGTACTTACGCCAGGTGGCTGCTCAACTTTGAGTTCGTTGAATGCTTTGGTATAGGCGGCATTTTTGTCCACGTTGATTACCCGTGACTCACTGGTATGAGAAGCGGCGAGCGTCTTGAGAATGAAGGGGCAAATCGTGCTTCCCAGTCCCAGACTGCCTCATGGGTGAACTCGAAGCCGCGCTCCTGCAAACATCTTGGGAAGACTCAACTTGTATCACAGCCGCCAAAGAACGACGAGGAGAACAATATCGTTGGGGTATTCCAGAAAGTTGAAAGGCGTGCCGTTGCGTTCGTTGAAAGTGCGTCGACAATCTGAGTAACAGAACATTCGATAGCAAAGCCTGGTTTTCTTGGTTCGTTCTTTGGTGACGCTTGAAGCACAGTATGGGCAGTTCATGTTCCCTCTTCATGAAGAAGTTCTCAATGACCTTCAGCCTACCATAGGAAGGATCTCTCCACTGGGCCTTGCTCTCGGTTCTGACGCTTCCGCATTGGTCGATAGATACTCCCAGCAGCCGTTTGCTGTGCTCGGATGATTGGTTTGAAGCAAGCCGGGCCTTGACTTGCCCGGACAATGCCGTACACTCTTTAGAAAGGAGTAGCGATGACAACCCAATCTGTCGATACACATCCGGAAGCCGAGCGGCTCATGATCGATGTAATCCGTAAGGCCCCCGTGAGCAAACGGTTTCGGCTCGTGCAGTCATTGACCCAGAGCGTTCTCTGGTCAAGTATCCATGCGTGGCAGGAAAGCCATCAGGAGGTCAGTGAGCAAGAGGCGGCCATTTGCTCTGTCTCGTGCGCCTATGGAACCACCCTTGCTCAACGGGTGCAGGCAGCATTAGAGATGCGTGAGCAGTGGCACGTTCAGCCTGCTGACCTTGTCACGAGTATGCTTTCTGTGCTGCGGGTATTCGACGAACTGCACGCACCCTCCTATCTTGGAGGCTCGATTGCCAGCTCCCTGCACGGTATGCAGCAGATGGCCCAGGATATTGACCTGGTCGTCGATCTCTCTGTACATATGCTTCCTGCGTTAGTGGCATTGCTTGAGCAACACTATGTTCTTGATACGGTTGAGGCCCGGCGAGCGGTGCGAGAGCGCACATCGTTTCCTTTGATCCACCTGGACTCGCTGATGAAGGTCGATGTGATCTTGCCGCAAGCGGATGGTTTCGATACAGCTATGCGTCAGCAAGTTGCTCGATACACGCTTGATGAGCGATATCCTCCTTTCCAGGTCGCCTCGGCTTGTGAAATGATCCTGTTCAAGTTGCAGCGCTACCAGCGCGATGAACGCTCACGCACCGATGGAATGCGAGACGATGCCGGATGGAACGACATTGTGGGCATGCTCAAAGTGCAGGGACCGGATCTCGACCTGGTGTTCCTCGAGCGGTGGGCCGAGACACTCGACATCATCGATACGTGGCAACGAGCACTTGTGGATGCCGGGCTGACAATGCTTGAATGAAACAAAGCTCGGCAAGTGCGTAGAACTGGGAAGCCAGGTGAATCCCTGGTTCTTTTTCTTTCTTTTGATGGTAAGAGCTGCGTTGTAGAGAAGGGAAGAGTTCGTCAATGTCTCTGTATCATGATGTCATGGAGGCGCTCACCCCGCTGGTCGAAGCGTTCGATCAGCTTGGCATCGCGTACTATATCGGCGACTCGGTATCCAGCTCGCTTCACGGCATGGCTCGACAATCACAAGACGTTGATGTGATCGCCGACATAAGACCTGATCAAGTGCGCTCTCTCGTCCAGGCGTTGCAGAGTGACTAGTATCTCGACGAGCAAGCCTGGCAGGCCGCGATCCAACATGGTACGCTCTACAACGTGATCCACCTGAACACCATGCTGAAGATAGATCTGATTCCGCTCAAACGGCGCGCGTTTACGAGGGAAGAAGCGCATCGTGCCCAACCCCATCTCTTAGAGGCAGGCACACGCCCCCCCTGCTCCGATTGTGGGTGGTCCGCACATTGTGCAGACGCTCCGCACCTTTCCGCAAAATGCTACTGCCGCGTTCAGCCTTGTACCCTGGCACTACGATTTTGCCCCTAATGGAGAGTTTGGATTGCGCAAGGCGTACTTAAAGGCAATAGGCAATGCTCGGGATTTCATCTATATAGAAGACCAGTATATGATCTCCGCCGAAGTTAGTAGTGCCATCGCTGCCGCGATGAAGCGTTCAACTCATTTGGTAGTGATCTTAACAACAGCCCCAGCTCCCGATTCGCCCAAAAAGTTTATTAATGATGCGTTCGACTTTCATCAGACCGCCTTTATCAATCAACTCCTTGCGGTCGATAAAAGCCGAGTGGGGCTATACGACCTGGCGAATGTTGCAAACCCCCGTACCGCTATCTATTGTCATGCCAAAATCTGCGTTATAGATGATATTTGGGCCATCATCGGCTCCTGCAATATGAGCCAACGCAGCTTTACGAATGATGCAGAGATCAGCATTGCTATATTAGACGAAACAATAGAGCATAATCGACGCAAGTTTGCGCGAGACCTTCGTATCGCACTTTGGAAGGAACATTTAGGGCTAACGCCAGCAGAGGTACCATTAATTGATGATGCAGTGATTGGCGCGGCAGAGTGGAGCAAGAGAGCTGGCAAACCGCCGGCCCACGCCCGCGAACATCACCGACCAGCCGGTTCAGAAAGTTCTCTCTGGAACAGTGAAATAGACCCATTGGGTCCTCATGACTAAGGATGGGAATGATGCTCACACCCGCCTATAAACTGACCATTGGCAATAAAGTCATCAATACGACTGATAAGCCGCAGGCTAGCACGGTCGTTGAGTTGGTGGTGACGCTGGATATGGACACGCCAGCCGATAGCTTTATGCTGGTCATGGGCCAGGTAGGAGGGGTGAAACCTAAACGCGACGACGTGGTGAAATTGGAGCTGGGCTATGCCGACAATGGTGGTTTGACACAGGTCATGGTCGCGACGGTCGTTACGGTCGAGCCAAATCTGACAACCACGCGGGTCATTGGCTATAGCGGGGCCTCGGCAATCTTGCGTACCTACGTGGAGCAGACATACGAAGGAAAAACGGCTGGTGCCATTGTACGCGACCTGGCAAGCCAGGCGAAAGTAGATGTAGCCACCGCCGACGATGGCATTACCTTTCCAGCTTACGTCATTGATGGTCGGCGTGGTGTATACCATCATATGCTGGACCTTGCGACACTCTCTGGCTTTGATTTGTACGTCAATGCAGATGGCAAGCTGGTGTTCGAGCAGTTTAGCAACGGAAAGACCGTCCATATCTTTGAGTACGCTAAGCATATCGTCGGACTGGATGTCGTGCAAACGCCACCTTACGCCGGTATGGTACAGACGTGGGGCGAGAGTCCTGGGAGCGGTCATGGGGAGACTGCCTGGGCATGGTTGACGAAAGACTTTAGTAGCTCAAAGGGTACAGCCGGTTCAGGCGCGATCCTGCTGCTCGAAAGTTCGGCATTGCGTACAGCGATGGCGGCCAGCACGGCGGCCAGTGCCGCGCTCACCACTATTCAGCGGCGCACTGTGCGCGGTCAACTTCGCGCTCTCGGTCAGCCAGAGATCATGTTAGGTGATGCCATCCAACTGAAAGGGCTACCCGATGATACGTTAAACAAGAATTTTCAGGTGCGCAGTATCACACACCGCATCACCAAACTGGGCGGGTTCACGACCGATATCGGTTTTCGCGCCATCCAGGTATAGATAGGAAAACGCAATGGTTCCAAGAGGTATGAAGGTTCTATTGGTCAAGCCACTAACAGGAGCGAGACAGGAATGAGTACGATTGTCGATACAATTCAGGCCATCATACAGCAAGAGTTACGCCGTGTGCGCATCGCGGAGTTGGGCGTCGTCATGGCGGTCTACTCGCACAGCGCGGCTAACGACGATGATAATTATGGCTGTGATGTGCAATTGAAGAATAGTAATCTGCTCCTCAAGCGCGTTCCCATTGCGACCAATCACATCGGCACGGCGGCTATTCCCTACGTGGGCGACCTGGTATTGCTCAACTTCGATCAGGGCAATGTGAACCAACCTATCATTGTGGGACGGTTGTATAACGATACTGATCGTCCTCCACTGAACAATCCTTACGAAATCATTTCGCGCATTCCGCTCGCCGAGACCGACGAAAAAACTATTCGCTCTGCCATTCGCAATATCCAATCCAACACGCCACCACGCGAGATTCTGGTTGAGATGCCGCCAAAAATTACCTTAAGCATCACCGATGGCACCGTACGTGCCACTGCCGGTAAGACGGAAATGAAGCTCGATCAACAGAGTCCTACAGGCGGGACGGTGACAGTCATCGCGGGGCGGACACAGATAACGATGAACCAGGACGGTGATGTGACCATCGAAGCTGTCGGCAGTATGAAGCTCAAAGCCATCGGCGATCTCTCCCTCGAAGGGCAGAATGTCACCATTAAAAGCCAAATGCAAATGGACATTGAGGCAGGCACCCAGGCGACGCTCAAAGCAAACATAGGTGCGACGGTGAATGGCGGACTGGCGACGACTATCCAGGGAACGACGAATACTATCCAGGGGATTACATCATTTTCAATGTGAGGAGGGCTTTCATGCCAGGACCACCTGTTACCATTGGTTGCACAGTTATCATTACTCCCGGTGCCACGGGTGCGCCCGATACGGGAACAATTCTTGTGATTTTCCCACCGTTCATCACGGCCAATGGGATGCCACTGGCGACATCTGGCTCACTCTGCATGATGATTAACTCATTGTCGGGTGTACCCTATCCACTGGTCATTGGCCCGTTGGCAAGTAGCGGTGTGACTGTAGGTGGTCGCTCTCTCGTCAGAATGGGCGATTTTGTCCCCACACCGCCAGGTATTCTGAGCATTGTTGGCCCGCCAGCGGCAACGAATGTGATTGACCAGTGGCCACCGTAGCCGCGTAAGAGAGGAGAAATTGTATGGCGATACCATTTGCACGCCTTGGCACTGACCTGCGTTTATTACACGATGTGACACAACAGAATAGCCGTAATGGAGGAAGCGACCTATCCACTATTACGCAGCCTGGGAGACAATCTACCGCACAGGCCGATCAACAATCCGCCCGTATCCTGGTGGACCTGGTCGACCTGGAAACGTTGAGTACGCAAGACAATCTCGCGCAAGCACTGCTGTTGCGCTTCCTGACGCCCGTGGGCGAGTTGCAACTGTTAGGTCATCCTGACTATGGCTCGCGTCTGTTTGAACTAATTGGAGAACTCAATAATGATACCAATCGGAACCGTGCCAAGTTGTATGTCCTGGAGGCCCTGGCGGCAGAGCCTCGTGTGCAGCAACCGCCGCTGCTGGTAAGTGTGACACAGAACCGGGCCAATCCCACGGAAATGGATATAGAGATTCATTTGAAACCAGTTGATAGTGACTCTGTGCTGAACCTGGTTTTTCCTTTCTTTTTGCAATAGAGGTGTGGTCTTATGAATCCAGATACAATAACGCTGATTGAACGTCCATATCAGGAAATCGTGGATGATATCCTGACGGCTATGGTCGGCGGAGTGGTTCGCGAGCCAATCTTCTTTGATGTCAAGGAAGATCTTTACCCGCTTTCCACTTCTGCTACGACCGTCCGCGGCATCACGGGATCGATACTCGCGCCCGATGGACTGAGTACCGTCCATTACGTGTTCCTCAAAGAGGTGGACTTCACCTTCGATGCTGGACATAACGCGGTGGTCTGGTTAAAGGGTGGGCAACAACCTGCGGATGAATCGACCTTCTACGTGGACTACTTTCGTCCCGATAGCACCTCTCCGTTGACAGATATCAACATTGGCAGCGTGACTCGCACGGTGAGCGAGGCCATTGGACGCGAGATCGCGACCGTCTACCAGCAGATTAACCAGGCCTATCGGTCGGGCTTCGTCGATACAGCGACTGGCCAGGCACTAGAACTGGTGGTCTCTATCCTGGGAATTCTGCGCAAGACGAAGAATTTCGCGACTGGTCTCGTCACCTTTTTCCGGGATCAGACGGTTGGTGATGGCAGCATTGCTATTCCAGAGGGAACGCTCCTCAGCACCACCAAAGGAGATGCCACCTTTGTGACAGACGAATTACGTATCTTGCAACGTGGGCAGGTGCGTGTTGACGTGCCGATTCGGGCCTCAGATGCTTCAAAGGGCCAGGTTGGGATTGTTCCCGCAGGGGCGATCACCACTCTAGCGCAAGCGATGATTGGTATTAACCGTGTGACGAACTTTGACGCCACCATCCTGGGCAATACCGATGAAACTGATGAGCAGTTGCGTGCGCGAGCGAAAGCAGTGTTACGCGGAACGGGGAAAGCAACATTAGCAGCACTTCTCGAAATCATCCTCGAGGAAGGGGCGACGTTGACCGAAGTATGGGACCCCAATAGCGTCGCACCCAACAGCTCGTTTCCAGGGACGTTTGTTTTACAGCTTCAAGCTGAACCAGAGCAGTTTCTCAGCATACAATCCTCTGTAAATGAGACGCGTGCCGCCGGCGTGCAGGCCACCCTGGTCGCGAAATATGTCTACGTTACGCCACGCCTGGTGCTGACAGTCGCTTCTTCTGGTCTCACGGCAGCAGGCCAGCTCAAATTGCTGAACCAGGTCATTGCTGCCATCCAGCAGTATGTCGATAGCTTAAAAGTCGGTGCTCTGGCCACAGGGGCAGCTATTGTTTCAGCCATTGTGAATGGCGGCATCAAAGAAATAACCAACGCGAACCAGATCAAGTTCGCGGATGTGCTAGCCGCCCGCTCGGATATTAGTTCACCAGTTGCCGATGCGCTAGCTGGTTCACTGGTAGATGCCGTACTAAACGTCATTGCGAGTGCTTCTCTCGCCGACCCAACCACGCTCAGCCAGGTGCTTAGCAATCCGGCTGCCTTGCGTAAAGTGCTGAGCGACGCCATAGATAGCCATGTACCGCTTCCACCCACCAGTCAGCGCATACCAGATCGGGGTGCAGTGCAAAACCTGAACGGCCAACGTGCCAGCGATACAGATATCGAGTCAGGCCAGTTCCAGGTCAATCCGTCAGTGAATGGTGATAGCCAATGGCAGATTGTGCTGGAGATGGCACCAGACGATATTGCCTTGTCTTAGTGGAGAAGAGTGAGTGAGGAATCATGCCAACCAAGACTGATCGCATTCTAAGTTACTTGCCGACTACATTTCGCGCCTTTCCACGGCCCACAGCCCTTTATTCTGTGGTTGATGCCTTTGGCAGCGAACTGCTCAAGGCTGAGAATAGCCTGGCTGCACTGATGCTCACCCATTGGGTAGACCATGCCGACCGCGGAGCCGACTTTATAAGCGACCTGGCCTGCATCGCCGCTCTCTATGGCCTGTCTCCTCAAGGTGCTGACCAGAATGGTATAGCAACCGCGACCGGCACTGACGGGCCACCCTGCCCTCCACTGTTCTTCACTGATGAAGGAGTTGAGGAATTTCGCGAGCACTTAAAGCGTTATGTACGCACCTTCATTGAAGGCACAGTCACGGTGCAGGGTATCCTGCGTATAACGGCTGTGGCTTTGGGGTTACATATTGCTGACGAGTATACCCAGTTGGATACTTGGTGGAAGCGTCCGTCTGATGAACTCATCATCGTTGAGCCACGCGGCGAGGACGCGGCGAGTTTACTCTTCGGCGTGAAGGCAGCTTCTCTTACGGGTGTACCTGCACAAGCGGCACGTATCGTCGGAACCATAGACTTGAGCAATGGAGTTGATCTACGGAGTGCCGCTATCTTACGTATCAAAGTGAACGGGACCGCTGCGCTAGAGGTAGACTGCTCCAGCGGCGCGAGCAATCCAGCTAACACACAACTTCATGAGGTTGTGAACGCAATCAACACGAAGCTAGGCTCCAACATTGCTAACAACATTGGGCATTTTCTTGTATTGACCTCAACAACTACCGGCGTAAGCAGCCAATTGGAGATACTTGAAGGCAACAATGACGCTGCACCACTCCTGTTGGGCCTGCTTCCTCGGACATATTCCGGTGCTGAGGCAATAGCCGCCAGTGCTCATGGAACGGTTGACCTGCACGGCGGTGCTGACTTGAGCGAGAATCACTACCTCCGTCTCCAAATCGATGTAACAACTGTGGCAGAGGTAGATTGCGCCGGTGCAAATCCAACTGCTACTACACTCGACGAGATCGTGAAAGCAATCAATGATGCCCTTGGTGCTGGCAATGTTGCCTCGCATGACGGCCACTTTCTGACGCTCACTTCGCCGACGATAGGCTTAAATAGCCGCATAGCACTCGTATCGGCAGCTGCTCAGGATGCAAGAGAGTTGCTTTTTGGACAAGTCGGCTCTTTCTACATCGGAGACGACGCCCACTCAGCCCAGATTGTGGGGACAAGTGACCTGAGTCAAGGCGCAAATCTGAGTACACGAGATCGCGTGCGTATCCAGGTGAATAATCAACCGCCGCTAACTATAGACTGCACAGGGAATGATCCAGTGCATACGCTTCCCACAGAAATTGTTGCGCTATTGAATGCAAAATTGGGCCCTGGTATGGCTTCCACTGATGGTCATTTCATTCGTCTGTCCTCATCGACATCAGGGTCGGTCAGCACACTTGTATTCGAAGCATTGCCGGATGAAGAGGATGCCACCGGAATCATCTTTGGTATTGTCCCTAGAAATTTCCAGGGAACGGCGGCAACCACCGCCCGTTTCGTTGGGCAGCCAGACCTGAGTACAGGCGTGGATTTGAGTGCAAGACACATTGTGCAAATTGCTGTAGATAGTGGTCTATCTAGCGAGGTAGATGTACGCCATGGAGCCAACAATGTTCGTGCGGTCACTCTCGATGAGATCAAAGCCGCCCTTAATAATGACCTTGGTGACACTATCGCCACCCATGATGGCCAACATCTGATCCTTGTCTCATCCACAACTGGAAGTGGCAGTCGCATTGATATCTCTCCATTAGAGACAACTACCCATCAACGCTTTGTGACGCGTGCCTTTGTTACCGATGAAGCCGCGTATACCATCCTTGGCACTGGTACTCGCCAGGCCCAGGGAACAGCCGCGACCCATGCACAGGTGATTGGCACAGTGGATTTGAGCCGCGGGGTTGATTTGCGCGAGATCCCTTTTCTACGCATTGCTTTAGATGGACAGCCGCCTTCCGAGATAGATTGTACATCACACAGCAAACGTCCACGCGCTGCCACACTTGATGAGGTTGTTCAATCCATCAACGATGTGCTTGGTGCAGGCCGCGCTTCTCATGATGACCGTCACCTCATCCTCACCTCGCAAGCAGTCGGAGCAGACAGCCGGATATCCTTTGCGTTGCCACGGAGTTCCGATGCATTCGCTATCTTGCTAGGACAAGAGCCAGGCACTTTTAATGGCAGCGATGCAACGAGTGTTTCTTTTGTGGGTACTGTTGATCTCAGTGCAGGCGTAAACCTCAGTACGTCGCAGCAGATAAAGATCGGCGTGGACGAGGTTGAGGCAAAAGAGATTAACTGCGCCGGTATCAATCCGGCTAAAACTATGTTGAACGAGTTGGTGAATGCCATCAATCAGTCACTTGGGGGAAAATTCGCTGATCAGGATGGCATACATATCCTTCTGAACTCAACACAGAGCGGGAGTAATAGCACAATCGAGTTTGCGGTACCAGCTGGGGCCGATGCGACGAAGGCTATTTTCGGCATTGCCGCTCCCCGAAAATATCATGGTGCTGAGGCTACACCAGCACTCGTTGTAGGAAACCGCGACCTCGGTGGACCAATTGACCTGCATCTCGCGCATTTCTTGCGTATCGCTCTGAATAGTCAGCTAGCTGTCGATATAGATTGCACAGCAAATGCTCCTGATCCAGCGGCGATGACGCTGGCGCAGATAATGAAGGCGATTAATGATGTACTCGGCCTCGGAACTGCTACCAGCTTGGGAACACGGCTTGTTCTCACAACAACTACTACCGGGATAGGGGCGCGAATCGACCTGCAACCGTATACCGTCGGCGATGCACGTACACAACTATTGGGCAGTGTACCCGCGTCGACGATAGGGACAGCACCAATAGCAGCTACTCTCGTCGGTGATGTCGAACTCGTTACCCCCGTCGACCTTGATGGGCAGCGCACGCTCCGACTGGCGATCGATGGAGAATACCCCCTGGATATAGATGTCGCGGGCGCAGCACCCGCACAAACTACCCTCGATGAAATCATTGCGAACCTTAACAACACAATTCCGGGCCTGGCGAGCGCGGATAACAATCACTTGCGTCTCACTTCACCAACCGCCAGTGAAAACAGTCAGTTGGAATTGCTTCCTTTGCGCACGCTGGCATTGATTGAATATCCAGCCATCCCAAAGGACGAGACACCCCTCAGCGTGCGCCACGGAAACTCCTGGTTTGAGATCAATGATAGTGGCGTGGATGCTGACCTGGCGATTGACCTCAGCACACCACAGGGGGCTAACTGCCCGTCGCTGGTGAACTTCACAAGTGGCACACAGCTACGCTTCATGATAAGCCTTCGTACCGACGAACTCATCCAGGTTTGTCGAGACCCAATGACTGGATTACGCGCCACCATCACCGCGAGCGATGGCACACAAACTCAAGTGCCAGGAGCAAAGATTCTGGCAGGGCCGCTTGGCTCACAGGCGCAGGTACCTTTCAAAGATGGCTGGCAATTACGAGGAGGTACAGCCGAAAAACCTGCAACCTTACAGTTAAACAATCCGCGTGCGTCGGCACTTGTGATGCTGCGCAAACGGGAAGGCGATCAGGTTGGGAACAGCGTTACAGTGATGGTCACACAGGCCACTCTTTCCGGCTCTACGAGTGAACCAGTGGTCGCTAATGGACAGTCGGCAATAGTAAAAGGGTGGTTGCGCAAGGAGCCAACGGGCTATCGTCTTATTGCTACTGCTGATACGGCTGGTGTGACTCTAGCCCACCTGCGTGCAAGCCGCGCTATCTCTCTGGAAACATACCTTGATTCTGTTGTCGTTGTCTATGGGCCTCTCCACATGGGAGATGATGCGCCAGTGATGATTGTCAATCGTATTGCGGACTTGTTCGACGTGGCATTCAAGCGTGAGAGTAAGGAGGGAAACCCACCAGATGAGTCATATCCAGGTGTGACCATCGGTACCGGGACAGGTGTAGAATTTCCAGAGTCTTTGACCTGGCAAATCACTACCAGACCGTCACAACTGGTGCGAGCCAATGAGATCGATAAGGGCAGTGTGTTGGTGTTGCCACAAGGTCGGTCAAAGTGGATATACCTGGATGGCGGTGGCTCGCGTTTTGACGCTGCTACACTTGGGGATGAGCAGGGGGAACAGGAGGAACGAGCCGATACATCGACGATGGGCACGATAAAACGGCCCCTACAGTTGGCAACATTTGCGAAGGGATGCCAGGAGCGAGCTGTGTTTAATATCAGTCGTTTCACCAACACTCCCGCGGAGCAAGAAACCACTGTCCTTGCCACAGGCAAGACCATCACCGATCCAGCAGTAGCCCTTCAGTTTCACTGGATGCGCCATCAACCAGGGGCTTTTGTGGTGAACTTGCCGGATGATCTGCCTGAACGCTTCGGGAGTCGTTTTAACCAGACGAAATTTGGCATAGCTAGCAATGCCCCTGAAGAATATAAAAACGTAGTGACCGAGCCGAAAGATGATCCAGGTTTTATAGGCACACAACTTGCTCCATCCAAACTCGTCGTGGCAGATAGTGTTGCAACGGTACCCCCTGGTTGGGCTGCTATGACCATCCCTTTCTATCATCCGCGTATACGCACCTTCACAGGTGGAACAGATACAGGGCCTGCCATGCTTTTTCTCCAAGAGGCAGGTGCGCAAGGCTTCATTCGCTTGCAAGCGAAACAAGCAGGTGTGTGGGGTAACGCAATCTCGGTAACGGTAAGAAAAGGCACCCAGGGGCCTGCTTACTTTGATGTGACCATAACCTACGCAGGTGCGCGTCTGGAGAACGCACGTCAAACGGTGTTGGGAGGAAAGCAGCTTCCAACATCGGGTGATGCTCTACTCAACCCCGGTCCTATAGGCATCCTGCAAGCCAAGGCTACCGGTGTCCAGGCGGGTGTGACCCGTCAACGAACGTAAATCTATACAACATGGGCAGTGCGCCTGTGTACTATTCAGAGGAGGTTTTATTATGAGTGCTCAAGATGATCTGTACATTGAACGTTTTCCTGGTGATTTGCTGACAGCCGAGGACTGGAATGATCTTCAGCGTGACATCAAGCAAGATATTGTTGCTCAGGTTGCCGATGCTGTCAAGAAAGTGACGAGCGTGGATACAGCGAAGGATAGCGATAAACTTGGTGGCAAAACACCGGGTGAATGGTCGGATGAAATTGTCCAGAAAGCACTGGCAGCGATTCCTGCGAAAACGAATTACCGGATGCTTTTTAAACGGCTTGAAATCGGTGTAGACAAAATGAGAGTCGTCGAACATGGCTTGAAAGCTTGCCCTCTGGTCGATGTCTACCAGTTGGATTACTTCCGCGTGGTCTGCTCTACCGGAGATACGAAAGACGACCAGAACGAAGCATGGGTGAATTTCTACCTCTACCATTCGAGTGAGAGAAGGATACGACTTCCCAGCGTGAAACCACCAAGTGTAGAAATCGAAACGATTGACCAGCAGCCGTATAAAATTCTGTTCAAAGACATGTTGGAACTCTACAAAGGGAAAAACGGTTTTGCATGGACGGCGGATTCGACGCTTGATGATCTGGAAACTGACTTCTGGAAAGCATTCTTTCAAAAGCCGAACGACGATTTCGATGAGGACCAGTATTGCCACTCACCGTGGTTCGAGAAATGCTGTGGAGAAAAAAGAACAGTCGGCCAATTGATGAAGCAAGGTGATTGGGACGATATATGGTTCAAGGTGATGCCGTTGAAAACGGACAATTATCCGGTACCGACAAATCCGCCTGATCCTCCGTATCCACAACACACTGCGCCCAGCCAGATACTCGTGACGCACTTTGACTTTGATACGCTTGGCATCGCGTTGCTAGGGCAACCGGACTATCCACCAGACCCAGGCGTCCCCGTAGAAGGCACGACGAAGTATAAACGCGATGAGCTCAAAGTGATGATGCTGCTGAAAGTGTAGTAACGGGTCTACATTTCATGTGGGAAGTCCAAGAGGTTGATATGCTTTTACAAGATACATACATAGGAATGGGAACGCCCTTTGAAGGGAACCTGACCGTTTGGCTGCGCAGCCTGCCTGCCGGTGCAAAGGTGACTAAGGCCACGATTCAGGTAGAACAGAAAGGGTGCGAGGAAGTCATCGATTTTGGCAGTCAAACCACCTTTGGCGCGACCCAGGTCTCTGCCCCTTCCGCGAACTTTGTCGAGGTAGACTTCCACGCTCGCCGTACGCTGGTTATGGTAGAAGGGAACGTCACCGTAAACACAGGCGCGGGAGGTGATCCGACCCTGCAAGTAGATATGGGGGGAACCTACATTGGTATAGCCTCTGACGGCACCTTCATGGATTCAACGAAAAAAACCTGGCTTGTGACGCTCACATCGAAAATAGCACCACTGCCCGGCCTGACCGTGCGCAAGTTCAGATTGAGTGGGGTTCCAGACACCGTTCCGAATATCACAAAAGTCCATATTCAATCCTTCCCAAGCAACGTCAGTGTGCGTGTGGGTCTGCTACCCGCGTTCTGGACGCACCAGGGTGAACTGGCGGTCGCGGACACCTCGCCCGACTTCGCACTGATCCTCAACGCCTTTCTCGCGACCGCACAGCCGCAGAACGGTTTTTACGCCGTACCCTTTATTATCCACTCCGATACCCTGGCACAGGTGAATGTCACGCTGTCCATTGAGTATGTGATCGCTCAGTCGGTGCTGCCATCCTATCTGCCAGAGGTGTCGATGTCGTATGCTTTTAGTCCACAACCCGATTTGGACCCATCCATTTTGCAGGTGATGCTGCCAAAGGGCGCGGTGCCGGTTTCAACTGCGACCAACGCGCTGGTACGCGGCGATTTCCAGCCCACACGGGTTGCTCTGAAATCAGAGGGCGCAGCGGCGTCGCCCATTCTCGCCAACGTCGTCGTCTCGCCAGATTGTTCACTGGCCCAACCATTTCGATCCGCGACCGAGATCGCTTTGACCGGTATAGACCTGTCCCTATCGAAGGCTTTACCAGACGTAGCGGGCCTGAATATTGCCATCCAGGCAGACAATGACGGGAAACCCTCTGGTCAAGTCCTTATCCGTGCAGACCTGGTCGTGGGAAAACCATTGCCTGATCAGTCCGCGTGGGGCAGCGCGACGCTCCCAACTGCCTTCCGCGTACTCGCGAACACCAGCTACTGGCTGGTGCTGGAGAGCCTATCTGGACAGGCAACCTGGATCGCCACACCGCTGAGCAGCAGTGCTCTCGCCTTGCAATGCAGTCGCGACGGGGGGCTATCATGGCGTCCTGCGAACGCGCCGGAGGCATTGGCTCCACTCTCCGCACAGTTCCGGTTGCGCAATATTCCTGCGAGTTTCACCATTCCCATCAAACTCGATATTGGCACCAAGCCAGGGGATGTGCTGCGTCCGCTCGACGAGTTCGCTCCCCTGGGAAGAGTTGAATTGACGTTCGGTTTTGGGGATGCGCTGGGACAATATATTGCTAATCAAACTGCTGCTGCCCCATGTGGTACTGTGGACCTTGTGATCAATGGCGATTTCTCCCAGCCTCCACCAGATGATGCCGCGCTGAAGCTCTTCGGAACCGAGAGCAAAGCGGAGAGAACTCCTTTTATCCCCACCGTCAAACTCGGCCCGCTCGTTAATCTGAGCGTTGAACGTTTCGTCACATTAACTCATGGCTATCCTGACTCAACCATACCAACAAGGATTGATTGCGCAGGCGTCAATCCGGCGCAGACGACGCCAGACGAGATTGTCAATGCCATCACCCAGGTCTTTGGCAATACTGTGACGAGCTTCGTTGATGGGAGTTTGACAATAGCGGATGAAGCGGGACTCTTTCCCTGGTG
Source organism: Ktedonobacteraceae bacterium (assembly GCA_051004815.1). Lineage (GTDB taxonomy): Bacteria > Chloroflexota > Ktedonobacteria > Ktedonobacterales > Ktedonobacteraceae > JBBQXY01. Next base: position 16,015 of record JBPCJY010000174.1, read on the forward strand.
CAGAAATCAAGTTCCTGCCGGGTGGCAAGGGACAACAAATCAAACATACCGCTCGAAAATGACTGATGGAACCAACCGTGTGGCTGTCTTGCTGGCCGATCCGGTCAGCCTATCTCAAGCATTTTCCATCGGTGATTGGAACATCTCCAACGCCTGTTTCCCATCTGGCACCGCTTCGAGTAGCACTGCTCCCGTTAGCGAAGCAAGCCTCTCGCAAGTCATATCAGTCGCGGCAGGTTGCATGTATCAACTCAGTTTTAGTTTCCAGCTCAACTTGTTTGATCTGCCAAATATAGATGTGCCTTTGCCACTGAGCTGGCAGGTGACATGGCTCGACACCAATGGTAGTACCGTGCGTATAGATAGCGAGACATTCGGGCCGCGTCATCAAATAAAGACTGGCGCAACAACAACATCGTCGGACGTTGTGGCCCTCCTGACCGCGCCTGCCGATGCGGTAAACGCTAATCTCAGCATTATAAACTCCACACCTGATGCAGGTGTTCTGCTACTTTTCGTGCTTTCTTTCACGCCCACACTCCAGTCTCTGCGTAACGATCGTTTTCAACAATGGGGAGATACGCTTTCTGGTCGCTCACCGGTGGGTTGGACACTGGAGAGCGGCTTGCTTGATAGTGAAGTTAATCAGGTAGAGATCAAGTTGCTCGGCACCGGCTCATATGATACAGTGCTCTCTCAGCAGGTTGCTGTTAACACCGGCAATACCTACGAATTGCGCGTACAGGCGCGACCGGATACACCACTCCTGAGCAATCCCGACACATTGCTCATCCAGCAGCGGGCCAGGATAGAATTGCAATGGCTGAGCAACGGGCAACCCGGTGCTGTCGTAATTCTCGCACTGGATGGTCAAAATTTCTCTGAAAGTGCCTGGGCTGGAACAGTACCACCTGCGGTCACGCAAGCGACCATCCGTCTTATCCAGCCAAAGGGCAGCAATAACGTTGCACATAACTTACTGGTATCATCGGTTATGCTACATCAGCTCGATCTGCTGCAAGTGCCACTCACTTTCCTGTCCGATGCGCCTGGGCAACTGACTGTTTCTCAGATGCAGGTTGTCTATGATGTCCCGGCAGCAGCAACATCTACCAGGGCGACCGCCAACGTTACTCCTGCCATACAACAACAATCCATTCGCCCTGGCAATAATGCACAAGCCCCGCTCTCCAATACAAGTATGACAACCATTGCAGCGCAACCCCCCGGAACTGCTCCTGCTGCGGTGGGAGTCGCTCCAGCACAACCTTCTCCTGTAGCTATCACAGGGGTCGCCACGTTGCCGCCACTTACCGCCATCCCCGGTATAGGGGAAGCACGTGCTTATCAACTTGAGAGCATCGGCATCGACTCGCTCGAAAAGTTGGCTGCTGCCGTGCCAGGGGATATTGCGCAGGCTCTCAAAGGTGTCACGATTGAAATGGCTACCAGATTCATCAAGGATTCAAACCAGCTCATGAGGGGAGCAGGGTAAGGACGCAATGGTGAGAGTAAACGTAGCATCCGCACGAACGGGCCAGACAACTACAGTTGTACCAGTACAAGACCCAGCGTTGCCAGCCCCGCGGCAATTATTTTGAGGGCTGTATGCTTGTCTTCTTTCAGAATTACGACACCCGCTAAAGCCGTCAGCAGCGTCGAGCTTGCTGAGAGTGCCACTACCTGTGGGACATTACCAAGCTGAAAGGCTTTCAGCAGGCAAAAGAATGAGGCATCCATGACCGCCGCATTCAGTAGAATCTTCTTCCATTGCACTTGTAGCTCATAACGTAGCTCTGCCCTCTTTGGCCGTAGAAAGATCAACAGGTTGACGAGCGCCGGGAAGAGGAAAGCCGCAACCATGTAGGGAGGAATGGAAAAGCTTTTGACCACTTCGCTGTTAAAGCCCAATGCCACCCCCAGGAAGAAACTATACAGGAGTCCAAACACAATACCTTTTGATAGCCGAAGGCGCGTGTGAACTACGCCGATCAGCACTGAGGCCACCATGATGATGAGGAACCCGACAATGATCGTCAGTTTGATCGCCGAGTGAAAGAAGACGACACTGACCACAAAGGTGAACACGAAATTCAACGGAAAAATGGCCGAGAGAACGCTGGCCTCTTCATGCTTAAAAGCCGAAAACAGGAACGCATCGACCAATGCCCATAGCACGACTGAGAGCACAAACAGCAGCAGCACATGCGAGTTGACACTGATGGAGAACCGATCAAACAGGAGGAAAAAGGGGGAAAGCAGTGCGCAAAACAACTGCCACAAGATGGTGTAAGCAGACTCATACTTCGTTGTTGATAGGCTGACGCGTGAGATGATATTGAAAGCGACGGTGAAGGCAATCGCCAGCGTGATGCACAGGCCCAGGAGGAACTTCGAGCTAGCTAAGAATGTTTCCTGCTCCGTGAATCCAGCCCATGTAACTTTCTGACTGAAGATCAACACGGTTCCAACGATACCACTCGCAAGAAGCAAGAGCAGAAGCGCGATCACTGCCGTGCGGCGGCTATTCTTGCGCTGCATTTGGTGCGGCAATGCAGCCTGATGATCGCTTTGCTGATCCGGGACATCCTCCACGCTTGGTTCATCCTCCTGGGGGAGAAGAAATGATGTCTGCCTGGGGAACACTGGTATTCTTTTGAGTGTGGGACTCTCTGATATGTCCTCTGGAAAGAGAAGAAATGATGTCTGCCTGGGGAACACTGGTATTCTTTTGAGTGTGGGACTCTCTGATATGTCCTCTGGAGTTAGAGGCAATGGCGTATGCTTGGGACGTACTGGTATTTTGAGTATGGGACTGTCTGATATGTCTCCTGGAGGAGGAGACAATGGCGTCTCTGAGACCGGGTGCCACAAGCCAGTATCGCTCATTATTTGCCTCTGTTGTTCTTCATCATGGAAAGATTAATATATCGATATTTCCAAATAGAAACCATTGATAAATTTAGCTTGTTTCTTATAAAAGAAGAACGTCTGAAAAGCTCATAAGTAACAGGACGAGCACTTACCAATCACTCGGAGAACAACGGAACGAAAAGCCACCCATTCAGTAGTGTCTCTCACTGGCGTCCACTTTTTCAACAGGCTGGGTCGTTTCATCTACTCAGCAATGCACTGAATGATCCAATTGACATGCTACTCTATCCTGGCTTTGCACGCGGACCATACAGACGCTCAGCCATGTCTTCGACCGTTGCCATCACTTCCTTCAGAACCGGTTTGTTTTGGAAGAAAATGACCTGGCTTGCGCTATCCTGAAAGGCTTCTGCCGTGACATTCAAACCCTTATAAACTAACAGCAGAAGGTGAGCACACTGTGCGGCACGAACCTTCTCTACCTTCCTGCGCAGATAGTTCGGGTGCCAGAATCCGACCAACTCAATCAGAATACGTCGCTTCTCATCGTTGGTGTCAATCAGGACGAAATCGGGCACCATGACCGTATCCCCCAACAGAAGCAGCTCGCTTTCACGACTGAGGTGCCAGTGTCCTCGTGTGCCGCCAAGCTTTTGCTCAAACTCGTGGGCAAAATCTGCTTCGAGCCGACTATCGAACTCCCCCGACCGTTTAAAGTGGGAATGGAGTGTACTGGTATGATCGAGATAATACAGCATCTCCCCTCGTCCCTGCGGGGGATAGACATGTGCGTACATGCGCCACTGGTCGCACAGAAATAAAGCGGGCAGGAACGCTGCCAGTTGCCTCCCGTATCTGAGGGTGGAAGAGACAAAGGGCGAGATGGGGCCATCAAGCTCGATGCGGTATCCACCTCCTTCCTTTGGCTCGGCCCAGAACATCAATTTGAATAATTTGATGTATTTCCACAGATCTTTGTAGTTGCTCGATACCTCGACGGTGATATGCGATGCCCAGTAGAGTGCTCCTCGCGCCAGTTCCAGATTATAGCGGGCAAGTAACGCTGCTGGCGTCCATGCGGGACCTGCCTCGGTGAGACGATACGAGGCGTGCCGATCAGCAAAGAGCAGCTCGTCCAGCTCTCCGTGCGATAGGTCCAGTGTCTCCGCGACTTCCTGGAGCACCTCCTGGCGGGCCGTCGTATGAAAAAGATCAGGTTTTCTAAAGACAGGACCATACGCAAACATCTGCTCACGAAGTGTCGCTGGCGGAAGAGGGGGTACGAGAGGCGTGAAAGTAGCAGCATCTATCAGCACTTTGGTCAGTCCGCGAATGAGGACATAATCCATGCGTGCTCCTTCGTACACATGCACCGCCTCCTCCCAGGCAGCTTGCGATTGGCCACTATATTGCTGGAATAAGCAGAGGAGATCCTGTGCGGTTTGTTGCAAGGACGGGTCCTGCTCATTCACCATCTCGACGCGCAGGGTTGAGCCTTGCATCCGTAACCTGGGCTTAATCAGTTCACTGGTCAACATCAACCGTCTCCTGGGGCCTATGACGACGTTGGACTTTTCCCTCTTCTATCGTATGGCGTACCAGCACCTCGATCAGTACCGCTTGCAGCGGTTCTTTTTTGCGCAGGATGCGCCCGAGTCGCTGGATATATTCGCGCTTACTTGCTCCCCCTCCAAGCACAATCGCCACCTTCGCTTCCGGGATATCGACTCCTTCATTGAGCACTTTAGAGGTCACAATCACGCTGTAGTGTCCGCTCTGGAAAGCGTCGAGAATGTGCTTGCGCTCAGCGACATGGGTTTCATGCGTAATCACGGGTACAAGATACTGCCGTGCAATCGTATAGGCCACCGCATTGGATTCGGTAAACACCAGGATACGTTCCCCCGCGTGCTCATGCAATAACTCCTCAAGGGCTGCCAATTTCCCCTGGCAGCCGTCAAGCAGGTGCAATATCTGTCGCCGAGCGAGCCAGGCCCGCCGAGCGAGTGGATCAAAGGTCGACAGACGCATCAATTCGCGCAACCATCCGGCTCCATGCGTTCGTCGCAACCCGCGCTCACGGACAAATCCGGTGTAGACCTCATAGGCGGCGTCATAGGAAGCACGTTCTTCAAGCGTCAGGTCTACACGCACACGCTGGGTTCGATATGCTGCAAGCTGCTTTCCCACTAGCGTCTCGAGCCGCTGCGTGTAGACAATCGGCCCGATCAGCTCATCGAGTCGCCAACGCTCACCGATTTGTTCGCGTTCTTCGGGATAGGTTGCGGTCAACCCAAGGCGATAAGGGGCAGCTGCCATCAGTGCGGCTTCGCCCCATGTTTTGGCAGGTAAGTGATGAACTTCATCACAGATGAGCAGTTTGAAGGTATTGCCATGCTCGGCGATCAGATCCCCCGCGGAGTGATACGTCGTCACGGTCAGCGGGAGAACGCGTTTTTCCCCGCCGTAGTACACGCCGATCTCCGTCTGGAACATATTGGTTAAAAGGGCGTACCACTGGTAGACAAGACTCGTCGTCGGAGCGATGATAACCGCTGAGGAGTTCACATGAAGGATGCCATGGATTGCTACAAGGCTTTTTCCCGCCCCCGTCGGTAACACGACGCTTCCTCGTCCTCGCGCCTGTTTCCATGCGTCAAGGGCCTGCTGCTGATACTCGTGCAGCTCCCTGCTCTCATGCAGTGTGAGTCCAAGGCGTTGCCAGCGCGGAATAGCGTTGCGAATATGCTGTTCTTGTATCCACGGAAGCACCTCCTGATAGTGATAGGCCTCACAACGCCAGCGACTCTTGACCCATTGAAATGGCACCGGAACATGCTCAATGTCCTCGCTATGTTGAAGCACAAGTGTGCCACCTTGAAAGAAGATGGATGGATGCAGAGCCATGGAAAAGCAAGCGTCTTTCTTCTACAAAGACAGATGACAAATAACTAGAACAAGTATACCAGGGAAGAGCACGATGTCAAGCATCACGTCTTCCCTCCAGACATTTGGAGATAAGCCTGTCATTCTGAGCGCCGCGAAGAATCTCTCGCTCGCCCAGGTGCAGATTCTTCGCTCCGCTCAGAATGACAGGCCGAATCCCTCTCCCGTCCGCTCACGGACAGTCTTCTCTCCAAATGTCTGTCTTCCCTCTTGCCGCTTTTGCCCGCCTCGGGAAGAATAATTCCTACATTAAAGCAATAAAAAGAGAAAACACATACGATCATGAACTCACAGAAGACAATCGGCGTCCTCACAGACACTGAAATACTCCTGGTTGACGTTGTCCAGGGCAAGCGAGCACTGCGCTCGATCCTACTTCCACCGCACCTGAGCGAACTGAGTGGACTGCTTGAACATCTGTGGCAGGCCGGATTGACCGAGGTCTGGGTAATGCCAGCCACAACACGCTCACGAACCATCACATGTGCCTGGTTCGAGCAGGTACAGAGCCACTGGGCTGTCATCGTCCACCCCCATCCGCATGCACCCACCAGACCCATCGATGCCCTCCTCTGGCCAAAGGGGAGCGGTTATCGGGAAGAGCGTCGCCTTGCGCTCATCTTCCCAGAACACACTGGGTGGGATTGGGTGCTTCCCGATGCCAGGAGCTTGCTCGCCACCGTCACCTACCTGGATCAAACACTGGCAAGGTCTGTGACCGATGCACCCAATCTGGTTGCCCACCGGCTACTCACCGAGCTCACCCGCGACCACTCTGCCTCGTGGCTTGGGTCTTCTCCGGTAGACCCCCGCACCTTGCTCAGTAGCGATGGGACTCCCATTCCTCTGCTGGAGAGCGCACGAGACCTGCTATGGATGCGCCCCTTGACACGGGTGGAGCAGCACCAAAGGTATTTGCACAAATACACACACCTCTCGCGCTACCTGCAAGCATGTATGGGAGTCCAGCTGGGAACAGGTGTACCGCAGTATTCCTCGAATGGACGCGCATGTGATGACATCCGCCCAGGCATCTGGCGTGTCAGTGCTGAGCGAGTTGGTTCCCTCTTCGATGGCAAACGGCTTCCGAGCGGCCTGGATGGGGAGTGGATGAGCACACCACAGGTGAAGTGCTGTAGAGACATCGGCTACCAGCTACAGGTGAAGGAAGGTTACTACTGGTCGGCATCTCATGAGTTGCTCAAAGGGTGGGCAACGACCTTATGGCAGGCCGGTGAACACTTATACACGCATCCGCAGAAGTTCCGCCATGGGCAAGGCCGCGCCAATACCGCCCACACGATCAAGCTGCTCACTGAACTTGGCGTGAGTATCCTCGCACAGGAAAAGACGCTGGGAGGGTGGTCCCGTCCCGATTGTTGGGCGCAGATTCTCGGTCGTAGTCAAGCCACTCTTTTTGCTGACCTGGCTGGTCTTGTGAGGAAAGGCACGATGCCGGCACTCATTGACCGCGATGCGCTCTGGGTGGTATCCAATGATCCCAACCCACTCACTGCCGTTCCTGGCTTGGTGACGACTCCCAGATGGAGGGGGTATACGGTCGGTTATGAGGTTCCTCTCGCGCTCACCCGTGAAGTGAAAGAAGCCTTCAGAACGATAGAGCAGGCGAGCCAGTTGATCTTGACGCTCGATACCCTGGCAGGTGAGGTTTTCCCATAGCACGGAACACACTCTCTAAGTCACCTTGCCTGTACTCTCGCGTACCATCAGGTGGAAAGGCACTTCCACCCGTTCGGCTGGGCCAGTGCGCGTCCCCTCAATACGCTCCAGCAGAAAGGATACGGCCAGTTCTCCCATCCGCTGCTTGTCTGGCACAACGGTACTCAAAGAGGGCATCGCAAAGCTTGCCTCCTCGATATCGTCAAAGCCCATCACCGCCACGTCCTCCGGAATCCGGTAGCCGCCCTCGTGCAGTGTACGCATCGCCCCCAATGCTAAGAGATCGTTAAAACAGAAAACCGCGTCCGGCGGTTGGTCTAAGGCTAACAATTGCTGCATTGCATGTACCCCCGCCAGGCGACTGTAAGAGGTGACCTGCACGATGAGTTGAGGATCCACGGATAGCCCTGCCTGGGCTAAGGCCTCGCTATAGCCGCACAGCCGACGCTGTCCACCAGTTCCTCCCATGATCGCTATCGTCCCAAGGTTGCCAATGGCAGCAATGCGACGGCGACCCAACGCCAGGAGATGGGAGGTAGCCAGACGAGCGGCCTCTACATTGCTGTTGGCAATGTGATCGTAAGGCACGTCAGTATCCAGCAGGTGTTCCCCCAAAAGCACCAGCGGAGCCTGTCCCTGCCGCGCCTGTAGATCACCAGGTTCTAATGCCAGCGGACTCAAGATAACACCATCGATCAGATGTGGACGCAGCCCATCTAAGACCCGTAACTCATTGTCCCGCTCGCCCCCGGTGCAGTCGATTAGCACCGTATAGGATCGAGCGGCGGCGGCTGCAATGATAGCTGTGCCAACATCAGAAAAGTAGGGGTTGCTCAGATTCGGAATGGCAAAAGCCAACACGCCCACGCGACCTGTACGCAGATAGCGAGCGGGCAGATTGGGCTGATACCGCAACTCCTTCAATGCCTGCTGGACGCGTTCGCGCACTTCGTCGGTCACATGCTCATAGTCATGCACGACATTGGAGACCGTCTTGATGGAGACGCCTGCCCTTTGTGCGACATCTCTCAATGTTGCTGCCATGTCTATTTCTGTCCTTCCTCCTTATCCTGGAGCTTGCTTCTATGATACCAAACTCCCGCTGCTTCGCCAAGAAGTTGGACAGTATCAACCCTCGCTTTCCCGCAACCAGACGCGCATCTCGCCCGGTTCGCGGTTATCCCAGGCATAGTATGGAATTGCTGTGATTACACATGGCTGCAACGAGGCGGGCCACGACCGATAGAGCCTTCCTACCCAACCAGTGTCATCCTCGACGAGTGCCTCGCCACGGACGATGGTCACACCATCAAGCACATCAGCTTCAAATTGGCTTGCCAGTTCTGTTGTTCTCGGCACGACAATGCGATGCAGTGGCACGTTATTGTCAGCCCCTTCCAAACAGTAGACGAGGGGACCACGTTGGAGAGCGACGCAGCCAGCATCCTGACGAACATCAGGATGCACGTACATGCGCTTGACCGACATCGCCAGTTCGAGTTCTACCCTATCGCCGCTCTGCCATACACGTTCCACCCGCACATAGCCTTGTTCCAGATGACCATCTATCTCAAACGCCTCTCCGTTCACTCTGAGTTGGACATCCTCACACCACCCGGGAATACGCAGTCTCAGCCCAAACCTTGTTGGCTTATCCATACTCAGTCGTAGGGCAATCTTGCCATTCCACGGATAGGTCGTCTCCTGCCGCACGGCCACTTCGCGCCCACCTATGCTCACCTGGGCGGTATTCTGCATATAAAGATGCACCGCGATATCCGTATCATTCACGCTATAGATGTACTGCCCAAGTGACGCGAAGAGGCGAGCAATGTTGGGCGGGCAACAAGCGACCCGAAACCACTTCTCCCGATGATGCCCACCCAAACTGGCCAGCGGGTTCTCGTAGAAAAACGTCTGTCCATCCCGTGAGACACCGCTCAGAACGCCATTGTAAAGCGCACGCTCCAGTATGTCTGCATAGTGTGCATTGCAGTCAAGTTGCAGCATGCGATGGTTCCAGAAGACGAAGCCGATGGCCGCGCACGTCTCCGCGTAAGCCGTCTCGTTCGGCAGGTCGTAGTCCGTCGTGAATCCCTCATTGTGCCGCGAAGGTCCAAGTCCGCCAGTAATATACAGGCGCGTCGTACAGAGGTTGTCCCAGAGACGCTGGTCAGCATCAAACAAGCCTTGATCGTGTAGCTCGCGTGCAAGGTCGGCCATGGCACTGTAGAGATACATGGCACGCACAGCATGGCCGACAACCTCATGTTGTTCGCGCACGGGCAGATGCGCTTGACTGTATTCGTGCGTCTTGTGGTGATACACTATAGGATCGTCGCCGCGTAGACGCGCCTCTTTATCAAAATAATGAGGCTGCCGTCCGCGCTCATCCACAAAATACTGACTCAAATGCAGATACCGCTTCTCTCCTGTGACCCGATACAGTTTCACCAGCGCGAGTTCAATCTCTTCATGCCCAGGATAGCCGCGCTTCCTCCCCTGTTCGCTGCCGAAGACAGTGTCGATATAATCCGCATAGCGACACATCGTATCCAGCAGAGTGCGTTTACCCGTGGCTTGGAAATGAGCCACCGCCGCTTCGATCAGATGCCCGGCACAATATAATTCGTGCCAATCACGCAGGTTCGTCCAGCGTTTCGTTGGCTCAACGGCAGTGAAGTAGGTATTGAGATACCCATCAGGCTGCTGGGCCGCTGCAATAAGACCGATGACTTCGTCAACTTTCGCTTCCAGTTCCGGATCGGGATGAGTACCCAGGCTGTAGCTTGCCGCCTCAATCCACTTGGCAACATCCGAGTCCCAGAAGATGTGCGGGATCGGCTCCATGCCTGGTTTCCAGTTTAGCCGAAAGTTGTCGATACGGCCCGTCTCCTGGCTGATGCGGTAGATAAGTGGCAGCGTCTGTTCGCGGTTTACTCGCAGATGCGGCGTCCAAAACGTATCGTCGATAGTCACCGCCTTCCAGGAGACCGGCATCCATGTTGGATCAGGCTGCTTCATTGATGTGGGCAAAGGATATCCTTGCTCTGATGAAAAAGATGCCATGATGAAAACCTTTCCATGAGCTACTAACCCTTCAAGCCAGTGCCAGCAATACCCTGTACGATCTGTTTCTGGAAGAACATGAACGCAATGAGCAGCGGCAATCCACCCAGTACAGCCGAGGCCATGATCTGTGCATAGTGAATGCCATACGCACTTTGCACATTGGCCAGCCCCACCGGGATGGTCATCATATTGGTGTTTGTGATCGCAATAAATGGCCAGATGAAGTTGTTCCAGGATGCCACAAAGGTGAATATCGCCACCGCCGCGAGTGCTGGCCTGGCTAGAGGCAACCATATCTGCCAAAACACACGAAATTGGCTGGCTCCATCCACGATGGCCGCTTCCCCAAGCTCGTGCGGAATCCCATCAAAGAACTGCTTAAGGATAAAGATCGCAAAGGGGGCAGCGATCTGCGGCAGGATGATGCCCCAGTAGGTGTCCACCATGCGAAACGCATTGATCTCCGTGAACAACGGCACGATCAGTACCTGTGGAGGAACCATGATGCCCGCCATAATCAGCCAGAACAGGAACCCTTTGGCGGGAAACCGTACACGCGAGAAGCCATACGCTGCCAGGCTCGCCAGTATAACGGTGACGACGGTGATAACGATAGACGTGAAAGCACTATTCAAATACCAGCGCAGTAGCCCACCGGCACTTAGTACCTTGACGAACGCGTCTAACGTGAAGTGAGAGGGAATCCAACTGATCGGAACGGTGGTGGTCTCACTCTCAGGTTTGAGGGCCGTGTCTACGGCCCAGGCCAGGGGAATAATCCAAAGCACCGCCGCGATGAGCAGTACAACAAAGGCGATAACTTGTGGGATCGGGTTCCGCGACGGCCCCTGGCTCCGTGCTATCGCCTTTGCTTCAGTTCTAGCCCTTACATTGGTGACCGTCTGGTTCACAGTAGAGTCTATCATCAGGCGTTTCCTCCTCGACGATTGAGCAGCGAGAACATCGCTATGGAGACGACAAGAATGATCACGAAGAAGAGGTATGACATGGCCGAAGCATAACCCACACGGTATGATGTGAAACCCGTATCATAGATGTATTCGATGATCGGTTCCGTGGAGAAATTCGGTCCCCCTGTTGTCATCAGGTAGATTTGATCGAATATCTTCAAAGACGCCAGCACCTGCAATACGAGAACCAGCATGGTGGTACGCCCCAACAGTGGTATCGTCACGTAACGCAGGCGTGTCCATGTGCCTGCTCCGTCAATCGAGGCGGCCTCATACATTTCCGCCGGAATCTCTTGTAAGCCTGCAAGATACAATATGAAGTTGAAACCGATCGTCCACCACACCGTCGTTAACACGATCGAGATCATCGCGACATTCGCGCTGGTCAGCCAGCCGATATTCCCCAAACCTATCCCCACCAGCGATCCACTGATCAAGCCAAATCCCGGCTCGTACAACCAGATCCAGATCAATGCCACAACGGCGGAAGGGAGCACGTACGGGGCAAAGAAAGCGAGGCGGAAGAAGCCCTTGCCCCATGGCACGGTGTTTGCCAGCAGTGCCAGGCCAAGCCCGAGCACAACCAGAATCGGTGTACTGAGAATGGTGAACAGGATAGTGTGCCACAGCGATGTCCAAAAAGCCGGATCAGCCAGGGCTTCTCCGTAGTTCGAGAGGCCCGTGAAGTCCGAAGTACCTTTTCCCACCAGGCTCCAATTAAAAAAGCTCATGCGTAACCCGAGGATGATGGGCCACAGCAGGAAGAGCGCATACGCAATCAGGAATGGCAGCACGAAGGCAAACCCGGTCAAGGCAGTTCGCCGATTGCCTCCGCCTCCCGAACTGACCACCTGTTTGGTGGCGAGAGCTTGCTCCGTTTCCGGTACCGCTGGTTGCATCATTGCCATAGTTGTTTCCTCCTTGAGATAGAGAGTGATGCGCTACGAGATGAACGCCGTGCCAATTAGACCGGGCTTGGTGTATTGAGCATCTTTTGCATGTAGCTACGATACTGATCCAGCCCTTGTTGCGCAGTGATCTGTCCACCCATCACGGCCTGGAATGCCGCCCCCGCCTGCGTCTCCATTTGCGACCCGGAGCCGCTGAACCAGGCAGGAGGATCGTACACTACATATTGCGCCTCAGCCGCGTAGTTTGCTTGCGGCTCCAGCTTCTGATAGGCTGCACTTTTGATGACAGGCTGATACGCGGGAATGTGACCACCTTGTGCCCAGACCGCGCTATCTTTGAGCATAAAGCTAATGAACTTGAGCGAGTCAGCCAGCCGCTGCGGATCCAGCACGCTCGGCTTGGGAAGAATAAAGGTATGCGAATCGGCCTGGGTTTTGTTGTTGCCGAAGATGTTGGGGAATAGGGTCATGTTGAAAGGCAGCTTGGCATCCTGAAAGGTTGTCACCTCCCACTCACCATTCCAGAAGAATCCCGCCTTGCCACTGGCGAATAACGCCACCGCGCCGCCATAATCTGTCGTCGGAGTGGCAACCTTGGCCTTGAGCGTCAGGTCCGTCATGAATGAGAGTGCTTGCAATGCTTTAGCGTCATCCAGAACCAGCTTACTGCCATCAGGTGTAAGGATGTTTCCTCCCAACTGACTGTAGAGGGCATAAAAGAGACGCCATGGGTTCACATCCTGAACGTCGAGAGCTAGCCCCAGTGCTCCAGTCGCCTTCTGCACTTTCTGGAAAGCAGCGATAACCGCGTTCGGGCCAACCAGCGGCACCAGCTTTCCATCTGCTCCCAGCAACCCTGCCTTGCGGCAGATATCAGTGTTGTAGTACATCACAAACGGGTGCGTATCGAGCGGAATAGCGTAGAGTTTCCCCCCAAAGTGTGCGCTATTCCAGATCTCTGGCAAGAATTTGTCAGCGGTGATGCCGTACTGTGCGAGCTGAGCCTCGTCGAAAGGCTGCAAGAGACCCGCTGGTGCATAGCCCAGCATACGCGATAGATGCATAATGGCGACATCAGGCGGTTGTCCTCCTACCGCCGCCATCGCCAGCTTGGTGTAATATGGGGCTCCCCAGGTGAGGGTCACGGAGTTCACTGCGATGTCAGACTGGCTCCCGGCAAAGTCGCTTACCATCTGATTCATGCGCAGTCCGTCACCGCCGCTGAAGAGATTCCAGTACGTGAGAGGCGTACCATTGCCCGCTGCCAATGTATATGGCCCACATGATGCCGCGACCAGACCAGCAGCAGCAGTAAGGGCTGTATTGCGTAAAAATATGCGCCTGCTGATGCGCTGCTCAAGTGGTGTTCTGCCCAGAATGTCTTCGAGGTCCATTTTAGCCTCCTATGAGTGGGTACAGCGTTAAGAAAACATCCTACAAATAGAAGATATCGTAAGAAATGCTGATTACCATAATAGTTAAGGCTAATGATTACAACATACTACGCCGCAAAGCTACTTGCTTCAAAAGGTTCTGTGTACCACCCTGTCGCTCTACAGCATCGTTCTTAACCCCTGCTTTACAACGTTGTAAAGTAGGGGTTAAGAACGCGTTCTTTTCCCTTGTATCTGGTAACTCATCTTCTACGATCTCTTAGTATTCTTTCCCTACCAAGAGATATTTATGAAGGAGGAAGGCGTTCATGAACACGTCGCCTCGGTCAACCTCGCACTATGCCATCGGCGTCGATTTCGGCACAGAGTCCGGTCGTGCAATACTGGTGGATATCAACACGGGAAGCCAACTAGCCAGTAGTGTGCATCCGTACGCGCATGGTGTCATCGACGAGACGCTCCCCGCTACCACGATTACTCTCGAGCCTGATTGGGCCTTGCAAGACCCCAATGATTACCTGGAAGTGTTCAAGACGACGATTCCGACGGTGCTGACCGAAAGCGGCGTGAAGCCGGATGATGTTATCGGTATCGGCATTGACTTCACAGCCTGTACCATGCTGCCGACGACTGCCGACGGGACACCGCTCTGTTTCTTGCCGCAGTGGCGCAACAACCCACATGCCTGGGTCAAGTTGTGGAAGCATCACGCCGCGCAGCCCGAAGCCAACAAACTGAATCAGATCGCTCGCGACCTGGGGTACACCTTCCTGGATCGCTACGGTGGCAAGATCAGCTCCGAATGGTTCTTTCCCAAGGCGTGGCAGATACTGGACGAGGCACCCGAAGTCTATGCTGCCGCCGCTCGGCTGATCGAGGCTGCCGACTGGGTGGTGTGGCAGCTCACCGGCGTGGAAACACGCAACGCGTGTACAGCAGGCTACAAGGCCATCTGGTCGAAGCGTGACGGCTTCCCGCCGAACGAGTTTTTCAAAGCATTGGATCCTCGCATGGAACATATCGTCGATGAGAAAATGTGCCGCACACTCTCCCCACTCGGCTCGAAGGCTGGCGGTCTGGCTGCGGAAGCCGCCCGCTGGACCGGATTGAACCCTGACACCCCTGTCGCCGTTGCTAATGTGGATGCCCATGTTGCCGTCCCTGCCGCCACGGTTCTCGAACCCGGACGAATGGTCATCATCATGGGTACCTCCAATTGTCATATGCTGCTCGGCACGGAGGAGCGTGAGGTACCAGGTATTTGTGGCGCGGTACAGGATGGCATCGTCCCTGGCTTTGTGGGGTATGAAGCCGGCCAATCATGCGTGGGCGATAGTTTTGCCTGGTTTGTGGAGCAGTGTGTGCCTACCTCCTACACCGATCAGGCCGAGACTCGTGCTCTGAATATTCATCAATTCCTGGAGGGCAAGGCGGCCCTCTTACAGCCAGGTGAGAGCGGCCTACTGGCACTGGACTGGTGGAATGGCAACCGCACGACCCTGGCAACTCGACCGGAGGAAATCTACCGGGCGTTGATCGAGTCCACCGCCTATGGCACACGCACCATCATCGATGATTTCAATACTCATGGTGTTCCGGTCAGAGAAATCGTGGCTGCGGGCGGCCTGCCAGAGCGCAACAAGTTGCTGATGCAGATCTACGCCGACGTCACCGGCTTGCCCATTTACCAGACACGCACCATTCAGGGGGGCGCGTATGGCTCGGCCATGTATGGGGCAGTGGCCGCGGGTGCCGAGGCCGGGGGATACGCTTCCATCTTCGAAGCCAGCAGACACATGGCCCATCTACGTGAGGAGACGTTCAAACCGATTCCCCAGCACCAGAAAATATACGACCAGTTGTATCGAGAGTACTCCATCCTGTATGACTATTTTGGGCGCGGTGCTAATGACGTGATGAAGCACCTCAAGCGTCTGAGAGAAACGATCCTTGCGCAACCACACACTGAGGAGATATGACATGCTCGAACAGCTTAAAGAACAGGTCTGGAAACTGCATCAGGAATTGCCCAGGAACGGTCTGGTCGTCTGGACGGGCGGCAACGTGAGTGCTCGCGATCCAGCGAGTGGGTTGGTGGTGATTAAGCCCAGCGGTGTGCTGTACGATGAGTTGCAACCAGAGGATCATGTGGTGGTGAACCTGGCAGGCGAAATCATCGAAGGGAAACTTAAGCCTTCTTCCGATACCGCCAGCCATCTCTACATCTACCGACACCGTCCCGATGTCAACGGCGTGGTTCACACCCACTCCTCCTATGCCACCGCCTTTGCCGCCCTCGGCCAGGCGATCCCCGTCTACCTCACTGCTATCGCTGACGAATTTGGTGGCCCGATTCCTTGCGCGGGTTTTGCCTTGATCGGCGGTGAGGAAATTGGTCGGGAGGTGGTTGAGAACATTGGTCAGTCCGCGGCCGTACTCTTGAAGAATCACGGTGTCTTCACTATCGGCCCCACTGCCCGCGCCGCCGTCAAGGCAGCCGTGATGGTGGAAGATGTGGCGCGAGCGGTCTGGCTCGCCCTGCAACTTGGTCAGCCTGACGAAATCGCCCCGCAAGACGTGGCCCGGCTCCATCACCGCTACCTCCATGTCTATGGACAGAGATAGGAAGCAACCCATGATAATAGACCTGAAACAGTTCGAGGTGTGGTTCGTCACCGGAAGCCAACACCTCTACGGCCCTGAGACGCTTGAGAAAGTCGCTGACCATTCCGCGGAGATCGCACAGGCCCTTTCCCATACCGAGCACATCGCCGTCAACATCGTCTTGAAACCTGTTCTGACCACCCCTGAAGCGATTCGCCAGTTGTGCCTGGAAGCCAATTCCACGAGCAACTGCGTTGGCCTGATCCTGTGGATGCATACCTTCTCCCCGGCCAAAATGTGGATCGCTGGATTAACTGCGCTGCAAAAGCCGTTCGTGCATCTGCATACCCAGTACAATCGCGACATACCGTGGGCGGAAATCGACATGGACTTCATGAATCTTAACCAGTCCGTCCACGGAGATCGCGAATTCGGCTTCATCGGCAGCCGCATGCGCTTGAACCGCAAGGTGGTCGTTGGACACTGGCAGGATGAAGATGTCCAGCACCGTTTGGGAACATGGGCGCGTGCCGCCTGTGCCTGGTCCGATGCGCAAGGGGCCAGGATCGCCCGCTTCGGCGACAATATGCGCGAAGTGGCCGTCACCGAAGGCGATAAAGTGGAAGCCCAGATCAGGTTGGGCTACGACGTCTCCGGGTACGGCGTCGGCGATCTCGTCGCCTACGTGAACCAGGTGACGGACAGCGAGATTGATCAACTTGTGAAGGAATACAACGAACGCTATGAGGTGGCACCATCGCTACGCCGTGGCGGCAACCAGTATCAGTCTCTGCGTGAGGGTGCACGCATTGAGATCGGCTTGCGGCATTTCCTTGCGGAGGGTCAGTTCAAAGCCTTCACCACGACCTTCGAGGACCTACACGGTCTCACGCAACTCCCCGGCCTCTCGGTTCAACGCTTGATGGCCGAGAACTATGGGTTTGGGGCCGAGGGCGACTGGAAGACGGCGGCCCTGGTGCGGGCAATGAAGGTCATGAGTGCTGGCTTGCGTGGTGGGACGTCCTTCATGGAAGACTACACCTATCACCTGAACGACAACGACATGATGGGGTTGGGAGCACATATGCTGGAAGTATGCCCTACCATCACTGAGCAGAAGCCTTCGCTGGAAATTCACCCGCTCTCCATTGGTGGCAAGGCTGACCCGGTGCGCCTGGTGTTTGATGCGCAACCTGGACCAGGCGTTAATGCCGCAGTGATGGATATGGGCAATCGCTTCCGCATGCTCGTCAATACCGTCGAGGTGGTGCCGACACATGAACCCCTACCGAAGCTCCCAGTCGCCAGAGCAGTATGGAGGCCACAGCCTGACTTGAAAACTTCCGCCACAGCCTGGATACTCGCCGGAGGGGCGCATCATACTGGCTTTAGCCAGCCACTGACGGTCGAACATCTGGAAGACTTCGCGGAAATCGCCGACATGGAGTTTTTGCTCATCAACCATGACACCACCCTCTCAGCATTCAAGAAAGAGATCCGCTGGAACGACATGTACTACCTTCTCGCTCATGGACTGAGGTAGTCGCCATAAAGGGAAAATAGCTATGAATTATCTCACTATCCAGGCAGATCAAGGCAAACAGAAGATCAATAAGAATGTGTATGGCCACTTTGCTGAACATTTGGGACGCTGTATCTACGAGGGCATCTGGGTCGGCGAAGACTCATCCATTGCTAACACCAGAGGGATTCGCAATGATGTGGTAGAGGCCCTGCGCAAGATTCATGTGCCGGTGCTACGTTGGCCTGGCGGCTGCTTTGCCGACGAGTACCACTGGCAGGATGGTATCGGCCCTCGTACAGAACGTCCGAGCCGTGTCAATACCCATTGGGGATCAGTGGTAGAAGACAATCAGTTCGGGACACACGAGTTTTTTGACCTCTGCACCATGATCGGTGCCGACCCCTATATCTGTGGCAACGTAGGCAGCGGAACTGTGCAAGAAATGGAACAATGGATAGAATACATGACCTTTGCTGGTGGCTCACAGATGGCCAACCTGCGTCGGAAAAATGGGCGCGATCAGCCATGGAGCCTGCCGTATTTCGGGGTGGGCAACGAGAACTGGGACTGCGGCGGCAGTATGCGGCCAGAGTACTATACCGACCTCTACCGCCGCTACCAAAGCTACGTCCGCAATCTCAGCGACAATACGGTTTTCAAGATCGCCTGTGGCCCTAACGCTGCTGATTATGCCTGGACTGAGGTTCTGATGCGGGATGCCGCTCGTTACATGCATGGCTTGAGCCTCCACTACTACACTCGACCTCGTGAAGAAGCCTGGAATGCCAAAGGGCCGGCTACTGGCTTCGATGAACATGCTTGGTTCGATACCCTCAGCCACTCTCTGCGTATGGAAGAATTGCTCCGTCGCCATGGCAACATTATGGATCACTATGATCCTGACAAACGCGTTGGCTTAATCGTTGATGAATGGGGTACCTGGTATGATGTAGAACCAGGAACCAATCCAGCCTTCCTCTACCAGCAAAATACGATGCGTGATGCCTTAGTGGCTGGCTTGACCCTCAACATTTTCAACAACCACTGCGACCGCGTCCAGATGGCCAATCTTGCCCAGACAGTCAACGTTCTCCAGGCCCTGATCTTGACTGATGGTGCATCAATGATCACGACCCCCACCTATCATGTCTTTGACCTGTATCAGGTGCATCAAGAGGCCATCCTGTTACCTTGCTCTCTCGAGTCCGACCCCTACACGCTTAATGACAACCATATCCCGCAGGTCAGTGCCTCCGCTTCCCAGGCGCCTGACGGAAAGGTATACCTCACGCTGTGTAATGTCGATCCGCACAAAGAGGCACAGGTGTACTGCGAGTTGCGAGGCACACGGGTGTCAGAGGTCACAGGCACTGTTCTAACCGCCGAGGAGATGGGAGCATATAACACGTTCCAGAACCCTGAGCGGATTAAGCCCGCTCCTTTCAAAGAGATTCAGTTCGACGTGGACAAAGTGACAACCGTACTTCCGCCTATGTCAGTGTGTGCCTACACGATCCGCGTGCTGCCAAGAAAGTAGTTATTCAGTAACGCATTATAGTGTCCAGGCTCATCCTACAGCAATCAATGCCTTACTATGCGCTCACAAAGCCGAATCGTTAGATAGGAGAGGCGCAATCTCCAGATTGAGGGAGAACCGGAGAAAAGGAAAACAAGCATCATGAATCATCACATCGACTTATCATCTCATGCACGACGGCAACTGGGACAGACAGGCATCGAGGTCTCCAGTGTAGGACTTGGTACATGGGCTATGGGAGCCGAATGGGGCTTGCAAGAAGATCAGGTATCCATAGCGACCCTCCACCATGCCCTGGACTTGGGCTGTCGATTATTAGACACCGCTCAAGTCTATGGAGATGGCCGCAGTGAACAATTGATTGGCCGCGTCCTGAAAGAGCGAGGTGAGCAAGTTCCTGTCGCGACAAAAGTGCCACCCATAGATGGCAACTGGGAGACGATCCCCGGCGTGACAGCTATCCGCGAAAAGTTTCCAGCGCATTATCTAATAGAACGGTGTGAGATGAGCTTGCGCAATTTGCAGGTGGATTGTGTGGATATCTATCAACTGCATACTTGGTGTTCTAGCTGGAATACAGAGACCGAATGGTATGATGCCATGCTCAAGCTCAAGGAGCAGGGAAAGATCAAAGCCATTGGCATCTCCGTCAGTGATCATCGACCTGATGAGGCTAATGATACAATTGTTGCGGGACGGGTCGACAGTATTCAAGTCATCTACAATCTGCTAGACCAGCGACCACGATTCCATCTCTTTCCGCTGGCCCACACTCATCAGGTAGGCATTCTGGCGCGAGTCCCTCTGGCTTCTGGTGCCTTGACCGGAACCTGGAAGGAGCACAGGACGTTTCCTCCAGATGACTGGCGTGCCCGTGTTTTCACAGGTGAGACACTCCGCCTAACGGTTTCACATGTGAATGCCTTACAACAGATCGCGGGAGAGGTTGGTTGTTCCATGTTGGAGTTTGCTGTTCGCTACTGTATCAGCGATCCCGCCGTCTCAAGCACGATTCCCGGTGCTCGCACTCCTGAGCAGGCGGAGTCTCTGATGCAGGCGATGCTGGCCGGTCCCCTTCCAGAGGAGGCGTTGAAGCGCGTTGAAGCTCTGTGGGAGCAGGAGTTCAAGCATCAGATTCGTACCAGCATTGGCCCTGGGAGCGAAGGGTAGCCTACACGAACTGTTCAGGAAGGAGAGATACCATAGAAATCGCACGACCAGGATCAGAGTAGCACGTTCAGGCGATCCAGCAACGGAACCTGAAATTTGAATGAGAGGTATGTTGTGGACTACAACCGCATTGATGCAGCGTTGCACGATGCCTCCGACACACGCTATCTACGTATCGGCACTGGAAAACTCAACGACGTTGGTAACGCGCTTGAGCAAGCGTTCGGTCAGCAGCCAGTAGTTGTCGTGGCTGATGACAACACGTATGCCATTGCCGGTAAAGCCGTGTGTGAACACTTGCGCTCCATCGGCTGGCTAGTCGAAGAGCCTATTGTGTTCCCTGGTACACCTACGTTGTATGCCAGCTTCGAGAACGTGCTGGCATTGGAGGAGAAGCTGCGCACAATGAACTCTGTACCCATCGCTGTCGGATCGGGCACACTCAACGATATCACCAAACTCGCGGCTCACCGCGTCGGGCGGCAATATATGTGTATTGGTACCGCTGCCTCGGTGGATGGTTACACGGCGTTCGGCGCGGCGATTACCAAAGACGGTTTTAAGCAAACGATGTCATGCCCCGCGCCACGCGCTCTCGTGGCGGATCTAGACATACTCGTGACTGCGCCAGCACAGATGAATTCAGCCGGCTATGGTGACTTGTTAGGGAAAGTCACCGCGGGTGCTGATTGGATACTCGCCGACACGCTGGAGATCGAGCCGATAGAGAAGCATGCTTGGTCGTTGGTGCAAGACTCGTTGCGCGATTGGACTGGCGAGCCACAGGCACTGCACGCGGGCACCAGGCAGGCTATAGAGAACCTGTTTGAAGGGTTAATTCTGTCCGGTATCGCCATGCAGATCAGTTCCTCGTCGCGACCAGCCTCCGGCAGTGAGCATCGCTTCAGCCATCTGTGGGAGATGCAGGCACTGGCCCACGGTCACGAGCCAGCCCCCCATGGCTTCAAGGTCGCCGTCGGCACTTTAGCTGCGGCGGCACTCTATGAGCGCGTACTCGCTCGCGACCTGACCAGCCTGGATATTGACGCGCTCTGCCTCGCCTGGCCCTCACACGAAGAAGTCAGACGCGGAGTCGCGCAGGCACATAGTATTCCGAAGTTGGCCGAAAATGCCGTCGAGGAGAGCCTTGCTAAATACATTACCCCCGACCAACTACGGCAGAGGCTGCTGCTTATCCAGGAACGCTGGCCGCTCATCCGCGAGCGTCTGGAGCACCAACTGATGACGGCAGCACACCTCCGCGCTCTGCTGCGAGCTGCGGGTTGCCCAACTGAACCAGCAGAGATTGGCGTCAGTGTGGTACAGTTGCGGGAGAGCTACATACTGGCACGTACCATCCGCTCCCGCTATACCGTGCTTGATCTGGTGAACGAAACTGGCATCCTTGACGCGTGTGTCGATGAACTCTTCGCTCCAGGGGGCTATTGGGCAGCTACTACTCATACATAGGTAGGTGAATAATGTACAGTGCCTATCTCTTCGATTTGGATGGGACGATTTATTTAGGCGACACCCTTCTGCCGGGTGCGGCTGAGACAATAATGGCACTGCGCAAAGCTGGTCGGCGGACAATCTTTCTCTCAAACAATCCTACGAAGACAAGAGCACAGTATATGGCGAAGCTGACGCACCTGGGCATCCCAACGCCCATAGACGATATCATAAACTCATCATTTGTGATGGTCCAGTGGTTGCTGCACGAAATGCCGGAGGCACGGCTGTTTGTGGTTGGCGAGGAGCCACTCAAGCAAGATCTGCGTGCGGCAGGCTTTCAGTTCAGCGAGACAGCCGGCGAGATCGATATTGTCGTGGCCTCGTTTGATCGCACATTCGTCTATCAAAAGCTCCAGATCGCTTTTGACGCCATCCGCGCTGGCGCACGACTCATCGCTACCAACCCCGACCGCTACTGCCCGGTGCCAGGCGGCGGCCAGCCCGATTGTGCGGCAATGATCGCGGCGATTGAGGCTTGCACTGGTGTCACATGCGAAGCTATCACTGGCAAGCCATCACCGATCATGATCAAGGTGGTTACAGACATGCTGCATCTGCCGCCCGAACAGTGCATTATAATAGGAGACCGCCTGGAGACAGATATCCGCATGGGCATCGACGCAGGCATGGCAACCTGTTTAGTATTGACTGGCGATGCAACCCAGGAGACGCTCCTGGCTTCAGGACTCCAACCAACACTGATACTCGAACGGCTCGATAAACTTCTAGAATGGACGTAGCAACCAACCGTAGGGGCCGCACCCTGTCTGGGGGACAGGTAATACCGCGCTTACACACCATTCATACACTCTGAACTTGGCTTAGGAGAAGCATTTCTATGCAAGAAAAGAAGTAACTAATCAGGACACCTTGAAAGAAGGGAGGGTGGGTTGCCCGCGAAAAGTCGCTTCCAAAGCATCGAGCAGGTGAACCCCTTGCTTGCGCAACGAAGAGAGGTAGCTTCGAATGCGGCAAAAG
>JBPCJY010000175.1:0-22264 GCA_051004815.1 Ktedonobacteraceae bacterium
TCGGGACAGAAAAAGCGTGCCTTCTGCGGGAAAGCATTCTCTCCCCCCCCCCCCCGCCCCCGCGGTGTCCCCCCCCCTCCCCCCTTGCCCCTCCAGGGGCGTGGCTTCGCTTGATTACTCACACTCGACAGAGCGAGGGAACACCTATATATCTTTTTCCACCATTGTATCCCCTTCTGACCTTGCGCCCATGGCTACATAATTAAAAGCCTGATTGGCTATATATCTTTTTCCACCATTGTATCCCCTTCTGACCCCACCTCCACTATCTCCTCTTCCAGGTGGCTATGTCGTCGGCTGTAAATGAAGTAAATGAGCAGACCAATTGCCAACCAGATGATAAAGCGCAGGATGGTGATCAGGGGCAAGCTCACTATCAGCACGAACGAGGCAATGATCGAGAGAATTGGTACCCACGGCACAAAGGGTACACGGTACCCACGCCGCAGGTTTGGCTGAGTCCGCCGCATGATTAATATTGCCGCCGAAACCAACACGAACGCCGCCAGGGTACCAATGTTCGTAAGCTCTGCCACCACGTCAATGGGTGTGAAACCAGCTACCAGCGCAACCACGATGCCCACAAGGAGACTCGACAGATAGGGCGTGCGAAACCGTGGGTGAATCCGTGAAAAGAATGCTGGTAGCAGACCATCGCGTGCCATCGAGAAGAAGATGCGACTCTGCCCAAAGAGTAGCACGATCAACACCGTCGTCAAGCCGCAGATCGCTCCCACCGATATGATCGACCCCGCTACATTCAAGCCGAGCAAGATCATCGCGTGCGACACCGGTGAGGCCACATCGAGCTTCGTATATGAGACTACCCCAGTGAGTACAGCAGTCACCAGAATGTACAGCACCGTGCAAATCAACAGGCTGGAAAAGATAGCGATTGGCATATCCTTGCCAGGGTTGCGTGCCTCCTCTGCCGAAGTGGAGATCTGGTCAAAACCAATGTAGGCAAAGAAGATAATCGCGGCACCCTTCAAGATACCTCCGGTCCCGAAGGGGAGAAACGGCGTCCAGTTGGCTGGATTAACGTGACCAACGCCTACCACCAGAAAGAACACAATCACCGCCAGCTTAATAACCACTATGACGTTATTTACTTTGGTGCTTTCAGATGTTCCCAGTATCAACAACGCGGTGACCACCACAATGATGAGTATCGCCGGTAAGTTGATGATCCCACCTGAGAAGGGCGATGCGGAAAGGGCTTTAGGAATGGTGAACCCAAAGGCACCTTTGAGCAGATCAACGACATACCCCGACCAGCCAATGCTGACCGCAGCCGCACCCACCGCGTATTCCAGGATCAAGTCCCAACCAATAATCCATGCGATGAGTTCGCCCAGTGTCGCATAAGAATACGTATAGGCACTGCCCGCGATAGGCACCGTGCTGGCGAATTCGGCATAGCAGATGGCCGCCAAGCCACTCACGATCCCTGCTACAATGAACGAGATGATCAATCCAGGGCCGGCATACTTGGCAGCCGCCACGCCGGTTAGGACGAAGATACCCGTGCCTACAATGGCACCAATGCCTAACAAAGTAATACTGAACGCAGTTAAGGTACGCTTGAGTCCGTGTTCTCCCCCACCACTTTGTTTCAGGATGAGGTCAATCGGTTTGACACGCCAGAGGTCGCTCATCGGTCTGCTTGCCATGTACATCTCCAATTCTCGTTCTTGTCTTGCGGCTAAAGGGGACAATATACGCGCCAGCTTTTTGGCAGGAGATAGGCCTTCACATAATCAGGCTACATATGTGACACGAACGTTCCGTGTAGAGAGTTGCAGCTAATGAGGTAAAAGTATCTTCACTGTGCTTGCCATATCTGCACAGTCTTATCGGCACTCCCCGAAGCGATATACGACCCATCCGGCGACCACTCAACGACAAAAACTGTGCCTGTATGTTTTTGATAAACATAGGCATGTTTTCCGCTAGCGGCATCCCACACCTGCACTGTCTTATCCGTGCTGCCTGAAGCGATCCGTTTCCCATCCGGCGACCATGCCAGGGCAGAGACCACATTTGCTAAACCAGTATGCCCCTGGTACGTGTAAACCGCTTTCCCGCTGATGGCATCCCAGACCTGTACCGCCCTATCGGCTCCCGCGGAGGCAATATCCTTTCCATCGGGTGAAAATGCAAGTGCATAGACGATATCGGTATGTCCATGATATGTGTAGACACCTATACCGGTTCTCGCCTCCCACACCTGCACCGTCTTATCCCCACTGCCGGAGGCGATATACTTCCCATCAGGAGACCAACCCAGGGTATAGACCGCTTCATTATGACCAAGGTACGTGTTAAGAAGGGTGCCAGTGGCGGCCTCCCATACCTGCACCGTTTTGTCCGCTGCGCCGGAAGCAATATATTGCCCATCAGGGGACCAGGCTACCGCCAGCACACGATCCGTATGTCCACTATAGCTCAACGTCCGGTTTCCCGTGGCGGCATTGCAGAGTTGCACCGTTTTATCTGCTCCCCCCGATGCGATCTGTGCCCCATTGGAGGCCCATCCAACCGCGAACACGAAATTGAAGAGACCCGTATGCCCTTGATAGACGTACAGCGTGTCTCCTGAAGAGATGTTCCACACACGCATCGTCGTATCGGCACTGCCGGAAGCAATATACTGCCCATTGGGCGACCAAGCCAATCCATATACTGCATCCGTATGTCCACGATAGGTCAGGAGTTCAGTACCCATGGTCTGCGGTGTGGTGGTCGGAGAGGGTGGTAAGGTAAAGCGAGCAGGCGACGGTGCAGATGCGGAATGTTGTTCAGAAAGGATGAGCCAGGTCACCCCACCTACCACGGCGAGACTTGCCAGCCCCGCCCCTGCCGTGATAACCAACCGCCGGGAAATCACCCGCCTCTCCGGCGTAGCAGAAGTTGGGAGTGCCGCGGTCGTGGGAGCGGGTGCCTCTTCCGTGCGGAGAATGGACAAATCTTCAACGGAACTTTGCACCGTAGGAGGCAAAGTTCTCTCATACTGTGTTGGAGCAAGTGAGCCGTCATTGGACACAGAAGCTGCCGCCGGACGTCGTACTGTGGGAGCTAACCCTGTGATGGTTGTTTCTTCTGCTTGACAAGCTTCTTCAAACGCCGTGGCCATGTCCTGCACACTCGCATAGCGGTTTTGTGGGTCTTTAGCCATCGCCTTCTCAACAACGGCTTCGATGGCGGGCGCGATGTCTGGAACTTTATCGTGCAATGGTGGTGATGCTACAAACAGGTGCTGGCTACACAGTTCGGTGAAAGAGCCGCGAAACGGCAATGTACCACTCAGCCATTCGTAGAGTACCACTCCCAAAGCGTACTGATCACTGGCTGGTTGCGCCTTCCCCTGGATTTGTTCAGGAGCCATGTAAGTCGCCGTGCCATACACATCCTGCGCACTCGCGAAACGGACACTTTGCGTAAGCAACGCGATGCCAAAATCGCTGAGCAACACCTCGTCGTTTCGCCCCAATAGCATATTCTCTGGCTTCACGTCGCGGTGAATCAAATGTTGCTCATGGGCATATTGCAAGGCAGAGGCGACCTGCATAAGATACGGCAAGATGGTTTGTGGGGTCAAGGGCATATTCTTAGGCAGGTGCTGGCGCAACGTCCCATTGGGAGCATAGTCCATAACAAGGAAAGGTACCTCTCCCTCAATCCCAAATTCCAGCACCCGTACAATATGCGGATGAACCAGGCGGGCCACTATGCGGGCCTCGTCGAGAAAGTGCTTCTGCTCTTCCTCCACCAGGCGCGTTTGTACTACTTTGATCGCCGCCTGCGTCGCAAGATACACATGCTCGCCTAAGTAAACTTCGGCGAAACCACCCGCTCCCAGGAGTCTTATCAGTCGATAGTTGCCCAGCTGCTGCCCTACGCGGTCTGTCATCCTTCTATCCTCCGACGTTAAATACGTATCATATCAAAGTGTAACTGAAAGGTACGTTCGTTGCAACATATGGATTTTATCGATCACCATAGCAGTTGCCGTTGCTGGACTGGCCTGTGGAGCGTTGTATATGGTAGTTGGATTGACAATTATGGGATAATGCGGAAAATCAAAACTACCGCTCACTGCTTTTCAAAGCAATCGTGATACATACTATATAGAAACGGAAATTCATGACATCTACGGCACCTCTTATAAGTCCTTGTCTGGCTGCATTACAGAAAGATCTGATAGCGGGCAAAACTTCCGCTCTTCCTGACTTCTGGCAATTGGTTGCAACCGTGGGAACACCTCTTATCGAAGCTATTCCCGATAATGACACCCATGTTCTGGTAACATTTCTATGGCGGGAGACGGAAAAGCTACAGAATATTCTCGTCGCGGGCGCGGTGGTGGGCTGGGATGTGACAGAGAACCAGATGAGTCGCTTATTGAAGACAGACCTGTGGTACAAAACCTACAAAATGCGCTCTGATACGCGTGCCATCTATCGTTTCTCGCTCAATGATTCGCTTATCCCATGGAATCTTGCTAATATGGAGGGAAGGTTGGCTGCTTGTCGCCGTGACCCACTCAATCACCGTGTATTCATTTTCCCCAAGTATCAGGATGATCCCGCCGGTACCGATACGCTCTTGTCGGTGGTGGAACTGCCAGATGCGCCTCCTCAACCCTGGCTTACAGCACGACCAGAGGTGCCAAAGGGCGTGATAGAGCAACACCATATACACAGCACTAT
Organism: Ktedonobacteraceae bacterium; assembly: GCA_051004815.1. Classification (GTDB taxonomy): domain Bacteria; phylum Chloroflexota; class Ktedonobacteria; order Ktedonobacterales; family Ktedonobacteraceae; genus JBBQXY01. The sequence continues at coordinate 4,713 of JBPCJY010000175.1, forward strand.
TCTGCAAAACGAGCGCAATGCCTGGATATATACCCCCCCAAACTACCAACCAGATGCGGAGCCATACGGACTGCTTCTCCTCTTTGATGGTGGAGCCTACCTTGAGTTCATTCCTGCCCCCACCATCCTGGACAACTTGCTTGCCTCGGACAAGCTCCCACCAATGGTCGCGGTGCTGCTCGATTCACCGCCAGAGGAGCGCAACCATGAACTCACATGCCACCCACCTTTTGTCGATTTCCTGGTGCAGGAACTTGTTCCCTGGCTTCACAAGCATTACAACATCACCACTGACCCACGGCAAACAATCGTGGGAGGGTCGAGTGCCGGTGGCCTGGCGGCTGCCTATGTCGGGCTACACGCTCCTGACGTTTTCGGGAATGTGCTTTCCCAATCAGGCTCATTCTGGTGGGACTGGGATGCTGAAGAAAAGATAGCCCAGCAATGGCTGACGCACGAGTATGCCATCAGCCCAAAGCAACCGCTCCACTTCTATATCGACGTGGGACGACTTGAACGCATTGCAGGTTATGACTTGCTCATGGTCAATCGGCACCTCCACGACGTCTTACTGGCCAAAGGATACACCGTAGACTATGCTGAACTGCCTGGTGGGCACGAATATATCAGTTGGCGTGGCGGCTTCTCAGATGGGTTGTTAGCATTGGCGGGGCTGCCTGCTACAGATCGCAAAAATTATGGATGAGTTGTAGCAACTCTTCGGTAGTTTTTGTCCTTTGAAAACAACTTTTGATGCCATTTTGACCTCTTCTAATGCTCATATGCATGTGTTTTTTCTTATATCAAAACGTTCAATATTCCTTCTCGACAGAAGATAATCGGTATGGTACACTTCTCTTAGAATAGGGGAATGGGGAGTGGTAATTTCGTATGTCGGACGTGTGGGACGATTCAATCAAGCGGCTTTTTCGTGAGCATCCCCAGGATTTTGTCTCCTGGCTGCTGGAAGGAGCGGTCTATCGCGGGACTGTTTCAGGCGAACTGAAAAACCGGACACGGCGCACCGATATCTTAATGGACGTGGTGCAGCAAAAGTCTCAAAAAGAGGGCTTGCTGCATGTCGAGATCCAAAGCGAAGATGATAAGCACATCGTCAAAAGGCTTCTGGAGTATAATCTGATGGCGACCTTGACGTATGAGAAACCGGTTCTCTCTTGGCTGATCCTGTTGCGACCGATGCCCGAAGCAGCGCAATCACCATTGATTTCAGCACTGTTTGATGAGATTGAGGCTTGGCGATTTTCTTACGTGATCATTAAATTGTGGGAGACTTCGGCAGAAGAACTGCTACGGACTGGACTCATAGGACCTTTGCCGCTTATTCCATTAACCAATGGTGGCACTGAGCAGAAATGGCTCGCGACCACCATCGCCACCTTATATGCCGCAGACGAGTATGAACTGCTGTCATTGACAAAGCTGCTTGCTGGTTTGGTCATGAAGCACAAGGACCAGCAGGAACTGCTGGAAAGGTTGTTTGCCATGTATAAAGATATCGTCGAAGAGTCCTGGGTCTACCAGCAAATTGCGCAACGTGGCTTGGAGCAAGGCTTGGAAAAGGGGTTGGAGCAAGGCTTGGGTCTAGGAGAGCAACGGGCCTTGGTGGCCATCATCCAAAGACGCTTCCCAGCCATTTTGCAAACGGCGAAGGACCTGATTGATGGCATCACCGATGCTGATACGTTGGAGAGGCTCGTCGTCGAGGTGAGCGTGGCTCAGAACGCTCAGGACGTGTTGCACATTCTCCGCGCACGGTAAGCTCTAGCTGACGCCATGGTAAGTAAAGAGTCTACACTGATGTCCTGAATATAAGGAAAAAGGACTACGAGAGGTATGCCTGTGAAAGGACTCGAACCTTCGGCCTAGCATTTAGGAAACGCTTGCTCTATCCACTGAGCTACACAGGCTCAGAGACAATATACCACAATGGTCAAGAGGAGCAGCTTCCATGCTGTTCCTTCTAAATTCTTTCAAGGATATTCTCCCCTTACCGCCGCAAGTTAAACACAATATTGATGGCAATAATGGTCAGGCAGACCATGGCCAGGGCGATGAGACCGATAACTGCACCGATGCCTGGTAGTGCTTTGACCAGCGCGACGAGAATGCCCATACTCCCAACCGTGGCGATCAATGACCAGATGGCCAGAATCAGACATGCGGTCCCCGACCCTCCACTACTGGTAGAGGTGTCTTGCCCAAGTTTCTGTCCTCGTACACCACTGTAATCGTTAGAGGAAGGCTCGGCTCCCTCCCTGACATTTCCTGCATAGCCATGACTGGGCTCGTCGTATTCCATATGTTGTGACATCATCGGTTCCTCCTTGTTATCCACCCACAATGCCCTTCACAGAAGCTACGAACCAGCAATAGCAAAGTTGTGTTATCATCAATTCCCCTTCCCGATTGACCTCCTTTGACCTATCCCATACAATACATAACAGTAGGCGCAGCACATTGCTCTGCGTCTTTTGAGGAGGAAGTGAAGTATAATTATGAGTATGCGTATTCGTAAAGCCGTGTTACCCGTGGCCGGCCTGGGAACGCGTGTCCTGCCAGCCAGTAAAGTTATTCCCAAAGAAATGCTGCCGCTCGTTGATAAACCAACGCTGCAATATATTGTCGAAGAGGCGGTTGCCGCGGGAGTCGAAGAAATTATTTTTGTGACCAGCCGCAGCAAACGCAGCATTGAAGATCATTTTGACGTGTTTCCAGAACTGGAACAAGCCCTGGAACAAAAGGGCAAACAGAAAGAACTAGAAGAACTGCGCCACACACAGCGCATGGCAACCTACACCTCTGTACGCCAACCCGAGCCGCGTGGACTGGGCCATGCTATCTTGTGCGCGAAAGAACTGGTGGGCGATGAACCCTTTATCGTCATGTTGGGCGACGATCTGGTCGCGCCAGAAACGCCCTGTCTGCCGCGTATGATGGAAATCTATCAGCAATATGGCGGTTCTGTACTCTCGCTCTTTCAATCGCCACCGGAGCAAATCTCCTCTTTTGGCATTGTTTCGGTGGAAGAACTGGGAGACGATGTAGTAAAAGTAACCCACCTGGTAGAGAAGCCATCACTGGAAGAGGCACCTTCAAACCTTGCGGTGGCGGGCCGCTACATCCTGACGCCGGATATCTTCACCCTGCTAGAGAAAACGTCTCCCGGCAAAGGCGGCGAGATACAAGTGACCGATGCTGCCGAGATACAAGCCCAAGCGGGACAGATCTATGGGCTACGTTTTATGGGTGTGCGTTATGATACAGGCAACCCTCTGGGCCTCTTGACAGCCTCCATCAGCTATGCCCTCAAACGCCCAGACATGGCACCCCAACTGCGCGACTTCATGCACAAAGCATTGCAAGAAGAATAGGTAACCTCCCCGCCTCGCCCCAGGGTGCCCTTTACGGGTACCCTGGTGGAGCGGGGTGTGGCCTAATCTGTTCCTATTGACCAGACACCATCGGCACAACGATATCGCCTTCGCTGCCACAGGCAGAGAAGTGTAACCCATCAGTCTGCTGATTGACGCTGCTGCACGTATATGTTTTAGTGACCGAGGGCTTCGATGGCACAATGGCATGCGTCATCGCATCAGAAACTGAACACTGCCCACCATTATTTTGAACGGTGAAGATATGGGTGGTGATGGTATCTACCCCGCCGGCTATGTAGGTCAGTGTAGCGGGCTGGCATTTCTGTTCTGCTTGCCAGAAGCAATCCTCAGCCTGTTTCGCGGTCGTCCCATTGAGGGGATGACCCAGCGGATTCGCCTGCACATTTCCGCATTTCTGCACCTGCGTTGAAACGGTTGGCGTAGGGTTCGACCCACCACCGGTAGTCGTGTTGCTGCCGCAGGCGGCAAGCCCCACGCCGATCACCAGCAGCACCAGACCCATGCTCAACAAAGTACCGATGCCGCTTAGACGGGGTTTTCCCAGATAGCGTAGTTTCTCAGCTAACATATGAACTCCTGACATATTTTGTATCCCTCTCGTGACTAATACCATGTTTGTCGTCAGCTATACAAAACAGCTTTCGGCACTTACAGACAAGACGCTATCTGGCAAAAAAAGGTTCCCATATTCTTCCATTTGATAGCCCGAACGTCGTAACAGGGAGAGTTTGGCTTGACATGGCAAGCGTCGCTGATGTATTATCCACAAGTGAGGATAGTATCTCTTTTACCAGGAAATATGGGCGGTTGCTGAAATTGGTAGACAGGGCAGACTTAGGATCTGTTGGTGATGAACCGTGAGAGTTCGAGTCTCTCACCGCCCACTATAAAGTAGCGCAGCAATGCGGGAGTGGCTCAGTGGTAGAGCATCTCCTTGCCAAGGAGAAAGTCGCGGGTTCGATCCCCGTCTCCCGCTCCAGATTTGCCGAAGTATAGATGGCCTACGCTCGTCCATACTCTGGGAGAACGTAGCCGTCCTACTGGGCAAGCACGCTTGCAATCCACACACGGCATCGATCACGCATGGACAGTCCTGCAAATAGGTGTGACGCGTTGAAACATGCTGAAGACTGCTGACTCGGTTTTGGGGTGGTCTATGGTGGTGATTGACGCTCTGTGCTTTCCAAATATCATTGACTTACTAGCCACAATCTGTGTGCGGTGAATAGCTGCGAATTGTATCTATGTAATAACATAATATGCGTCAGTAATGCATACTTGTTGGAGGAATTGTGAAGGTTTCGGTCGAAAAGTTGCCAACCAGTGAGGCCGTCCTCGAAGTAGAATTGACCTGGGACGAACTGGAAAAAGCCTCAGATAAAGCGTACCGCAAGTTGGTACAAAAAGTTGACGTGCAGGGCTTCCGCCGCGGCAAAGCCCCTCGCTCCTTATTAGAGCGCAAGCTCGGTAAAGAAACTATCTATCAGGAAGGCCTCGATGATTTGATCACTGAGACCTATCGTCAGGCCGTGAAAGAGAACGAGCTTACGCCTCTTACCCAACCTGAACTCGATGCCCCTGTCTTCGAGGTAGGGCAGCCTTATCATTTCAGCCTCAAAGTTCCCATCGTCACTCCTGTCGTATTGGGCGATTATGCCTCGCTTCACTTTGATCGCGAAGAGGCTAGCGTGACCTCAGAAGAGGTTGAGCAAGAGTTGGAGTCCCTACGCAATCGATTGGCTACCTGGCAGGTTGTCGAGCGTCCCGCCGCCTACGATGATCGTGTCACCACCGATTTACAACTGACGGTAGAGGACAAGAGCATCTCTGACCTCAAGGATAATCCATTTGAACTCACGCACGAGCGCAATGGCATGTTTACCGGCATGGATGAGCATATTATAGGCATGCAGGCTGGCGAGAGCAAAGAGTTTACCACGGTTCTACCCGAGGACTACACCAATGAGAAGCTAGCGGGTAAAGAAGCTCATTATGCCGTGACCTTGCATAAAGTCGAGGAGAAAGAAGTTCCAGAGCTTGACGATGCTTTCGCCAGTAAGGTCACAGAGGGCCAGTTCGAGACCCTGGAAGACTTGCGTAAGGCCGTCAGCGACAACATCCTGCAAACCAAGCAGCGGCGTATTCGCGATGAACTGCGCGAAAAGATTATTGACGCGGTCATCGAACAAGCTCAGGTCACTATCCATCCCTTGTTGATACAAGAAGAAGCCGAGCAAATGCTGCACCAACTCTCGCACTTGTTGGAGCAACAGCGCATGTCTCTAGAGCAATATCTAACAATGACGCAAAAGACGCGTGAGCAGTACTTGAAGGATATTGAACCCGACGCGGAGAAGCGCGTGCGCCGTGAGCTTGTGTTGGATGCGGTGACGAGCCAGGAAAAAATTACCGTTGAACCGGAAGAAATAGAAGCACTCTTCCAGGCGTATGCGCAAGCCGGACAGCCATTAACGCAATCAGAGGCACAGATTCGTGCGGTTGCGGTGAGCTATCGCCGCGAGAAAGCCTTGTCCCGCCTGGTAGAGTTAACCACTGATCCCGAGCCTACCGAAGAAATAAGCGCGGAAAATGCAGCGGATGAAAGCGAAACTAGCATCATCAACGCTGAAGCTGCCGCTCTTGCCAGTGACTCTGAGGTAGTAGATAGCGACGACGATGTCGTCGTTGCAGCTGTCACTCCTGCCAGTGACACTGTGATAGAAAATAACGACGATGTTGTCGTTGAAGCTGAAGCATCTCTTGCACCCGTTGCCGACAACGGCTCAACGACCGATGTTGTAGAATAGAGAGATGTAGCCATCAGATGTGGTTTCTCGCTACATGTGAGGGAAAGGTAATAAACTAACGTGGCGAACTCGAAGAATACGCGAATGACTTACCGTTGCTCATTTTGCGGAAAGAGCCAGGATCAGGTACAACGCCTGATAGCCGGCCCAGGTGGTGTCTACATCTGTGATGAATGCATCGACCTCTGCCGGGAAATTATTGATGAGGAGCAGGCCACTATTACGAAGCCTCGTCTCCAAACAGGAAAGATACCCGCGCCAAAGAAGATTTATGAGCAATTAAGTCAGTATGTGATTGGACAGGAACGGGCCAAGAAGACGCTGGCTGTGGCTGTCTATAATCACTACAAGCGTATTGGTGTTGGCATGCAAATCGACGACGTGGAGTTGGGGAAGAGCAACATCCTGATGATCGGACCCACAGGCTGCGGCAAAACTTTGCTCGCTCAGACACTGGCAAAGGTGCTGGATGTCCCTTTCTGTATCGCGGACGCCACCGCGCTCACGGAAGCGGGCTACGTCGGAGAGGATGTCGAGAACATCTTGTTGCGCCTCATCCAGACCGCCGATTTTGATGTAGCGCGTGCGGAACGCGGCATCGTCTACATTGACGAGATCGATAAGATCGCACGTAAATCGGATAATCCCTCCATCACCCGCGATGTGTCAGGTGAAGGTGTGCAACAGGCCCTGCTCAAGATCATTGAAGGCACGGTAGCGAATGTTCCACCCCAGGGCGGGCGCAAGCATCCCCACCAGGACTTTATCCAGATCAACACAGCCAACATCCTCTTTATTTGTGGCGGAGCCTTTGAAGGCCTGGACAAGATCGTTGAGCAACGCCTTGGCAGCAACAAGTCGTTTGGCTTCAGAAGCAATGATGTGGACAGCACAAAAAAAGATGCATCGGTGTTGACCCATATGATTCCTGATGACCTGCTCAAATATGGCTTGATCCCCGAATTCGTGGGGCGCTTGCCTGTCGCCGTCTCGCTGGATAGCCTGGATAAAGAGGCATTAATTCGTATCTTGACTGAGCCGAAAAATGCCATTATTAAGCAGTATCAGAAATTTTTGCAGCTTGATCGCGTCGAGCTTGTCTTCACCAACGATGCCCTCGATGCCGCTGCCGAAGGAGCACTCAAGCAACGTACTGGCGCACGCGGACTGCGTAGTATCATCGAAGATGTGCTCCTTGATGTCATGTACGAAATCCCATCGCGTGCCGACGTGAAAAAGGTCGTCATCAACGGCGAGGTGATTACCTCTCACAATAAACCGCTGCTTGAGACACGCAGCAATCGTAGCAATGCCTATCCTGAAGATGAGTCCGCGTAATGCGGACTCATCAGCTTTACTAGTGTTGTACTCTATACTATAGAGGTACATGTTTTTTAGACCGATCAGGTGCTGAAAGGGAACGGGCGGATACCCATGAACAATCAAGAACGCCAGAATGCGGTGCAGGATACCAGTCAAGGCTATCCTCTTGTGGCGTTGAAAAACATGGTGGTCTTTCCCCGTACCCGCATGACGCTGGCCATAGCGCGTGAGAAATCGGTACGCGCCATCGAAGAAGCGATGATGCGCCCCGACCGTGCGCTCGTGACCGCCTCACAAATCGATCCTGATATTGAAGACCCACAGCCCAAAGATATTTATCAGGCCGGTGCCATGGTCGAAATCACCACCATGCATCGCCAGCAAGACGGCAGCCTCCAGGTGTTGTTAAGCGGCATACAGCGCGTCAGGATCGCAGAATACCTGGACTTCGAGCCATTCATCCGCGTCAGCGTTGACACTCCACCGGAGCCACAGGCCCGCGGCCCACAAGCCGATGCGGTGGTGCGCCATGCCACCAACCTCTTTGAACACTATGCCCAGTTGAACCGCCGCTTCTCGGTCGAGGACATCAATTCGATTGTCGCCATCAAGACCGCTGCCCGCCTCTCCGATATGCTCGCCGCCCATCTCGTCACCGATACACAGCAGCAACAAGACCTCCTGGATACATTAGACCCTTTGGAGCGTTTAGAGAAAATCTGCGTGATTATGGGCAATGAAATCGAGATTCTGGAACTGGAAGCGACGATTCGCAACCGTGTGCGCTCCCAGGTCGATCATACCCAGAAAGAGTTTTACCTGCGTGAGCAACTGCGGGCCATCCAGGAAGAGCTAGGCATCGAAACCTCTTCCGAGTTCGATGAGTTACGGCTAAAACTTGGTGAGAAGGCTCTGCCATCAGAAGTCACCGCCAAAGTGCGCAAAGAGATTGATCGCCTGGAGCGCATACCCCCTCAATCAGCCGAGATTACCGTGTTACGTTCGTATATTGACTGGGTGCTGGCCCTCCCCTGGAACGAGCGCAGCGAAGACAAATTTGACTTTGAAAACACACGCCGTGTACTGGATACGGATCAGTACGGACTGGAAGGTATCAAAGAACGCATTATCGAGTTCCTGGCCGTGCGTCAATTGCGCCAGGAACGCGCCAATCGTGGCGGTCAGGCCAAAAGCGTGAGCCAGGGGCAAATTCTTTGCTTCATCGGCCCGCCCGGCGTCGGTAAAACATCGCTGGGGCGTTCGATAGCCAACGCGTTGGGGCGCAAGTTCGCCCGTATTTCGCTGGGTGGCGTCCATGACGAAGCAGAAATCCGCGGACACCGCCGTACTTATGTTGGTGCGCTCCCCGGACGGATCATCCAATCAATGAAGACGGTCGGCGTGCGTAACCCTGTCTTCCTGCTCGACGAGATCGATAAACTCTCCTCTGAGTATCGCGGCGATCCTGGTGCCGCCTTGTTGGAAGTGCTCGATCCTGAGCAGAATATGAACTTTACCGATCACTACCTGGAGATTCCCTTTGATCTCTCCGAAGTGTTCTTTATTTGCACAGGAAACGTCAAGTACCAGATACCGCGTGCCTTAGCCGACCGCATGGATATTATTGATCTGCCGGGCTACATGTTTGAAGAGAAGGTGAACATCGGCTTACGACACCTCTTACCCAAAGTACTCAATGAGCACGGTCTCACCGCGGAGCAGTTGAAGGTTCCACAAACCGTTATGCAGCACATCGTCACCGATTATACACGCGAGGCAGGCGTGCGTAATCTGGAACGCCAGCTGGCCACCATTTGTCGCAAAGCGGCTCGCAGAATCATCGAGAAGCCCCAAACGCACCTGCGTCTAACCACCAACAGCCTGGAACAATACCTGGGTGCGCCGCGCTATACCGTCACTCCTCCCGCCTACCAAAAGTTGCAGATTGGCGTAGCTATGGGGTTGGCCGTTACCGAGAACGGCGGTATTCTCTTGCCGGTAGAAGTCGCTACCATGGTAGGGAAGGGCGATTTACTGGTGACAGGGCAGCTGGGCGATGTCATGCGCGAGTCCGCCTATGCCGCCCTATCTTACATCCGTTCGCGTGCCAATGCCTTGAAAATTGACCCGAATTTCCAGGAAACCACCGATCTGCACATCCATTTGCCGGAGAATGCCATCCCGAAAGATGGCCCATCCGCCGGTATCACCATCGCCCTGGCCTTGATTTCCGCCATTACCCGCCGTCCAATACGTGAGAACACCGCCATGACCGGCGAAATCACCTTACGTGGACGCGTCATAGGTATTGGTGGCCTCAAGGAAAAAGTGCTGGCAGCCCACCAGGCCAACATCTTCCATATACTGGTGCCAGCCGAGAACAAAAAGGATATTGCTGAAATCCCCGTTAAAATTCAGCGACGCATACGTTTTACATTTGTAGAGACCATGGACCAGGTTATCGAAGCGGCCCTGCTGGAAACACCCCTTCCCGAAAACGAGGAAGAGAACGCGAGTGAGAATGAGCAGCAAGAGCAATCGCTTCCTGAACCGCGCCCGTTACATATGGATGAGCGTGTTATAGGCAATCGCGACCAAACATCGCGCCGTACCGATGTTCCCGTGGATGAACAGTCCGCGGAAGATACGCATGAGAATGAGTCTTCACCATTGATCATTCCCCCGGCGGATCGCCTGACCCACGATTCCTATCCACAAATTCATGCGCAAGATACCAAAGAGCAGGATAACTGAGCACCACTCTGGAAAAAGGGGCAAAAATACCTAAATACCTACAAAATCGCGAGCTAGCTAGTTCACAACGCCAACCTTTCAGAGTATACTACGTATTACTAATGTGTTTGTGAAACGCGCATCCTGATGTTTGAGTTTTTGCATCAGTGTTTTATATTGAAGGTCGAAGGCATATTCCTTTTACCACATTGCTCTCATACTTAACAGAAACGAGGAATTCAACCATGAGCTGGAATCCCAATCAAGGACAAGACCCGAACCCGAATCAAGGAAGTCAATACGGTGGCGGCTACGCACCCCCTCCCCAGCCACAGCCCACCGATCCCTATAGCGGACAACAACAGCCGAACTACCAGCAACAACCCGGCTATCAACAGCAACCCGGCTACGAGCAACCTGGTTACGGGCAGCAGGGCTATCAGCAGCCGAACTACCAACAACCAAACTATCAGCAACCAAACTACCAGCAGCCAGGCCCAGGCTTCCAACAGCAGTATGCTGCTCCTGGCGGCAATAGCCAGTACGGCCCCAGTTCAATGAACATAGACCCGAAATTAGCTATGGGCTTGAGCTATGTAGGTGGCTGGATCACCGGACTGATTTTCTTCTTGTTAGAGAAGCAGAATCGCTTAGTGCGCTTCCACGCTATGCAGTCGATCCTCTTCTTTGGTGGCCTGAGCATTTTGAGCATCCTCATCTCTATCGTCAGTGGTATAGGAATACCCTTTATCGGCCTACTGGGTTTCGTAGTGTGGCTTATCGGCGTCGTTGGCTGGATTGTCCTGGTGATCAATGGTTTCCAGGGCAAGTACTTTAAGTTGCCTGTCGTGGGCGATTATGCCGAGAGATATGCCAATCAGGGCATGCCTGGTACGCCCGGTATGCCACCTATGTAGGCAATCGCAAGAGCATGTTCATAGTGATTGAAGGGCACAATGCATTATGCGCTGTGCCCTTCAACTTTTATGGTTGTCCTACGTAATAGAGGTAGATAGAATAAACATGTCACTCATCAGAGAAGGTAGGATAGTATGGGACAGGACAACAATTCAGATAATTCTTATCGCACGGGCTACGGCGGTTATGGCAAATATAGTGACTCCTCGCAGCCAAACGATGCCTCTTCATCCAGTGGCCAGGAGTATGGACAATATGGGCAGCCAGGACAAACAGGTGGCTCTCAACAACAGCAAGCCCCCGGTCAGCAAGGGCAGCAGTGGCAGCAGCAGACCTACAGCAGTGCTACCTACGAACCACCAGCTAGCACGAGAGGGACGAGTCCCTTTGATCCTACCTCAACAGGTCTACAGGCTAAGACGGAAGCTTTCCTCAGCTATCTATTGGGATGGTTCAGTGGCATAATCTTCCTCGTCATAGAGCGCAAAAATCGCTTTGTGCGCTTCAGTGCTGCCCAATCAACCATCTTCTTTGGGGGCGTCACGGTGCTATATGTACTCTTACGCTTTATTAGCATTATACCGATCCTGGGATTCCTCCTGGCTCCAGTGATTGGCTTTATCACCTTTGTGGGTGGCATTATAGTATTCCTTATCTGGCTCTTTTTGATGATACAAGCGTATCGTGGTAAGACGGTGCGCCTGCCCTTTATCAGTGGCTACGCAGATAACCTGGTCCAGATATTAACTCCCAAAAGAAAAAAGACGGTGTGATATACTTCTTCTATGGAGATACAACCCGAAAATTCCTTATTGCCAGAAGAAACTGCCTCGCTATTACGCAGTAATCGCGAACTGGCGGTGCTCTATACGATTGCGGGCCATCTGAACCGCAAAATAGACGTGCATGCGGCGTTACAGGAGGTACTGGCCCAAACCACAAAGCTGCTTGGTCTGCAAACTGGTTGGGTCTGGCTCCTCGACGCGCAGGGCGAGCCACACCTCGCGGCTGCCCAGTCCCTCCCACCCTACCTCGCGGACCATCCCCAACGCATGACTGGCTACTGTCTCTGCCTGGACACCTTCCTGGATGGTAGTATGGAAGGGGCCGCCAATATCGATGTCTTGCGCTGTAGCCGCTTGAAGAACGCTGAGCGCGATAGCGACCCCACCTCGTGGGGGTTGCGCTTCCATGCCAGTGTACCCATCTATGCCAGTGCAACCCCCATTGGCGTATTGAATGTAGCGAGCGAGGATTGGCGCGAGTTGCTGCCGGAAGAACTCCAACTGCTCCATATCATCGGCGACCAGATCGGGCTGGCCGTGCAACGCGCCCGTCTCTCCGCTGAACACACGCGAGCCGCCGCCCGCCTTGCCACCATCGAGGAACGCAATCGGCTGGCACGCGAGATTCATGATACGCTGGCCCAGGGGCTGGCCGCCATCACCCTCCAACTAGAAACTGCCGATGCCTTGTCCACTACACGCCCTGAACGCGCCTCCGAGGCCATTCGCCGCGCATTAAGTCTGGCTCGCGACAACCTGGAAGAGGCACGCCGCTCGGTGATGGATTTGCGGGCCGCACCCCTACAAAACCGTACGCTGCCCGAAGCCATAACGGATTTAGTGCAACATGGTTGTGATGATAGTGCGGTGCATGTACAAATCTCCTCCATGCCCGAAGCCAGGGTACGTAGCTTACCAACACGTCTGGAAGAGGGTGTGTACCGCATTGTACAGGAGGCCCTGGCCAATGCCTGCAACCACGCCCAGGCGCAACATATTGATGTGACGCTGACGATGGAAGAGCAATCTTTACATGTAGTGGTGCAGGATGATGGCCGTGGCTTTGACCCCGACAAAGTAACAAGCACTGCCAACGAGGGTCATTTCGGCTTGACTGGCATGAATGAACGAGTGAAGTTGCTGGGCGGCACGATCTGCATTCAGAGCGAACCGGGCGCAGGCACCTATATTGACGTTCAAGTTCCCTATCGGTAGCATGATTGAGAGTGGAGAAAAAGGACAATGATTCGTATTTTGCTCGCCGACGATCATCCTATTGTCCGCGAAGGCTTACGCGCCGTTCTGGAGACACAAGCGGATTTCGAGGTCGTCGCGGAGGCGGCCAGCGGCGATGAAGCCGTGCGCCTGGGCTTGACGGTGCAACCAGACATTCTGTTGCTTGATCTTGAAATGCCCATCATGGATGGGGTCGAAGCCATTCGCCGTTTGCGACAGCAGAGACCCAGTTCCCGTATCATCGTTTTTACCGCCTTTGATAACGATGAACGCATCATCCACGCCGTACAGGCTGGCGCGAATGGCTACCTCTTAAAAGGCGCACCACGCGAAGAAATCTTCAACGCCATTCGCATCACAATGGAGGGTGGTTCCTTACTCCAACCAGTCGTCGCCTCCAAATTGCTACGCCACGTCGGCCATCAGCCAGCCATAGTACCCCATAACGTACCCGCGCCACATTTCCTATCCAGTGCGCCCCCCTTTGAGGCCCTCACCGAACGCGAACTTGAGGTGCTCAACCTCTTAGCACAGGGAATGCCCAATAAAGAGATCGCGGCTCAACTCGTCATCAGCGAACGCACCGCTAAATTTCATGTCAGCTCGATCATGGGCAAACTCGGTGCCACCAATCGCACCGAGGCAGTTGCATTAGCCGCCCAAAAAGGACTCATCACACTCCATTCCTGACATTCAATTATAGAATCGGCTCTTTTAGTACCCACCACCTGCATAAAGCCACTTTACAGCTAGTTTCAAGCAGGTGGTTTTTTTCGTTATCATAGCTCAATGATTTCCCTATAAAGGCAATAATCTCGTATAGGGCATAAGTGACATGCAGGTTCCTGCACTTTTGTACATATTTGCGCAGCCAGATCAAGTAGAGCAAAATTATAGTTGCGTGGTTGTTTCGCATCAGCAAGACCTGTTATCAGCCTACGAAACTTTGCATTCCTTCGTGATGAGTCTTTAATTTCCAGATTGAAAACGCGACCTATCACTCTCACTGTATTGGTATCTACTATAGCCTCTGCTTTATTCCAGGCAAAGCATCTGACTGCACTGGCAACATAATCACTAACACCCGGCAGAGAGTAAATCAGATTTTTCTTCAGGTATCTGACCATGAAACCTCTCCTGGATTTGAGAAACCATTTCCATAATCAAATCAATTCGCCAGCGCAACCCCAACGAGTACAGAACTTCATGAAGCTCTTCCTTCCTTGCCTGAGCCAATAATGCTATAGTAGGATATCTTTCGAGAAAATGCCTGTATACTGGCACTACCTGTAATGCTTGTGTCCGATGAAGCATAATTTCTGCCATTAAAATATGATAAGGTTCTGTCGTAAAACGCCAGGGAAGGGAGCGAAAATTTTCTTGGCCCCATGATATAAGTTTGTTACGGAATGATGGAGCATCAATAGTATGATGAGCCGTTTCTACTCTTTCCATGAGCTTCACAAATCCTGTTCAGAACACAATCACTATTTCCTACTCCTCAGCAGGTTCTTGCACTTTAAGCTCTATAGCAGTTTCAAACTGTAAGAGGAATGGAGGGAAAGAAATGCTATCTGAGGTAACTTCATCTGGAAGAGCATTCAGCACACTCAAGATACGCTCTGCAAAATTCTTCATATCCCTTGCTACCCTCAATTGTGCAGAACCTTCCTTTATGGTAGCCCACTTTGTCAGGTTCTCCCGCACTTTAAGTGAAAGCTCTAGCATATCTGAGATGCCTGTATTTATGGCTTGGCTTCACAGCCTGTTACCACTTTTTGACGTTTACTTTACTGTATAGCTTATCACGGAATGTGCGGGAGAGCCAAATTTCTAGGGCCATTATAGTTTCCCTTTGTGCTCATTCTTCAACGTCAGGCTTGCGCATCCGAAGAAAGCCCCAACCCATTGCGCCTCAAAATTGATCCAGGGAGCAAAACGACTGGGTTGGCAGTCCTCAACGAGACGACGGGGCAGGTCGTGTGGGCCGCAGAGCTAACCCATCGGGGAGAACAGATCCACCACGCTCTCCAACAACGGGCAGGAGTGCGTCGAGGTCACCGTACTCGCCATACCAGATACCGCCAAGCTCGCTGGCGCAATCGCCGTCGAGTACCTGGCTGGCTTGCGCCTTCGTTGCGCTCGCGGGTGCAACATGTGGAGACCTGGGTCCGGCGACTCCGGCACTGGTGCCAAATCGGAGCCATCTCCTATGAGGCCGTGCGCTTCGATACCCAGGCACTGCAAAACCCTGAGATCGAGGACATAGCCTACCAGCACGGGACCTTTGCTGGGTTGGAGGTCAAAGAATACCTGTTACTCAAATGGGGAACTCGGTGCGTGTATTGCCAGCAAACAGGCATGCCACTAGAAGTAGAACATCTCGTGCCCAGAAGCCGTGGAGGCAGCGATAGGGTCACGAATTTGACGCTGGCTTGTGAGTCGTGCAATCGGAAGAAAGGCCGTCAAACCGCCCAGGAATTCGGCTTTCCTCACATCCAGGCACAGGCGCGACAGCCGCTGAAAGATGCGGCCGCAGTCAACTCGACGCGATGGTTGCTCTATGAGCGACTGAAAGCGACCGGATTGCCCATTGAGACCGGCACGGGAGGCCGGACCAAATGGAATAGGAAACAACGCGGCATGCCGAAAACCCATTGGCTGGATGCGGTCTGTGTCGGCCAATCGACTCCAGAACGGATAGACTGGCAGCAGGTCATCCCACTCCTCATCAGTGCCAAAGGACGACAAAGTCGCCAACGGTGCAATGTTGACGCGTTGGGTTTCCCGCGTAGCCGTCCTAAAGGCCCGAGCAACGTCTGTGGGTTCCAAACGGGCGACATGATTCGTGCGGTAGTCACGCGAGGGAAAAAGATTGGCACGTATATGGGACGAGTTGCGGTAAAGACGGATGGGTATTTCAAAATTACCGGCAGCCACGGCATGGTCGAGGGCATTCATGCCCGCTATTGCTCGCCCATTCATCGTGCCGATGGATACATGTATACGAAAGGTATGGCGGCACTTCCTCCCCAAGAGTGAACGCTGGAGCCTCCACGTCGCCGTTTGGTGAAACTATGTCAACTTACAATTGGACATCACGAGACCTGGAAACGATGCCGGATAATGGCAAATTGTATGAAGTTATCGCAGGGGAACTGTACGTATCAAAACAGCCACACCTCAATCATCAGATTGTGTGCTCGAACATTAATGGCATGCATGCTAAAAGAATGGGCGAAAAAAAACCATCTTGGTGTTGCCATTTTTACTCCCGGTATCATTTTTGCCAACGATGATGATGTCGTTCCCGACGTAGTATGGATTAGTCATGAGCGATTGGCAACCGCCTTTGAGCCAGATGGCAAATTGCACTCCTCGCCAGAATTGGTGGTGGAAGTTCTTTCACCAGGAGATATCAATGAGCGGCGCGATCGCGAAACGAAACTCAAACTTTACTCGCGGCGGGGCGCACTGGAATACTGGATAGTTAACTGGCGGACACGGCAGATTGAAGTCTACCGCCGCGAAGAAATGGCACTTCAGCAAACCGGTATTGTATACGAAAATGATATCTTGCAGTCACCATACCTCCCAGGATTTCGCTATCAAGCACGCGAGGTTTTTGCTGATATTGTCTGAACTTCTACAGCACTCAATGCCGGTAAAATTCTTCCACTTTTACAACTTATGCTCGGTTCCATGCGTATTATATATGTGATACATAGGAGGTTTTTATCAATGATGCAAGCTCAAACATATACGCATGCACGGACGCAGCCCCGCCGCAGAGATATCTTTTTCCACGCGGGTAAAACACTCAAACTTATTGGTGGTTTAATGATGGATAGGCGTGTGCCTGTATGGCGTAAACTGCTTTTCGTTGGTTCAATTGTAGCTCTACTGGCCTTATTGTTCTTTCCTGATCTCTTCAGCGAAGCCTTTTTGAGCGTGGTTCTCCCTCTGGTAGGCACGGTTGCCGGTGTCCCGGTTGATGCTGGCATCGATTGGATGGCCTTCTCCTTGCTCGCGGTAAACCTGCTCAAGTTCTTTCCCGCCGAAATGGTCGGCGAATACTATACCAACATCTTTGGAAGATAAGTCCTGGACACCGCAGGGTACCCGCAAGGGCTTGCACAGGTAGGTTTTTTGCACCACCTGGTTCCAGACGCTGTCATTCTGAGCGCAGCGAAGAATCTCCGTGCCGCCAGTCATGCTCCTTCCCATAGCTCACTCAAGTCTTGCCAGTCGGGATGGCTGGACTCGATCACGGCCACCTTGCCTTGTCATTCTGAGTGCAGCGAAGAATCTCCGTGCCACGACAGATTCTTCGC
>JBPCJY010000176.1:0-8213 GCA_051004815.1 Ktedonobacteraceae bacterium
CCCCTGCTGAAACACGCGGGGGCGCAAGGGGGTTTTTTGGGGGGGAGGGGGGGGGGGGGGGGGGGGGGGGCGCCCTTTTTGTTCGCCCTGGAAACCGCACTGAATCGCTGAAGTGAATGCCTATGGGAAATAAGAAAGACTGCTATTACCTCCTCAAACAAACTTATTACGCATACAAACGTATATTTCTAAGACGTGCTTACTACCGTTTTTATTATATCGTTTGGTTGTTTAATAAGGATGCAAAAATATGGCAAAAGCACTTGATAGGTCTGAGCTTTTAAGCGGCGCACCTTCATTGGCCCGTTCGCTCAGGGCGGTAGGGTTATTGCGCCTGGTCTTAGGCTCCATTATCCTGCTGGGTTCTATTCTCTTTCTCCTCGGCACCAGTTGGGATATTCAATGGCATACGTATATAGGACGTGATCGCACGCTGATCCCTCCACATATTATGATGCTCACAGGTGTGGCATTGAGCGGCGTCGCGGCTTTGCTCTCCGTGGTCATTGAGAGCATATGGGCGCGTCGTAATACGGCCATCGCACAGAACAGCATGAGCTTCGCGGAACTCTTTCGGGGTTCGATGGGTGCGTATATCGCTGGTTTTGGCGCGTTGGATGCGGCGATTGCCTTTCCCCTGGACAGCTACTGGCACGCCCTGTATGGCATTGATGTGGCGATCTGGGCACCGTTTCACATTATGTTCGTGGTAGGCATGGCGATTGTCGCGCTGGGAGCGGCCTATATGTTGGAGTCGGTGGCCCATCTCGCGGAAAGTGCCGACGCACGAGGCGTCAGACGCATAGGGTATGTCGGTGTGCTGCTGGCCTTCGCGACCATGCTGGGGCTTTTCACGCTGCTGTTGTTCGATGCAATGCATGGTCGCGGCTTCATTGACTTTGGCCTCTTCGGCATCAACCTTTTCCCGCTACTGGCTGCGCTCCTCTACGTCTGGACATTTCTCGCCGTTGTGTACGCAGTGCCATGGCGTTGGGCAGCGCTGGGAACCGCGGCATTCTACCTTCTCTTCGCGATCATCATTGCTCTCTTTGTGCCACCTGCCACTGATGCGTTGGTTACAGCAGAACACCTCTTCTATCGAGATGGTCAACCTGGTATGGCTGCTGCCGTTGCATTGGAATGGCCGTTAAGCCCGCTCTTCGTGGCCTTGGCCGTTGATCTTCTTACGCGCAAGTTCCGCAAGGTTGGTTGGTCGTGGTCGCGCAGACGCAGTGCAGGAACATTGCTGCTGCTTACTAGCATCAGCTCTCTGGCCATACCAGTCTTTTTCCCAATCTATGTCATCTACTTGGTGTCCTATTTGGGAGCTGTTGGTAGTGTCGTTACCCTGCTCCTGGGACTGCTCGGTGCATCCATAGGGTTCTGGTTTGGTCGGAATATGGGCGAGTCGCTGCGCTCCCTGGAAAGTGAGGAAAGCGTCTATGCATAAAGCATTGCAAGGCTTTCTGCTGATAGTGGGCGTCATCGCGTTGATTGCCCTGGTGGTAGAAATATCGCTTTCTGTAGGTGCGACCATGCATGGCAACACGCCCGCAAAGGTAGAGCATGTGACGGCGGGGCCGTACCACCTCAAAGTTAGCTTGTACAAGTATCCTGCTAATGCTGGCTTCGCGCTGCCCTTTGCTATCGCTCCTGAGCAGCCCATGCCGGGGACTCTCACTTACGATGTGACATCGTTACCCGGTGAAGGTCTGCACGCGACAGCGGTGCATGGCAGCGTCAGCTCTGATCCCAACACACCAAATGGCGTGCAAGGCACGGCGGAGATCACCGTGCAGGGGCCATGGGAGCTTGCTATTACCGTGAAGGGCCTAGCAGGTCAAGACGAGGTTGTTGTACCCATAGCAGCTACCGCTCCCCCGGCTATTCCAGATTGGTTGGGTTGGCTGATCGGCTTCATCCCTCTGTATGGTTTGTTGGTTTTTCTGATGCTGCAACGCGGCAAGAAAAATAAAAGGGTGCAGGTGGTGGCGGCAAGTTAAGACCCCAAGGTGCCCCTTGCGGGTACCCTGGGGTGGGGCTAGCTTCCCATGCCTATTAACATTTGCCGACCAGGAAACAGCCTTGGACGGAATTGAGATGGATATGTCCGTTGGCATCGACGTAGAGCACGACGATGGCTTTATTGACGGGGTCGCCAGTGGGGGCAAACGAGATTTGCCCACTGACGCCTTGCACAGCATTGGTGCCTTTGATCTGTAGCAGAGCTTTTTGCAGGTCGCTGCCGGTAAAGTTCTTATTTGTTGCCAGGGCGATGTTGCTGGCTTTTAACATGGTTAGCATCGCGTCATACGAGAGGATAACGTCAGAATCGGCGCGGGAGTAGCCATATATACCGCCAGGGTGCTGGCCGTTAGGATTGTAGGTAGCAGTATACTCGCTGAAAAAGGCGGGTTTCTGCGACGATAGATTCTGGACATCCCACTCGTCCGGGTAGGCAAAGGCGGTGAAGCGTAAATGGCTGAAGCCCGCACGCGCACTGCTGGGGTAGCCCAGTTCATAGAGTGCATCGCCACCCATGATTGGTAAGTTCGCATAGGCTCCAGAGGTGGGCAGATCGGTGAGCACAATGCTGACGTCCGCCGCGTACCCGGAGAAGTAGATCATATCCGGGTTCTGGCTCTCGGCATCCTGTAGCAACTGTGGCAGGGCAGCGTGTCCGGCAGAGCCGACGGTATATTGTTCCGTCTTGAGCACGGTGTTCCCGTCGGCAGTGAACTGAGACGAGAAGAAGTTCGCGAGGCTCTGGCTATAGGAATCGGCGGGATCGACAAAGATGACGACCTTTTTCGCTTTCAATACCTGTTCTGAGTACCTGGCACCGATAATGGCCTGCGTTTTGTTAGGCGGGGCCACGCGGAAAAAGTATTGTGAAATGCCCGTCAGTGAGTCGCCGGAGGCCGTTTGCGAAACCATGGGGATATGGGCCTGGGTTACCGCTGTCACGGCTGCCTGTGCGCGTGAACTGAAAGGCCAGCCCATGACACCAACAACGGTATGATCGGACGATACCAGTTGCTTGACCTGTTGAGATACGGTGGTGGTATACGAGGTCTGGTCGCCGGAGTTGGCGATTAGTAAGCGCACAAGCGTACCGCCGGACAGCTTGGCTCCATCATTGAACTCTTTCTGCGCCACGTAGGCCCCTTGCAAGTCATCATGCCCAACCGAGGCATTGTTGCCTGTCAGCATTGTGCCAATAACCAGGGTGATGTAGGGCGTGTTAGAGCTGGCATGGGCATTGAGCACATGTTGATCTTCCAGGTAAATGAGCGATTCCGCATCGCCCGAATCGGCGTTCACGGCAGATTGCCAGAGCGATTCCGCACTGATGGCGTCGCCCGCTTGAAGCTTGGCGGCGGCCTGGAGTTTGTATGTTCCTCCAGGGCCGTTGACGGCAAAAGCCACAGAGCCATCGCTAATACCGATCATTTCCCCATCGGGTGCCCTGGTTGCTCCAATACCATTAGAAGTGTTAGTACGGCTATAGAAATAAGCAAAAAGACTTCCACCAATCAAGAGAACGATCAAGAGCAGAAAGATCAAGTTGCGCACAACATGGTTGTTACGTTTTGGCGGCTGTGAAGCCAGGAAGGGTGCCGCGGGCAGATTTGCGCCACCTTGCCGATTGGATGATGGCGGTGATTGATTTACATACACGGGCGGTAGTGGAGTGAGTGGCTGATTTATATACACGGGCGGTGGCGGCGTGTGTTGTGACGGCATGGTGGGGGAGTTGGCGGCACTAATCGCGGTCATGGTGCCGGACGTTCCCAGCGTATAACTATTGGTGGTTCCCGAAACGCCAAAACGATTGAGCAGGATATCGTCTATATCACGCTTCATGGCTGCCGCGCTCTGGTAACGTTGATTGATATCATTGGTGACGGCGCGACTGAGCACTCGTTCGATCTGCGGCGAAAGATCGGGATTCAGTGTCCGTACCGGTGGGTAGCTGAACGGTGGGTGGTTGCGCGGGTCGCGATTCGTCAATAAGTGATGCAGCGTTGCTCCTAGAGCATAGAGATCAGAACGTGGATCAGCATTCCCCTGGTATTGTTCAGGTGGGGCATAGCCAGGCGTGCCGAGGGCCGAGGTCTGCTTACGCTGTGCATTGCGCGTTTCGTCGGCGCGAGCGATGCCAAAGTCTACCAGGTGTGCGCGATGATCTTTAGTGCCAATGATAATATTGGCGGGTTTGATATCGCGATGGACAATGGGCGGCGTTTGTTGCGCGAGGTAGTCGAGGATATCCAGAATTTCTGAGGCGTAGCCGAGGGCGTCACGCTCTTTCATCGGCTGATTGATGCGATCCATGCGCTCTTCCAGGTTCTCACCCTCTACGTACTCTTGCACCATGAAGTAACGCGCCCCTTCCTGGAAGTGGTCGGTCACATTGGGTACCAGGGGATGGTCGATGTGTGCCAGCGTGATGACTTCACGCTTGAAGTTACGCACATCTTCCTGGAGCTTGGCAGGATCAGTGTTATCTGAAATCAATTCCTTGATTACCACCGGTTTGCTATCCAGGCGAATGTCGGTCGCTAGCAATGCCGCGCCCATTCCACCCTGCCCAAGCACTTTTTTAATCACATAGCGACCACCCTGCACCTTCGCACCGGGGGTAAGCGAACGAGAGGTGCCACTTATCATGGTACTATCCGCTGCCGTGGCTGTTGAAGTGCTGGTTGGATGCAACGGCCTACCACAACTGTTACAAAAGCGCACCCCATCGCGATTCTCTGTATTACAATAGGGACATTCCATACTTTATGCCCGCCTTTAGACTGCTTTAGACTGATTCAGACACCAAAGATTGAGTTCAGATACTTCCCGTGGGCTATCTCAGCAAATTATACTTGGTTTCGTCGCAAGAGTCGAGAGCCAGTTTCCCAACGGATGCTTTAGAGCAGTAAGCCCCTTGAAACCTGATTGTTCTCTACCAATACATACGTAAAATGCGGAGGAAAGTTCAACGTGGCACGCCCACAAAAAGTGACAACCTGATAGAGTTATTGCAGGTTGTCACTTTCAGCAATTTTTGAACGGCATGTGAGCAGTTTAAGCATTACAAGTGTTGGCAGCGCAACGAAATAATGCCGGGGGCGAAATGGTTGGCTTTTTGCAGGTACTCCTGCTCGTTGCCCTCGATCATTAATTTGTGCATTACGACCACGTCCCCATCGGGCAGAGGTTCCGCTGGCTGTAGACAGAGTTCCATTACCGCACAGCCGCGCTCATAGACTTTCACGAGGCCACCAGAGCCGGGTATGCGATAGATGCGATTGTCAAAGGAGGGGCTGATGACTTCGAGGTAGCCAAATTTAATCAATTGCTGATATTGCCCTTCGGATAACATTTCTCGCAGGAGGACTTTAGCGCGACTCTCGGCGGAGAGGTGTTCGCTGACCGATTCGCGCAGGTGCCGCCCAACACTCCCATCAGGGGATTGAGACAGGTAATAGATAGCTAACAGTAAGAACAGTAGCCAAATACCGAGAAAGAGGCTCAATGTTTGTAACATAACCACGCAAACTCCTTGGTATCAGTTCGCAAAACACCTACAGAGTTACCAGCAACCAGTACACAGAGATTATACCATATGGGTGGAAGAATTTGCCATATTTTTAACCAGGGCTTCTGCTTTCCTTATGATAGCAGGCATGGTAGGATGCATGTAAAAGTACTACCCTCGCCAGATATACTTTCTACGGCGATGCTGCCGCCGTGCAGTTCGACGATCATTTTCACAATAGCAAGGCCAAGGCCTTGTCCGTTGATGCGGCCACTGGTGAGTTGAGGGGCCTGGTAAAAGCGTTCAAAGATGCGCTCATGATGCTCTAGAGCGATACCACTGCCGGTATCGATTACCTGTAACTTGAGTAACCTGCGTACCTCAGAGTCCAACGATAAGGCAGAGGTGTCTTCATTGGCACGCTCTTCGACCACGGCAACGATGGTTACACGCCCACTGGAAGGGGTGAAACGCAAGGCGTTACTGATGAGGTTACGTAAGACTTGTTGAATACGCACGGCATCGGCATAAATGGGGGGAAAATCCCTGGGTACGTCGATGGCAATGCTGACTTCATTGTCAATCGCCATGAGTTCCAGTTCTTCCACCGCGTTAGCCACGATTTCGGGTAAATTGTGAATTTCTCGATGCAGGTGTACCTGACCGGAATCGGCACGCGAGACGAGCAGCAAATCTTCGACGAGGGCATACAGATGTTCGCTACTGGCCCGCGCACGCTGCACAAACTCGCGCTGCTGCTCGTTCAGGTCGCCCGCGATACCTGTCAAGGTTAAGTCGAGGTAGCCATGGATAGCGTTGAGCGGTGAGCGCAATTCGTGCGTAATCATCGAGAGGAAGTTCGCCTTCAAACGGGTGGCATCGCGTACGGCGGTCACATCACGCGCCACAATCAGGCACAAGGGTTTATTCGCCGCGGATACTGGCGTGACGCTTAAGCCAACTGAACGTGACGCTCCTTTGATACAGAGATCGACCTCGACATACGGGAGCGGTTCGTCCTGTTGCAGTGCTTTATGAATCATGCAGACATCCCGGCACAGGGTATGGCAACCTTCCTCTTCACACCCGAATAGTTCCATGCACTCCATGCCCACGATCTGTTCAGATTCAATGCCAAAGATACGCCCGAAGGCAGGATTGACCTCAATAAAACACTTATTCAAACCGACAATCGCGATGCCATCGGAACTGGAGGCGAGGATGGTGCGCAATTGCTCCTGGTCGGTGCGCACTTTATAAAACAGTTCAACATTTTCTAAAGCTGCCGCCGCCATATTGCTGAGGTTGCGCACGAGGCGCAGTTCTTCGCTGGTGAATGGTTCCTCGCGTTGGAGCGCAATTACACCATAGAGCACGTTTTTCGAGACGAGCGGCGTAGCCATTTCCGCCCGGTTAATGGTTGGAAGCAAGCTGGCACCGTCATCTTTTACCAATGTGATAGGAGAGCGCAAGATGGGATGCCGATGGGTTGCGGCCCAAGCCACTGCCGAGGTTGCGCTGAGCAGGCTTATTTTCTCACGTTGGATGTCTTTTATGTTGACGGAGAAGACGCACTCTTCCTGATCGCAGCCAGAGGATAAGCCATCTTGCACTAATTCGGCCACGGGATAGAGTTCCTGCGTTCCCGCGTCGTATTTGTAGATAATCGCGTCCAGGCACAAGACCAGCCGTCGAATATCGGTCAGGATGGTGCGATAGAGAGCATCGGCGTCCAGGCGTGTGGTAATGCCACGGGAGAGGTCCAAGAGCATTTCAAGCTGGTTGGCCTGGCGTTGCGCCAATTCCGCGTGGCGGGCATTGGTGATGGCCAGTACGGCCTGTTCGGCGAAAATGGTCAACATCTTGAGCTGCTGATTGCTAAAAGCGTTGATGGCGGTATTGCTGGCGGTTAGCACACCGATAAAATTGCCGTTATCGACCAACGGCACACACATCATCGAGCCAACCGGCAGACGGCCCAGGCGTTTGAAACGTGGGTCAAGGCCAACGTCGTTGATAATGAGTGGCTCGCGATGCTCAGCCACCCAGCCGGCCACCCCTTCATTGAGTTGGAAGCGCGTTTGGCGCGGTTTATGCCCATTCTTTTGAATAGCGGCCAGCGTCACAAGGGCAGTTCCCGTCACATCGGCCAATGCAATCGAACAACTACTCACCTCCAGCAATGCTCCCGCGTTCCGCACAATTTTTTGCAGAACACCTACCAGTTCTTGCGATTCACTTTCAAACGGACCCGCGCCATGCACAAATTGGCGGTCATGGAGAGAAGATAGATTGGCAGTCATTGGCGTCCTTTACTCACATACCCAGGCGCATTAAAGCTTCATTTCTTACCCTTCACGTTTACGTAGGAGTATAAGCTGTAATGCAATGCTGAGCAAGTAATATAATAGCTTTTCCGTCTCTTTATTTTCTTTATCGGCCTATAGAGCAAAATAGTTGAGTCTCATTGGGAAAAGTATAACATTGTCTCGGATATGAGTCGAGTGGGTAAGCAGTATGGGCTAGTACATGCAAGAGCAATGGGTGGACAGGACGCGTACCAAAGGAAGCGAAACCGCGCGGTTTCCAGGGCGACCGCAAGGGTCGCCCCTACTATACACGATTAGACCGCCACTGCGTGGCGTGGCCTCAGAGGCCATGGCGTGTATAGTAGGGG
>JBPCJY010000177.1:0-9569 GCA_051004815.1 Ktedonobacteraceae bacterium
CACCCCCCTACGCAACAAGGAAAGAGGGAAAAACCGGGAAGCGAACTAGCGAGGGCGCCCCCCCGTCCCTCCCCCCTGGGAGCTACCATTGCAGAATCAGCAATCATTCACAGACTCTGAAGAGTAGTTCACTCGCGCCGTGGGTTATGAGGGCGGAAATCATGCGCTTTATCCATTATTACCTCTATAACCAGGCTCTTGTCCATCAGGCGAGAGCGGATGCGCTCATCGACCGATTGCAGACGCAGATTGTTCGTAGTGATAACGGTGGGGAAACGCGAATTATAGCGATAATTGAGCAGCTGGAAGAGCTTCTCGCTGGCCCACGATGAGTTCTGCTCAGAACCCAGATCATCGAGCACAAGTAGTTCCGCCTCGCGCATACTGGAGAAAAGCTGGTCGTATACGACGGTCGAGGTGGGCGCAAAGGTGGCACGCAGGTGATCGAGCAGATCAGGAACGGTCGCGAAGAGAACCAGCGATCCCATTGCCAGATGCTGGTTAGCAATAGCCGCCGCCAGATGTGTTTTGCCACAGCCATTGCGTCCGATCAACAGCAGCCAGCCGTCAGGATCGTTTGCGAAGGCCTGGGACAACTTGAACGCTTCCAGCATACCGGGTACGCGTGAGTTAAAATTCTTAAAGCTTTTATCGCGAAAGGCGTCAAGATTAGAGATGGTACGCAGGTGCATGCGCCGCTTTTCTGCCCGTTCAGTCTCTTTGCAGTCACAAGCGATGGGCTTGCCAAAGTTAGGATGCCCATAAGGAACGTCGGCACGTAAATATCCTGCCCCTTTGCAGAGCGGACAAGGCCCCTGCGCTGGCATAGGTGCGGGTTGTGTGATCTGGGAGCGCACAGGTGCTTGCCGCGCAATAGATTGGGTAGGTGTAGTAGGTCGTGGCATCTCCTGGGGCAGCGACTGTCCCATACCTGCGATAGCTCGCGGATTGAGTGGTTGTGTATTACGATGATAGCGTTGCGCTTCTTGTTGTGGTGCCTGGGGCGCGGGTGGAGAAACCTGCGCAAGCTGTTGGCTTTGCGGCATACGCGTATCACGCCGGGTCAATGGTGATCTGTTCTCCAATTCGCGACTGGGCATAGCTGTTAATTCGCGAGTAGCTAGGGGCGAGCCAGGTTGGCGTACAAATGCCCTGGTTGCTGCCCATGTCGGTCCTTGCTGTATCGTATAGTCAGCTTCAAGGGGTGGGCGCGTATGGCGTGGTACCTCGTTGCTTTCAACGCTTTCCATGCTGTCGTCGCCCTCCCAATCCCCATAGCGCATAGCGGTCGCGTCATCTTCCCATTCCTCTTGCACATCGGCTGGTGGTACGGCCTCGTAGGCGTCGTAATAGTCACCGGTGATCTGTTGTTGCCGCTGCGGATTGCCTGAGTTTTGTGGGATGGCTGGCTCCTGTGTAGCAGGTTGGTGATAGTACATTGGGCGTCGTTCATTGACGCTTTTGCGCTGCACCGGGTTGTAGGGACGCTGTTGTGGGTATCTCGTTCCCTGCTCTCCACGATTGCTGGCACCTGATGTACCATATCTACCGGCTTGCTGCGACGACTGAGGTGGCTGCGCTGGTGCGCCCTCTTGTCGTAAGCGAGCAGGTTGTTCAGGCACGGGAGCACGCCGCGGAAGCGGTGGACGCGACTGCTGACCTTGTGCTGGTGTACCTTGTTGTGGTGTTTGCTGATCGTGTGTGTTTTGACGGCGTTGTGCCGTTCTCATCATGATATCGTTCAGGCGTTCCATAGTTACCTGCCTTCTGCCTCCCAGTGCCTTAAAATTGCGCTAATATAGCTCCATTTACGCTTGTTGTGTAGCAACGCTTCGCGGAATGCGGCCTCAATCCACTCTGGTGGGTATTGCTCGGCAGCGTCTTTCAATTGATCGGCAATTAACGGTGAAAGTAATCCAATATTTTGTTCGTATAAGACAAAAATATTTGGTCGCTCAACGTGAACCTGGACATTGCGGCTCGCGTCGGCCCCTTTGTTATACGTATAGCCCCGTGCGGGAACAGCGACTTCGCTTTCCTCCTCGATACGCTCTTGCTCAACGGTGAGCATGCGTACCGGAACCATTTCTCCACCCTGTAGTTCGTCTACCACCTTGCGACTGCGGGCTGTATTAAAAAAATACCACTCAATAAGCTCTGCCTGTTCACCGCCCTCGCTCACTAACCGTAAGTGTATACGCAAAAGGGTGCCGCGTGCAAGGGCCTGTTCTAATCCCTGGCGCAGCCGTTCTTCGGGCGGACGTGGATCGCCTCTGCGCTTGAGACTGCGCAGCAAGATGGCATCCGCCAGCAAATCGCGGTCGCTTACACAGCGCGGGTTGCCCTTTTTTTGTGCCAGCAGCCAGAAGAGGTGCAGTGTCACTTTGAGTTCGGCACTGTCCTCGATCTCTGGTAGCAGCACCGTGAAGAACGTTTCCGGCACCGGTACAAATGGATTTTTCCCCGCGGGGAAGCCTACAAAACCTGTCATAGCATTCGTCCAATGATGGTAATTACTCCGTTGGCGGAGAGACTTCTAGATCATGGAAGCGGGTCTGGCTGGCTTGAAAATAGAGACTGACCTCGCCAACTGGCCCGTTACGATGTTTCGCGATAATAATATCGGCAATGTTTTTGCGTTCCGATTCAGGGTTATAGACATCATCCCTATAAATAAACATGACGATGTCGGCATCCTGCTCGATGCTGTTGTGTACTATGATATCGCCTGCCACAAAGTTGTGTAGTCGGTCAACGGTTAAGTCGTAGACCTCGGCCTCGCCATCGGGTTCTATGCTGAGAATTTCGTCCCAGTAGATGTCGCTTTGAAGGTCTCGTTGCCCGACTTTGGCCTCGTTGCCGACCCCAGGGCTTACACAGGGAGGTTTTTGGAAGAGAAGCTGAAGCTTCTCGTTCGTGCGTAGGGACAAGGGGGCGCGGGGACGCGGATGTGGGGGCCTTGTGCCTGTCCTGCACCCTGTCTGGGGGACAGGTAATGGGGTCTGCATCCTTCCTACAGGACGCGGACAAGCACAAGGCCCCCACTGCCCCTTGTCCCTACGCACGCCATCGCCTCTTTCCCAAAAAAACCTTTCTGTGTAAGCTTCCCCAGGGTACCCGCAAGGACTCTCACCAGGGCGACTGCAAGGGTCGCCCCTACTATACACGACACGGCTCGCAGAGCCGCGTCCCGCAGGGAACGCCTGACCGTATATAGTAGGGGCGACCCTTGCGGTCGCCCTGGTAAAGGACCGATCCGCCTGCCAAACCGTAAGTTGCTGCTGATAGGGTATCCCTTGCGAATACCCTTCCTTGCAAGCACGTTGGCCTCCCATTACGCTTATCCTACTTCCTTGAGAAAGCTCGTCAAGTTGTTGCCATCCCTTCAACGTGAGAAATTTATGATTTGCTGTTGCTCGAACAGTACGTCCCAGGCGGGTAGTCATACGATAAATAGCCTTATGTCCGGTGGCAAAGGCATTGCTCACAGTACACGGTTCCAGTCGCCAGCTATCTGTGTTCAATGCAAGAACCTTGAACCCTTTTTGACCTACTAACTTCTCAATTGGTTGATATGTACCCAGGTCAGGCAAATAGATGGGAGTATCACCAGTGAGACATCCGCTTTCACGAAGGTCCGATAACTGCGGTACCTTCGATTGGCGGCTCTCGACGGCGCGGGATAACTGGGCGAGAGCTAAAACTGGCACATTGAGTTCACGGGCCAGACCCTTGAGATTACGGCTAATCTCGGATATTTCCTGGACACGGTTTTCGTTGCGCCTGCCACTGTTGGATACCGACTGCATCAACTGGAGATAATCCACGATGATGAGATCGATGCCGCGTTCAGCTTGCAGGCGGCGTGCTTTGCTGCGCATTTCGACCGAAGAGATGCCTGCCGTATCGTCAATCCAGATATTGGCCTCGGACAGCGTACCCATGGCAAATACGATACGGTCCCATTCGTCATCTTCAATCCAGCCCGTGCGCAGACGTTGCTGATCGACACCCGCATCCATGGAGAGGAGACGCTGCACCAGTTGTTCTTTGCTCATTTCCAGGCTGAAAACGGCTATGGAACTCTGGTGCTTGATGGCACTATTGTGAGCTAGACTGAGAGCCAAGGACGTTTTGCCAACCGCCGGCCTCGCTGCCAATATAATCAAATCCGATTTCTGCAAGCCGCCCGTTAACCTATCCAGGTCGGTAAAGCCGGTGGGAACACCAACGATGGTGCCGCGCCGCTCGTGCAATTGATCCAGCTTATTCATATAGTCAGACAGGATGTCACGTAAGAGCGAGAAATCCGCGTGCGCATGGCGTTGGCTGATGTTGAAGATGAGTTGCTCAGCTTTATCCAGCGCGACATCCGCGTCGGCCTCTTCGTAGGCAACGGCGGCAATCTGCCCCGCCGCGTGAATGAGGCGGCGCAGAATGGCGTTGCGTTCTACAATATGCCCGTAATATTCAACGTTGCCACTGGTTGGCACCTGATTAATCAGCGAGGTAATGTAGCTGGCTCCTCCGACACCCTCTAACTTGTTACGTCGCTCCAATTCGTCACAGATGGTGATGAAATCGGCTGCCTCGTGCTCCTCATACAACTGCATGATGACTTCGTAGATGTTGCGATGGGCATCACGATAGAAGTCCTCCGCTTGCAGAAAATCTGCTACCTGGACGATGGCCTCGGGGTCGATAATGATGCTGCCAAGTACACCGCACTCGGCCTCAATATTTTGCGGTAATAACTTCTCCACGGACATCCCTTGTCATTGAATGCTTGCTAATTCGTCTTGTCTGCTACACATAGTAGCACATACGTTCGATCCATGGCGCGGACTTTTCTCTCCCAATATATAGAACGCGTCAAAAAAGCAGGTTCGAAAAAATGTGTGCCTCATCAGTGTACAGAATCTTTCCCGTGAAATCAATTGCCGCTTATTGATGAGTATTGTGGATATGTGGATATCTTTCATAACATGTTGTGCTTGCGGGAAAGAGGCTGGGTGACATAACACTAATTTATCCCCCAGTTATCCACAGCATAGTGGGGTTATGCACAGATATCCCCCAAGTTATCCACAAACATATCCACAAAGAAAGGTCATATTGCCACCCCACGGATAAGGACTTTCGGCACTTGGTACGCCACGGTTCTTGTCGAACCTGAAATATAGAGGGGCTAACAAAAAAATCGGTGGAGTAACTATGCAGCAAGTGTATACGAAAAAGGCTGAGGTGGCACCAGGCAGTGAGTCGTTTAATCGGCCGCCGCGCATCTGGGCTGCGCCACCGCAAGGTGCTGTGAATATTCCACCACTACCGGCCAAGCAGCCTCTGCCCCAGATGCCTGGCTGGTTGACGATGCTCATGCCTATGGTGATGATGGGTATGCTCGTGGGTGTCACGTTATGGATCAGTCATGGGTCGACGCAACAATTGGCGTTTTTGCTGCCCATGGCGTTATTTACAATTATGACTCCCCTTGCCAATTTGTTATCCGCTAAACAGACAGTAAAAGCGATGCGGCGCAAGTGGCTTCTGAATGATACGAAGTACCGGGAGGTGCTCACGAAAATGCGAGCGCAATTACGCGACCAGGCCAATTTGCAACGGCAGATTGCGCTCGAAATAGATCCTGATCCTGGGCAACTGGAACAACGCATTATCGAACGCACACGCTTGTGGGAACGACGAGCGGAAGACCATGATTTCTTATCTGTGCGCGTAGGTAAAGGGAAGCGTCCGTTTACTATTACCATCCAGACACCAGAGGTAGACCTGACAGAGCCATTAGCGGTGGATATCCAGGAATTGCAGGATCAGTTTATCACCGTGAATGATATTCCTTGCAGCGTTTCGCTCACGAAGGCCAAGTCGCTGGGTGTCACGGGACGACGGCAAGATGTCGCGGCCCTGATGCGTGGCATTCTCTGTCAGATTGCGACACATCATTCGCCCGAAGATGTGCGTATTTTTGGGATTTATCCCATCTCGCAAAAACATGACTGGCAGTGGATGGCCGAACTGCCGCATACACTGACGTTGAAAGCAGGGAATCAAGATCGTTTGGTGGCAGCAGGCGAAGACGAGGCGAACGAGTTGCTGAACGTGTTGTTGGAAGAGTTGAGCCAGCGGGCCTCAAAAAATGAAGGTGATGGTACTGCCCCTGTCGTACCCAATCCGAATGCGCCACCGCCCTTGCCACACCTGGTTGTCATTGTGCATGACTATGTGGAAGTACGGAAGCACCCGGCTCTAACGCATGCCTTTAAGCTGGGAGAGCAATTGGGTGTGTCGGTAATCTACATGGTAGCGCAGCAGCAGGCGATTCCCAGCGAATGTCGCGGCGTTGTGCGCTTATCAGATGAGGGTCTGGTGAATTATGCCGCGGCAGGTTTCGCGGGCGAGACCTTTGACGAGGTCTATGCCGACACGATGGAACTGGACATGGCGCGAAAAGTCGCCCTTGCCCTATTACCCCTGCATGTTGTGCAGGAGGGCGAGGATGCCGTCGATTTACCCACCAATGTCCGTTTACTGGACCTGCTAGAATTGCCTTTCGCCGATCAACTCGATGTAGAGAAGTGGTGGAGTCAGCCGCGTTTTGGCCGTCTGCGTGTCCCCATCGGCATGGGTATTGATGGGCCGCGCTGGATTGACCTCAACGACGCCGCCCATGGTCCGCATGGCATTATTGCTGGTACCACTGGCGCGGGCAAAAGCGAGTTGCTACAATCGCTGATTGTGGGCCTGGCTATCACCCACCATCCGCACCTGGTCAACTTCGTGCTGGTGGACTTTAAGGGCGGTGCCGCCTTTAAGCCGTTTGAAAAGATACCGCATACCGTTGGTATGGTCACTGATCTGAGTGGCCGCTTGACTGAGCGGGCATTGACGGCCCTCAAAAGTGAGTTGCGACGGCGTGAGCATATGTTAAGTCGTGCGAATGCCAAGAAGATCGCCGAGTACCAGGCCATGCGGGCGCAGAATCCGTCGGCGCATATGGAGCCGTTGCCCAACCTGTTTATCATCATCGACGAGTTCGCGGAACTTGCCAAAGAGCATCCCACCTTTATGGAAGGTCTGGTGAGCGTCGTGCAGAAAGGCCGCAGCTTGGGCGTGCATCTGATCCTGGCAACCCAGAAGCCCACCGGTTCCGTCAATCCCAACATCTGGTCGAACCTCAAATTTCGCATCTGTCTGCGCGTAGCCTCGCTCCAGGATAGTCGTGATATGTTGGGGCGGTCGGAGGCCGCACTGCTGCCCAGCACCATCCCAGGACGCGGCTACTTTGAGATTGGCTCCGAGGTGTTTGAGCTCTTTCAAAGTGCGCGTATATCGTTACCGGCAAGAGTCGCCAATCAGTCGCTGCTTGCGCTGAAGCAAGTGGAGCCGGGAGCGGGCGAGGTGATCGATCAGACGGTGTTGATGGACGCTATCAAGCCCTTTACAGAGACGGTGGGGGCCACACTCTTTAAGCCCTGGCCAGACCCTTTGCCGCACCGGGTAAACTTGCTAGAGCTTTTCCGCCGTTGTGGGAAAGCGTCTCGCAAAAGTGACCTACCGCCTTATGGCTGGTTGACCTGCCCTATCGGCCTGATTGACCTGCCCGCTGAACAGAAGCAGGAACCATGGCTGCTGGATATGCCGCGCCATGGCGGGCATGTCATGATCGCGGGAGCCTCTGGCACGGGGAAAAGCGTGTTTTTACGGACGCTCATCACCGCACTGATCCAGACGCATTCGCCCTCGCAACTGCATCTCTATATGATTGATTTTGGCGGTCAAGCCCTGCGTACCTTCGAGAAGTTGCCGCATGTTGGTGGCGTCTTTGGCGAGGCAGACGAAGAGTATATTCGCCGCCTACTGCGCAAGTTGAACGGGGTGATTGAAGAGCGCAAACAGTTTTGTATGACGCACCAGATTGAGGATTTCCTGACCTACCAACGCAGGCGAGGTGAAAATGCTGCTTTGCCTGCAATGCCTGCCACGATACTACTCATTGATAAGTTTACCGAGTTTAAGCAGGTTCATGAAAAGGAGATGGATACGCTCCTCTCCATTGCACGCTATGGGCGAACCTATGGCGTCTATATTGTGCTGACACTTGATCGACCGGTGGCGATATCCTCACAACTGCTGAGCCTGTTTGAGATGCGTATCGGTTTGCGCTTGGTGGAGCTAACCGACTCGCTCATTTTGCTCGGTAAGCACGATGCCGCGCACCTGGACCCTGGTAGTCCTGGACGTGGCTATAAGCGTGGCAAAGTGCTGGAAGAGGTACAAATTGCCCTGCCTGTGCCAGGAGACGATGATGACGAGCAGACACGGCAACTTGATGAGATGGTGAATGCCGTCGCGAAAGCTACAAAGGATTTGCATTTGCCGCAAGCACCGCCAATTCGGCTGTTGCCTGAATATGTACGCGCCGACTACTTTTTGATGGATGCGATATCCAATACTGCTGTGCGCACGTCCGCGGGAACAGCAACTGATGCCCAAGCGAATACCGCGCTGCGTATTCGCCTGGGCATCGAAGACTTCTCGCTCAGTCCGATAGCGTTGGAACTCAATGCCGACACGCCCCATGTCCTGGTTGGCGGTGGCCCTGGTAGCGGCAGAACGAGCGTCTTGCATATCAGTCTATTGATGCTGGCAAGTACGCCTGAGAATAAACAGGCCAGGGTCATTTTGCTGGATTTCCGCCGTAGTTCGCGCATTCTGCGCCGCTTGCCCAACATTTGGATGTACGCGGATAACGAGGAGCAGTTGATTGAGACCATGAATACATTAAAGGTGGAGTTGAAGGAACGCGTTGTCCGTCTGCGTGCGGAACTGGAAAAACAGCAAAATGACGATGAGCCGATAGGGCTACGCGAGGCTCCTATTGTGCTTGTTATTGATGACTATGAGCAGTTTACGGCATTGCTCAAGAATCCCTTAAATGATCTGAAAGAGTTTCTTTTGCAGGCGCGTGATTTACGTTTCCACGTCATTGTGGTCGGCAGTCCGTCTGACCTTTCAAAAGGCGACACCCTCTTGCAACAGGTACGCACCTGCCGTATGGGCGTTGTGCTGGGTGCAGACCCGCAAGATCAAGCCTTATTAGGTGTACGGATGAGCGATATGCCTCCTGGACGTGGCTATCTTGTGCGGCGCAATAAACGTTTTCTTGTGCAGGTAGCGCACCTGGATGCAAAAGCCATGGCAACATGGCTCACCCGCTTAAGACAGTCGCACCCAGCACCCACGCCCCCTGAACCCGTCATTGTCGAGTCAACGCCCACAGATCAGCAATTGCTTGCAGAGGCCAGCCAACTCGCTGACGCAGCCCTCAGAGGTGCGCTATAGCATCTGATGGTGGAGACCAGGGCGACCCTCGCGGTACTTACACAGGGAGGTTTTGCACCGCTGGGTTCCTCTGGGTTCCTCGCCTTGTCGTTCTGGGCGTAGCGGAGAAGCTGTCGTGCCACGGAGATTCTTCGCTTCTATTAGAATGAAAAGAAGAAGAACCGGGTGTTGAAAAAAAAATACCCGTGCCAGCCCCTCGCGGTCGCACC
>JBPCJY010000178.1:0-31083 GCA_051004815.1 Ktedonobacteraceae bacterium
ACAGAGGTGTTTTTTGCAGTGTCTGTTTCCTCGCCTTGTCGTTCTTCGCTGCGCCCGGAGGGAAAAGGAGAGGAACCAGGCGGTCGCCTGCAAGGAATGACAGACGGCGACGGGCGAAAAAGAGAGAAGAGGCAGAAGCAGATGAAACACTATTATGTCTCTATTCTGGCGAATCACTCAAAAACCCTCTACACGGGCGTAACCAATAATTTACAGAGACGTCTCTATGAACACAAACACCATCTGGTAGTAGGCTTTACAAGCAAATAGCATGTGACCCGCCTGGTCTCCTTTGAAGAAACGTCTGCTGTGCAGGCAGCTCTGGCACGAGAGAAGTGCATCAAGGGCTGGCTGCGGGCAAAGAAGGTGGCCTTGATCGAGTCCAGCAATCCCGACTGGCAAGACGTGAGTGAGCCATGGGAAGGAGCATGACTGGCGGCGCGGGAGATTCTTCGCTTCGCTCAGAATGACAGGGTCTGGAACTGGGGGTTGCAAAAAACCTACCTGTGCAAGGACCTTGCGGTCGCTCTGGCAATCATTCACAAGCCTTGCATAGCTATTCAGGTCTGCTTGACTTCTCACTGCCTGCGGCAGTTCGCATGATTTTGTGTGGATGGAGAGCTTCTGAAGTCTGCGGCGTCAGAAGCTCTCCATCCACATGTAGGTGAGTCGCCTATGGCGACGAGAGGTACTAAATAGTTCTGCATAAATAACGAGATAGGGTAGATGTCAGCAAGTATAATAACAACCAAAGGAAGTTCCACGGAAAAGGGAAAACACGCTCCCACTCTGCGTTGGTCAGGTATCGTCATGTGGAGCGTCCTCGCCATCCTGTTAGCTCTCGCTATTTGGATGCGCTCGATAGGTTTGAGCCTACCCTTTGATAGGGATGGTTACGATGAGGGCGTCTATTGGCAATCTTTAATGGCAATGCGGGCTGGCTACACGCTCTACGGCCAGATATTTTATTCGCAGCCGCCGTTCTTTCTCCTTTCCACGTATCCTCTCTACATCCTGCTTGGCGGTTCCCTCTGGTCGGCACGTTTGAGCATTGCGCTGGTCTCTCTTGTCGGATTGCCGGGGGCCTTTCTGCTGGGCAAGGCGTTAAAAGGGCGGCTGGGGGCAGTGCTGGCTACGCTGCTGGTTGTAGCAGACCCGCTTTATTTAAGCCTCTCGCAAAAGATTGAGGCGGAGGTATCATCGGCGGCTTTCTCGCTGCTGGCAGTGGGTGCGGCCTATTTGTGGTGGGAAAGTTCCGAAGGTACGGTAAGTCTTGTGCTGGCAGTGCTCTGCGGAATCGCATTGCCGTTAGGCATTCTGTGCAAGCTCCTCAGTCTTACCAGTCTGGTACCAGTGGGATTGTTACTGGTGGCTCGCCTCTGGCAATACTGGCAAAAAAAACCGGGCATCACGATGCGCAGCTTGCAAGCCATTCTGCTTGCCATCGCGACCAGCATCGTCGTGACGTTGCTCGTCTTCTTCCCATATTTCGGCTCGTTGTTCAGTATGCTGCGTGAGGTGGTTTCGTTCCATACTCATGCGCGTACAGCTCTTATTAACGAGCGGGTACATAATGGTGCGATATTCCAAACATTTTTCACGGCCACGTTGCCACTCACAATCGCGGCAGTGTATGGCTTCGTGGCTGCATGTATGCGGCGTGACTGGCGTATTCTGCCACTGGCTGCCTGGTTACTGGTTACGATGTATATGCTCTGGCTTGAGGCACCCCTCTTCAATCGCCATTTTATCGCGCTCATTCCGCCGTTGATCGGTATGGCTATACTGGGTTTAGGTGATAGCGTTTCGCTGAAGCAATTTTTCGCACGCTTCACGCTGTCAAACGTCATGACCGCGCTGGCTATCATCCTCATGCTGACCGTTATCGCGCTAGATATTCCCACGTATCAACCCTATTACAGGGCGGCAGCCCAGCAGGGCAGTGTTTCAGCTACCGCCTCTCAGATGCACATTGCGAACGATCTACGTAACGCAATCACGCCAGAGCAGCTAGTGATCACGGATGGTCAATTTATCGCGGCCCTGGCCGATAGAGATACGCCCCCTTCGCTGGTAGATACCTCAATGGTGCGTATCGCCAGTGGTTATCTCACGCAACAGCAGCTTATTACTGTGGCGTCACAGCCGAATGTCCACGCGGTACTTTTCTATAATACACGTCTGCGCATGTCACAGGTAGCCGGTTTCTATAGCTGGGTGACGCAGCACTTCCACCTCAAGTACCGCTATGGCTCACAACAAGAACTCTGGCTACGATAGTTTTATGCAAGGAGAAAGATACAATGCAAAAGAAAAAGACCTTTAGCACCATGGAAATCGTGTTGCTGATAGTACTGCTTGGCTCCCTCATTCTCAGCTTCTTACAGGCACGTCGAGAAGAGGAAGCAGACTAAATGTCCTATAGTGAACCAGCAATTTGGCTGTGTGGTGAAGTTTTGCGCAACCGTCCGTTATAACTAAATGAATGAGTCAGCGCATCAGGAAGCAGGTAAATGACTGTCAAGTACCCCACGTCATTCAGACGGGGGCATGGAGACGGGGTGGCTTCTGCCCGTCTTCTCTGTGCCCGGACTTGACCAGACTCAGTTGGCACATACAGCCTGGATAGACTCAGTCTGGTGCCAGCTCCCTTATCGATGAAATAGGTACGTCAGAATGCGCGGCCAGTTCTGACCTCTACGGTGTAGCATTAAACAGACAGACGGGGTTCGAGTCAGTGTGTTGCACGGTAAACCATCGGATAAGTTTGTCGAGGCCAACTTTACCCACAAGGGAGTCATCCTGAGTGGTGTGGGTTTGAGCGTTCCCACCCAAAAACGCTCCCCCGCAAGGGGGTGACAAGCAGAGGGGCCACCGTGCGCGGTGCCTTTCATTCCTCCCCATGCCTGCAAGGGCAGGGGCCTCCTGAAAGGGACGATGGTGAAGAATCAATTTATACCATCAAATGCTTCGCCAGGCCAAGATACCCAACAAGCACGGATGTCAACGTCTGATGCATGGTTAATGGAAGGCGAGAGCATAGACGGCATAGAGAACATGCAGCCAGGCAGGTCTGATACTGCTAGTACGCAGCCCCAGGAAGGAGCACCTCCACAGGGAACGAAGCGTTCTGCCAGCAAAGGACTATTATCGAGCTGGAGATTACATCAGTTACAGCAAACGCAGGATGAAGGGTACTCGGTCCCAACATCTGTAGCAGAGCAAGAGACACTGAAGCAACCAGCAATACAGCAACTACAGGCAGATTTTGCCCAGGGGTTTTCTACAGGACAGGTTTCACCGCACCAATCAGGTATTAATCAGTTACCAATATTACCAATACATGCGCAAATGTCGCCCAATATGCAAGCGATACCGCCTATGATGCAACCGGTGCAAGCAAGGCAGCCGTTCAATCCAACATCGATACCTGAGTTTACTCCTGCCCAGATTGTCCAGACAGCCCAGCCATTCAATGCTCAGCCTTTTTCAGCCGCGATTGGTACGCCGAATACGCAATCCCAGCCACTTTTTGGTGCTATGCCTGGTCAAGCATTACAGCCATCACCGATGCAATGGCAGCGTATGGGGGCTGGCGGCGGGAATCAGCAAGGTGGGCCTCCACCCTTTGTCCAGGTACCCGGCAACAGGCAGGGATCAAATGGCAAGGGACAAAAGAAAAAGAAACGACGGTTCCCCATCTGGGCGCGCGCTGTCGTTGCCGTCCTCCTCGTCTTGCTCATCTTGACTGGCAGTGGTGCCTATTATTATGAAGCAAACTTTGCTACTGCCATCAACGGTAGTACGGGCCAGACTGTCGTACGCTTGTCAGGTGACGATCCATCAAGCCAGGGACGTACACCAACGGGTGGTATTTTGAGCGGTAAGCGCATTAATATTCTCCTGCTGGGAAGCGATACGGATCAGAAATTCCAGGGAGGGTATCTAGCGCAGACCGACATTGTAGTAACCATCGACCCGACAACAAAAAACATTGGGATGCTTTCTATTCCACGCGATACCTGGCTACAAGGTGCCAATGGCAAGGGTATGATGAAGCTGGATCAGGCCTATTTCTATGGTGGAGTACCGCTGAGCCGCGCCACCATTCACCAAGATTTTGGCATCTATATCGATTACTATGCCTGGGTCGGACTTGATGGGTTTATAAAAGTGATTGATACTTCCGGTGGCGTCGACGTTGACGTGATTCACCCTATCACCGATGATGTCTATCCCGATGATACAGGTACCAGTCAGAATGCCTATGCCTATAAGCGTCTCTATCTGGCGGCGGGGCCGCAACACCTGGATGGGCCAACAGCCTTAGAATATGTACGTTCACGCCATGCCGACCTCGTGGGTGATTTCGGGCGTTCCGCTCGACAACAACAGGTGCTGAACCAATTAAAGCCGAAGCTGGATAATCCAGCTATCCTCGGTAAGTTGCCTGAATTAGCGAAAGACCTGAATGGGTATGTTAAAACCGACATGCAGTTTACAGATGTGTTGGCACTGATGAACTTTGCCCGTACGATTGACACCAATAAGATTAATCGTGTCATCCTGGATACAAAATATTCACGAACAACGGATCTACAAACGCAGAATGAGGGTGTCCAATCGGTTGTCATCCTCAACTGTACTGCGGTACAAAAAGTCATTGCCACGATGTTTGCGCTCGGCAATAATGCCATTTGCAACACGGGTATAAGTTTCGACGGGAAGTCAACCTCCGTTGCCTCGGTAGCTCAAACAACACCAACTACGAGTTCCTACACGCAATCAAGCGGTAATAGCTTTTTGCAGGAGAGCAGCCAAATGGCCTCGCTGGGAACGATGAGTTTAAGCGATGGCAGTAACGATCTACTGGGCATGCGCAGTTTGCTTGATCTGATGTTTACGGTAGTGTTTGAATCGCCCGCTGGCATGACGGTTTGATATTCGTTTGGCGACATTGATTTTTTGGGTCGCCTACACAGGAACAAATGATGAAAAGATATATTCCCTGGCGCACATTTTTCTTGCTGCTGCTGTTAGCTTTGAGCGTCCAGAGTTGTTTAGGAATCGGGGACAATAGCAGTTCGCAGAACTTCAAATCGGTCAATACTGGCAAAGGCCAACTCCAGGTCAACACCGGGGATAACGCCCTTTTTAAAGGGAAGATATACTTTACGCAGAACCGTACCTTACTCATTATTGATGGTTCGCGGAACGTCAAAGTGTTGACGCCGTCAAAGTATGATGTGCGCAATCCGGCAGTCTCGCCCGATGGTAAATGGATATCCTTTGTCGTGCGCTATAAGTATTCTTCTGATCTGGTCTATATGCCGATAAATGGAACGCACTGGACGATTCTGCGTACCGGCTCAGGACAATATGTGCCTAATCCGCCTTACCCGGCCCCGCTTAGCACGCACAAATGGTACGCGGAGCCGTATTGGGCGGCGGATAGCACGCACTTACTCTTTTTAAGCGACTTTGAGAAGTTGACCGTCAATCCGGGCGTGGACGCACAATTGTTAGACATGCAGGTATTCTCAATTTCAAAAAACAACCCTGCACAGGCACAGGATGTTGCTTACGCGGCCTTTGGCGATGGAGGAGACAGCGATCCCAGCTATAGGCCAGGAGCTGGTCATAGCAATCAAGTGGTGTTTACGCGCTTTCAGTATGATAGCACGCAAACGCAGCAGGTGATTCAGATATACATAGTGGACGCGAATTACATAGCTACGCATCCCAACGCGGGCTACCATCCAGGCATCAGCTTATCTGATCCATCGGTAGCTCTCACGCCACCTTCGACCAGCGTGGCAAACATGCAGCCAGCATTTTCTCCTGATGGGAACAATCTCGCCTATGTACGGCGTATTGACGCATCGCACATGGGTATCTATGTTATGCCAGTTGCCAACAACATCACCAGCAATCCGAGTAGCACCGCGGTGCAGAAAACAGCACTGGCACCGTATGCAAAGTCATCATTGATTGTCGCAGGGCAATTTGTGAGCCAGCCCATCTGGTCGCCCGATGGCAAACAGATAGCCTACTTGTATTACGCCAATAACGAGTTTAACATCTGGCTGGCAAATGTGAGTGTCAATCCTCAAACGGGTGCATACACGATGAAAGGTAGTCCCGTACCACTGACCAGTGGTGGCATTGACGCGGACTCGCGCCCGTTCTGGACGAACTAAGGAATTGTTGTAAAGATGGGATGCATAGCAGGCGATGAAGACCTTCATCGCCTGCTATGCATCCCATCTTTACAATT
This sequence comes from Ktedonobacteraceae bacterium, assembly GCA_051004815.1. GTDB lineage: Bacteria > Chloroflexota > Ktedonobacteria > Ktedonobacterales > Ktedonobacteraceae > JBBQXY01. Next base: position 6,278 of record JBPCJY010000178.1, read on the forward strand.
GATACCCCTTCCATTGGCACAAAGAGTTGACTGTGTAGGCACACGTTGGTATACTTCTCAGTATGAATGAATGTAGAGAAGTATTCCCAGGGTGCTAGAGGTAAGATGTGAACCAATTTGAAGGCAAGCCACCTATTGCAGGACGCTACGAGATACGGGAACATATTGCGACAGGCGGTATGGCCAGTGTCTTTAAAACCTGGGATCATCGTGTAGAGCGCATGGTCGCGATTAAAGTTTTGCGAGCACTGGATAAGAACGACTTACGCGCCGTTGAACGCTTTCGCCGCGAGGCACGCGCTGCTGCGGCCCTCACCCATCCCAACGCGGTGACGATCTATGACTTTGTCGAAGAGTGGGGACAGTACTTTCTGGTGATGGAATATATCAATGGGCCGACTTTGAAACAAGTGATTCATCAAAATCGGCAATTACAGGCTCCGCAGGCAATGGAAATCGCCGCCCAGGTCTGTGATGTCTTACAGATTGCCCATGCTCGCGGCTTCATTCACCGCGACATTAAGCCGCAGAACATTATGTTAGCATGGGCAGGGAGCGGAAATAGCGGGAGCAGTGGGGAAAGGCCCCTGGTTAAACTGACCGATTTTGGTATTGTGCGTGTCCTTGAAGAAGGAGGTCTCACTAATAGCGGCATTGTGCTTGGAACAGCCGATTATCTTTCTCCTGAACAAGCACGCGGTGAAACATTGACGGCTTCCTCGGACCTGTATTCGCTGGGGGTAGTCATGTTCGAGATGTTGGCGGGTAGACCTCCATTTGTTGGTCCAACGGCGGTATCCATCGCCATGCAACATGCTTCAACCAATCCGCCGCCTTTGCGCCAGTTTAATCCGACCGTGCCGCCAGCGGTAGAGCAGATTGTGATGCGCACCTTGCAGAAAGAGCCAGAAGAACGCTTCCAATCAGCAGCAGAAATGCAACAAGTTTTACGTCAGTGTGCAAAAGGACTCTTACGTACTCATCAATCGCGGAAGGCAGGCGCACGGGAAGTGCTTCCCGGTGCTGAAAGCGTTTCGCCGTCATTACAGCCCAAGAATTATCCGTACTAGCACTCATTTTATCGTTTCGTTTATTAGTAGTAGTCTGACCACCTTCATATGACATGCCGCCTTCGGCGGCGAGGAGGAGGGGAAACTGGGGCGCAGCCCCATTACCTGTCCCCCGGACAGGGTGCCAGGCGAGGGGTTGCACCCCTTGCATCCCCGCTTCTCACTTGTAGATTGGTGGACTAGTAGCCCGGACAGGGGTCGTCATCAGGAAGTTTTTATGGAACGCACAAAAATCAGCACAACTAATGCTCCCGCCGCTATCGGCCCGTATAGCCAGGCGATTCGTATTGGACAGTTCATTTATACTTCCGGCCAGATCGCGCTGCATCCGGCAGACGGCACACTGGTAGGAGATGATGTCCAGACGCAAACACAGCAGGTAATGCACAATTTGCAAGCCGTGCTAGCCAGTGCCGGTACCACTCTCGATAACGTTATAAAAACGACGGTCTTTCTGGCGAGTATGAGTGATTTTCAGGCGATGAACGCTATTTACGCCACGTATTTTGGCGAACCGGCCCCGGCTCGCTCTACCGTAGCGGTGGCGGAGCTTCCCCGCAAGGCTCTGGTTGAAATTGAATGCGTTGCGCTCATCAACGAGTAACGTCGGGGAGTACACCAGTGAATACAGCAGCTCTTTGGCGTTCCACGCTTGAACGCCTGGAGGAAACTCCAATTGATGAGGTCAGCAAGGCATGGCTACAATCTGCTCATTTAGCGGACGCTTCTCATATCGGGGCAGATGATATTGATGCCTCCCTGTCACCACAAGACCAGGCTTTATACTTCATGCTCCAGGTCGCGGGCAACCTTGCGCGTGACGTTATCAGCACACGCTGGCGACGTTCCATTGAGGATGTCTTGATGGATATTACTGGACAACCGGTGGCGATCAGTGTCACCAATAACGCCGATGATGGTTACTCCGACGTAGATGGTCTGCCGCACAACGGCACGCCGGGTAACAATAGAGAGACGGGAGCGCAATCGCGCAGTACAGCAGGTATGGGTTCACTTGAAGCTATGGAAGAGTGGGATAACGAGCAACGCGCTAATATTTTGATGCATAACCGCTTGAACCCGCGCTATACGTTTGATGCTTTTATCGTGGGTGGCAGCAATCGCCTGGCCCACGCAGCCTCTCTGGCCGTGGCGGAGGCACCTGGCGAATCGTATAATCCCCTGTTTTTATATGGCGGCGTAGGACTGGGGAAAACTCATTTGCTCCATGCCATCGGTCAACAGGGGGTACAAACCGGACTGGCGGTGCTCTATGTCTCTTCGGAGCAGTTTACCAATGAGATTGTTAACGCCATTCGTTACCGCACCACCGAAGAGTTTCGCGCCAAGTATCGGTCGGTCGATATCCTACTGGTAGATGATATTCAGTTTATCGCGGGCAAAGAGTCTACCGAAGAAGAGTTCTTCCACACGTTTAACAGTTTGCACGAGATGAGCAAGCAGATCGTGATCTGTAGTGATCGTCCGCCCAAAGCGATTTTGAGCCTGGAGGAACGTCTGCGCTCACGTTTCGAGTGGGGGTTAATCGCTGATATTCAACCACCGGATTTAGAGACGAGAATGGCTATTCTGCGCGTGAAGGCCGATTTGCTACGCTATCGCGTACCCGATGAAATCATTGCCTATATCGCGGGGCGCGTCCAGACGAACATTCGCGAACTGGAAGGCTGCCTCAATCGCTTGATGGCCTACCAGCAATTGCATCGTGTAGATCTGACCATGGAGGTGGCGCGAGCCGCTATGTCGTCGTTGGGCAATGATACGCGGGAGTCGCGCCTCAATGGCAAGCAAATCGCTCAGGCAGTGGCGGAATACTATCATATCTCGCTGGACTCCATGTGCGGTAAACAGCGCGATAAGCATATCGTGATGCCGCGCCAGATCGCGATGTACCTGATTCGACAAGAGACACAGGTGTCGCTGCTGGAGATCGGGCTACTCTTTGGTGGTCGCGACCATAGCACAGTGCTACACGCTTGTGAGAAAATTGATCAGGCGGTCAACCTTAATCCAACACTACGACACGAGATCGTAGCGATCCGCGAACAATTACTGCGTGATTAGCTCTATTGAGGTGCCATGTTTCCATATTCAACCTACCTGATCGACCTGGATGGGGTCATATACCGTGGCAACGAGTTATTGCCCGGTGCCAAAGAATTTGTTGCCTGGCTCGAAAGGCATAACAAAAAGTACCTGTTCCTGACCAACAATTCGTTTGCCAGCGAGGAGCAGGTGCTGGAAAAGCTCGCACAGCTGGGTATTGTGTCCGATACGTCTCATATGCTGAGCGCAGGTCAGGCGGCAGTGCAAAACATTGCCCGTCGTTTTCCAGAAGCCATGGTCTATCTGGTAGGCGAGGCTCCTTTGCGCGAGTTGCTGGAGGCGTACAAGCTGCGTGTTGCCGAACTGGATGCTCATGTGGCAGATGTGGTGCTGGTAGGACTTGATCGCACTTTTGACTATCAGAAGCTCACAGGCGCGATACTGGCAATACGGGCGGGAGCGCATTTCATTACGATTAACCGCGACGCGTTATTACCAGTGATTGGCGGCTTCGTGCCGGGCTGTGGCACGATGGCGGCTGCGATTGAAGCAGGCTGTGGCGTCACACCCGAAGTGATCGGCAAGCCAGAGCCAACCTTGCTGCAAGAGGCTATGCGCATGTTGGGTAGCCAGCCTGACGAGACAGTGATGATTGGCGATGGGTTGGCGGTCGATATTAAAGGTGGGAAAGCTGCTGGTACCCATACCCTGCTGGTGTTGTCAGGCAAGGACTCACAAACCGACGCCGATCAATCTCCTATTAAGCCCGATTATGTCTTTCAAGATATCGCGGCAGTAGTGGCCGCATTGCACCAATAATTGACCAGGGCATGATAGGCCCTTTGACTTCCGAACTCATCGGTAGCTACACACTATCGCTTGCTGAACACAGGCTAGCACTGTGAGTCTGTAGCAGCAAGCGGCGTATAGTATAGTGCATGCTAAAGTTGAGTAAAGGAAGCAGATTCGTGAAACATGTCCCAACCCAAGCGCGTGCGCTTTCGCAAAGCACCTCCTATCAATCCGATTCGTTGTGGATGGCAGGCGAAATGGAGCGCATAGAATTGCTTGTGTCGGAGACAGTTCGCAGCGATGCACGCAACCTGCTCACGTATGCTTTGGCATATGTTGAACGCTATCAGGGCGATGTATTGCAATTGGAACACGAGTGGGATTTCCTATATGCCGCGCTGCTCCAGGCGTGGCGACTGGAAGAGTATGCCGCCGTTGTGTTCCTGGTCCGTGGTCTGGCCTGTCTCGCCGACCGCCGCGACAATTTCAAAGAGGCAACGTGCATGCTCCACATCGGCATTGATGCCAGCCGCCGCGTAAACGACAGGCAGCAGCTCGCCTATTTCTTGAATCGCCTGGGTGGTCTGCTGTATGCGCACGGCAAGTACCGACAGGGTTGGCACCTGTGGCGTCAAGGCATGCAACTCGCCACGGATTCAGGTTCCGCGCCGGGACTCTGGGAGCCGCTCTCCAGCTTCGCGCACATCACCGACATCGTTGGAAGTTGTACGGATGCCGGATGGTTTGTCGAAACCCTACAGCGCACACAGCATAACAACGAAACCGATAGCCTCGCTGTTGGCCTTTTCGTTAGAGGATTCTACGCACGCCTTGCGGATAACCCACAAAGAGCCTACGACGATCTCACTGATAGTCTGCACCTGCTCTCCTCTGCGCCACGCGCCACTGCCACTTTGCATAGTCGGCAGCTTTTCATGCTGGTCGTCCAGGCCGAATTGGAGCGAGTGCGGGGGAATTACTCGCGCTCGCAACAGTACACCGAAACGGCTCTCGCGCTGGCGAACATCTTCAGCGACCGCTATACCGTTGCCACACTGCTGATAGATCAGGGGCTTTTTACCTTTCGGCAGGGTCAGCTTGCTGATACCCATGCAGCATTTCTGCGCTTGCGCGACATGGCACACTCTGTGAAAGCTCCACATCCCTCTGAATGCAGTCGCCGCTTAGAGCAATATCTGGCAGACGCTTCGTTTGATAGCCGCACAGCTATACCAGAGTGCAACTTGGTTAATGCAACAAAGGATTGCGCCTCCGCACACGTCACGGTGCAGGAGCCGTTGAGCGAGCGGGAACTAGAGGTGCTGGCACTGGTCGCCGAAGGCTTCTCCAATCGCGAGATCGCCGAGCGACTGGTGATTACTACAGCGACGGTGAAGAAGCACCTGGAACATATTTATACGCGACTTGACGTTCACAATCGCACCTCCGCCATTGCATGTGCCAGGACGCTCAAGTTATTCACCTGAACGCTCGCGACTCGTCAATTTCCCCCCACGAAAGAGACATTCCGCCGCTTGTTCTTCAGCAAGAATACGTCTTTTGGCGAATGACGTACACTCCACCCTATGCTAAGCTGGGTATATTGAGGAAAAACCCAGCTTTCTTGCGGAGGAGATGTACATATATGTATCGAGAATCAGCTATTTTTTCGAGCGAGAGTACAAGATTTCCTGGCTCTCTACGCCTACTGTTGTGTGGATGTTTGCTTTTTCTGCTTGCCGCGTGCTCTTCCGCTGGTAGTGCATCATCGACGACAAGCACGCCCACGTCTTTTGCCAACTCCACTCAGGCCACTACTCCCAGCCCGACAGCTTCTGTGCCAACTATCTCTACGCCGCTTGTGAAGTACAGCGGGCATACGGGTCCTGCCATCGAGGCAGTCTGGTCGCCCGATAGCAAACATCTGGCTTCCTGCGGCAACGACGGCACGGTTCAGGTCTGGGATGCCAGTACGGGACACAAGCTCTGGGATGTATCGCTCTCGCGTTATGTCTTCGCGGTCGCCTGGTCGCCCAACGGGCAAACGGTGGCGGGCGCGGGAGATAACGGTGTGATCTCATTCATGAATGCCGCAAATGGGCATACCGAATCAACCATTGCTGCCCAGGTGGGCTTCATCGAGGGGCTGGTCTGGTCGCCCGATGGCAAGTTCATCGCTTCGGGTAGCCAGGATAATACCGTCAAGGTCTGGAATGTGCAAACCGGCAAATTGCTCTTTACCTACACTGGTCATACCGCTTCCGTCGCACGGATAGGCTGGTCGCCCGATGGTACGCGCATCGCCTCGGCCAGTAGCGACCAGACAGTCCAGGTGTGGGATGCAAAAACTGGGAAAGCCCTGCTGACCTATAAGGGACAAGCGGCTCCCATCTGGGCCGTCGCGTGGTCGCCCGACGGCAAGCGCATCGTTTCGGGAACAGGAGCGGCGGGTAGCACTGGCCCCGTCACCACGAATAACTCCATCAAAGTCTGGAACGCCATGACAGGCCAGACATTGTTGACCTATACGGGCGCGCCCGGTCAGGCATACGGGCTGGCGTGGTCGCCCGATGGCACGCGCATCGCCTCCGGTGGAGACGATCACATCGTGCGGGTCTGGAACGCCGATACTGGTCAAACGCTCATGCAATTTCAAGGCCATACCGATATTATCTTCCAGGTAACGTGGTCGCCCGATGGCACGCGCATCGCCTCGGCCAGCGTCGATGGTACCGTGCAGGTCTGGCGACTGCCGTGAAGCAAAATCCAGGGGATATGAATGGCCTGTAGGCGCACAATTTATTGTGCGCCTACTTCCGCACCACAAATACCAGTTCCGTTGGGAACTCGAAGGTGCGTACATCCCATGGTGCATCATCTACCAGTGCGCGGAAGTGGGCTTTATAATAGGTTGCCATTCCTTTGCTTCTGCCACCCAACGTGTGTATAGGGAACGATACGATGAGGTAGCGTGCGTTGATAGTGCGCAATAGGTGATAGCCGGCATGTTTATCGACTTGCTCAAGGCAGGGGATGGTTTTGAGTACGAACGCAACATCAACTTCCTTCGTCGGGCAAGACTGAATGACATCACACTGCTGTATATGTCCACGCACATGGAAGAGTTGAAGAGACCGGTTCAGGAAATCTACGAGGGACGTGAAGATGTCGCAAGCGTAATAGGTGGCGTCCTCGGCCAGTGGCAGCCAGGGAATCGCCAGGGGATTGAGGCCACAGGCGATGTCAAGAACACTGTGAAGCGGCGCGATGTCGGCGAGAATGGTGCTATAGAACTGGTCAAGGATGGGCAGACGTTCTCTGGTGGAAGCGTGATGAGCCATGATGTTGCGGCAGGTGCGCTGTAACGCCACCTGATCGTTTAGTTGTGCGACCTCTGCCAGTTCGCTGAGCCAGTTGGTGTAATCTTCGCGCCCATCGAGATAGGCACCACCGACCTGATGCAGCTTGTTTTTCGTAGCTTTGAGTGCTTCTTTACCGTTGCGCCGCTTCATCAACTCTTGTGAGCCAATACCACGTATCAGATCAGAGCATATTTCTTTGTATTTCGCGCTGCTCAACACAGCATTGACCAGCTTGTCCAGTGCTTCATCATGGCTCTTGAGCATGTTGAGGCTCCCTTAAACGCTGGGTGAGCATGGTCATGAAACGTAGATTGTGGATGGTCGCGAGGCGGAAAAAGAGCGTATCGTTGATCTTGAAGAGATGGTGTAGATAGCCCAGCGTGTAATGGGTGCAACAGAGACAGTCGCAGTGCGTCGAGACCGGCACATTGCTCTTGATGTGTTTATCATCGTTGACATACACATATGAGAACCATTTCTCAGCGACACTGATCGGATTGTCGCTGCTGAAGGTGTAAAGCCGTGCATGACGGGCATCTCTCGTGGGCATGGCGCAATCGAAGATGTCGTACCCCATGCGTACGCATTCCGCCATGTTGCCAGGATGGCCGATGCCGAGGGCATGCATAGGAAATTGCATAGGCACCAGTTCACGGGTGTAGCTAATGATGTCGTTGAGCAGTTTCCCTTGTCCATCCAGGGGCCAGCCACCATAGCCAAAACCATCAAAACCAATCTCTAATAAGGCTTCGCTACAGTGCTTACGGAGTTCGACGGAGCCACCACCCTGGATGACACCGAAGAGCAGAGGACGCTTCTCCTCTGACAGATGTTTCTCCTCGATAAGGTGCTGAAATTCCTGTTTACAACGCCTGGCCCAGGCAATGGTACGCTTGACGGAGAGTTCTTGAACATCCTGGGGCGCATCAACATGGGTACAATAATCGAGACACATGACAACATCGCTATCATAGCTCATTTGCAACTGAACGGCTTTTTCCGGTGTGAGCTGAAACTTGCGGTTCGCACCTTCTGGTTTAAATGTAATACCATCTTCATCCAGAGTGCCAAACTTCGCGTTCTGCTGAATCAACGAATACGCCTGGAAACCGCCGGAATCGGTAATGATGGGACGCGACCACGCGCTCATCGCATGCAACCCATGCAGCGCGTGGATCGTTGAGGAACCGGGTCGCTGCATCAGATGGAAGGTATTCATGACGACCGCCTGCACTTCGCAGCGCAGTAGATCGGTTGCATCGACCGCCCGTACAACACCAAGGGTGGCATCAGGCATGAATACCGGAAGGTGCAATGTGCCGTGCGGTAATTGTAGCGTGCTTGAGTGATACGGTTGCTCTTGCTCTGGTTGCGATGTATTGGATGTTGTTTGTGTCGCTCGCTCCATTATGGTCCTTTATGTTGTCTACCTAATCTTTCAGGCACCTTTGCTGAATGATGCAGGTATTGTACCAATTACGAGGGCGGAGGGCAAGAGTCCCCACCATCCCCACAAGGCGACCCATCTGACCCCACCCCAGGGTGCCTTTCACTGGTAGGTTTTTTTGAAACGCGCTGACCTCGCCTGTCATTCTGAGCGCCGCGCAGAATCTCTCGTCGGCCAGCACGCAGATTCTTCGCGGCGCTCAGAATGACAGTTCCCACTTTCCCTGTTCCATTCCAAAAAACCTACTAGTGAAAGGCAGGTACCCTGGGGACGGGACGGGACAGTTGGCCTGAGATGCTACTCGCTCATGCTCGGGACGGGTGGGGCCTCAACTGTTTCGCCGCGCTTTTTGGCTGCTTTCGCTGCCTCGATAGCGGGGTCGCGACCGATGAAGAAGGCGAGCACAGTGCAGATGGCACAGCCGATCAGGACAAAGAGAAAGGTATCGTTCAAGCCCATTGTCACGGCATGTTGTGTCACGCAGAGCTTGAGTGCCTGGGCATTCTGACCCGCCTGCTGGACACATGTTGCCGCCACCGTGCCGAGTGGTCGGGTCAGGAAGCCAGCGGCAATCTCCTGGGCATGCGTCGTTCCGCGCTGAGTAAGGTAGGTGGTGAGTACAGCCACGCCCACCGCGCCGAACACCACTTTGGTTGAACTGATCAGCGATGATGCCTTTGCCATCTGCCTGTTGCTGACGACCGATACCGCCAGGGTCTGCAAAGGCTGAGCTACCAGACCCAGGCCAATGCCGCGCAGGATCAACCAGAATTGCAGACTTGCACCTGTTGTGTCGATGTCCAGGCGCGTAAATCCGATCATCGAAAGCGTGGCGATAGCCAGACCAGCTACGGCAAGGATGCGTGGCCCAACCTGGTTGTACAGTTTGCCGCCGATAGCCAGCCCAACCGCCATGGCCAGGCCCTGGCTGATCAAAATCTCACCCGCCGTGAGCGAGGAAAGCCCTTGCACACCTTCAAAAAAGAGCGGCAAGATGAACAGGCTGCCGAAGAGTACCGCCGTTGTTGTCCATTGCAGGATGTTCGCCATCGTGAAGGTATAGTTGCGGAAGAGCCGTATATCCATGACCGGGTCCTTCACCCGCAGTTCTACGATCATGAAAGCGATCAAAAGCACAGTGCCAATAATCAAGAACGAAACGACCGTGGTATCACCCCAGCCGTGCGAGCCAGCCTGGTTGATGCCATAGACAAGGGTGGTGAATGCTCCCATCGATAGCACCAGCCCCAGGGTATCAAAGCCCTTCGTTAGTCCTTGCTCCTCACCGTTGGCCTCGTGTTCAGCCTTGTTGTTACGCAGGACAAGCAGCGAGAGGATGAACGCGACGACGCCAATGGGAAGGTTGATGGTGAAGATCGCATTCCAGCTAAAGCTAGTCGCGAGGTAGCCTCCAAGTGTTGGACCAAAGGCAGGTCCGAGCAACAGCGGAACCAGGAGGATCACTATCGCAGCAGCACGCTCCGTAGGCCCAAAGAGGCGAAAGATGATGGCCATGGCGATCGGCAACAAAGCTCCACCACCAATGCCTTGTAGGACACGAAAGGCGATCAGGAATTGTTCGTTGGGCGCGAACGCGCATAGTGCGGAACCGAGTGTAAACAGGGCCAATGCTACAAGGAAGACTGTTTTTGTCCCAATGCGATCACTCAGATAACCGACAATGGGGATGACTGCTGCGTTCGCCAGGAAGTAGCCGGTACCGATCCAGGTAATCGTCTGGAAATCTGTGTGGAATGCCACGGCTATTTGGGGCAGCACGACGCTGACAATCGTGTTATCGAGAATGGCCATCAGCATGCCCAGTGCGATGACGAGTGTGGCTTGCCACCTGTAAGAAAGGCGCATAATCTCTCTCCTTATCTGTGCAAATTTTTTCTTTTCCGGTTTTCTTTTTCGGGGTGAAACTTCTTTTTACTATTTTTTACTGCTTTGTCTCTTTTGTCTCCGCGGAATCGATCATCATCCCATGGACGACAAAGGCAACAATGTACTCCCGTGCGCGTGCGAGCGCGGCGGGGGAAAATAAATCCGCGTCCGGGAGACGAACCATCTGATACAAGGGAATGAAGGTGAGGTAGGACAGGCAGATTTGTAGGATCATCGTCAGTTGTATCAAGGGGGCGAAATCAGAGCGGAGCAGTCCAGCACTGTGGGCATTGCGAAAGACTGTCTCGATCTGGTCAGCATCCTCTGTCTCAAATTGTGAGATGATCTTTGCATATGTCTTCCAGCCCTCCGCCTGTTCCCAGAGCAACATGCGCATGAAACGCGGGTGTGCTGCCAGATAATCAAAAATGGCGGTGGCGATTATTTCGAGTAATGCCTTGAACGCGTGAGCGTTGGAAGCAATGGTTTCATCCTCAAGCAAGGGTGAGAGCACGCGTGCCTGTAGCTCAGTCATTTCCTTGTCAGCACGCCTGACTACCTCGGCATAGAGGCCAAGCTTATCACCAAAGTATTGAAAGATCAGACTTGAGTTATAGCCTGCCGCCGCAGCGATGGCAGCAGTACGTGCGCCATCAAAACCATGCTCCGCGAATACCTCTTCAGCCGCGTTGAGAATTGCTTCCCGCGCACCCTCTGCATCATGCGCCCGCCCACGTCCAGGTTCTGCCATTCCTGTCCTTCTTTCTTAACTAACTAATTGATTTTCTAACTAACTGGTTAGATTATAATCAAGAAATTTGAAGATGTCAAGAGGAGATATTGGTATTTGGGGCCAATCTTTGTCGAGTCTTTAAGTCGCCCGGTCGCACCGAAAGACTCGAGTGCCTGGTCGTAGTCCACTTTTTTGAATCTTCTACTCATGCTCTCCAGTCTCCACAAAAATGGGGCACGACCAATCAATCACCTTGGGATGTTTTCGCCTCTGGCACGTAGCGCTCTGCGTGACCAAGTGGTGTCAACCAAAAGGCGAATGCAACGAGAAAGACCAGCAAACCAACACAGCCGTAGACCAGACCCACGTTGCCAGCCTGCGCAATTGCCAGGCTGCCGAGCAGCGCACCCAGCGCGCCAGTTGGCCAAGTCAATACTCTCAGGAAGGTGATGACGCGCCCAAGCAACGCGTTAGGAACGATACGCTGGGTCATGCTGTAGGTACTGATCAGAAAAAGAATGTCTGTCCCGCCGCGCAAGGCCCAGATCACGAGAACAAATAGATACCAGTGAGTGAATGCCATCAGCGCGGTGAGCAACCCAAGTGCCATCATCGATCCTAACACCATGACACCAAACGACCAGCGCGTGCGCAAGCGGTTCGTCAGCAGTGAAAACACCATGACACCGATCCCGTCGCTCACATACAGCAGCCCTATCTGCGTATCACTCGTCCGCAGCCAGTGTTTCGCATACCACACGATCTGGACATCAGCTTTTGGCAGGATGAAGTTGAAAAGGAGGAGCAGGAGCGTGAGCCAGAACACGATCGGGGAGCGCAACACGTAGCGCAGCCCTTCAAGGATCGCATTGCCGATTCCTGCCTCTCCTTTCTGCCCGCTTGCGCTGGCGTTAAAGCTCCTCTTGATGAGCAGAAGTGAGACAGCGGAGACGAGAAACGAGGCAGCATCAATCAAGAGTAACAGGGGCAGTGGAACACGCACGAGCAAGAGCCCTGCCACAAGCGGTCCGATAATGCTGGCTATTGAGAAGCTGGCCTGAATAGACCCATTCGCCGCTACTAGATCATCCGGCTCAACAAGACTGGGAAGAGCGGCAAAGTTGGCGGCAGTGAAACCAATGGTCAATGTTGCATTGACGAATGAGACAATATAAATCCACCAGACCGACAAGAGGCCCAGGACCGTTAGGAGAGGAATCGAGGCAATCACCAACGCACGGGCACAATCAGTGCCAACCATGACGCGCCTGCGATTGGTGCGATCCACCCAGGCACCAATTGCTAATCCGAAGAGGAGATATGGCAGGACAGTAAAAACCATCGTCAACGCAAGATTAAGAGGCGAGTTGGTCAATTTGAAAACGAGCAAAGGCAATGCGAAGCTCGTCACCGAGCTGCCAAGCGTAGAAATGGTCTGTCCGCTCCAAAATTTCCAGAAATCGCCTCGAAAATGTCGGAGAGGTGCATGAGCAAAGAAACCAAGCATAAAGCTCTCCCTCGTGAGCCGAACATGCTTGAGGGAGTATTGTCTTTTCCCTTGTCACACGCCGCCCTCTTCTTTTTGAGGGAGTATCAATGTTCCTGTCCCTCGCTCCGATTATACTTTGCTTACAGCATATTTCCAACGCTCTTTCTATGCTGTAAGCATAGGTTTGTTGTCAGATATGCTCTAAGCAAAGGAGAAGAGGCACGCTCTCGCTTCTCTCCGACAAGCTGCTAGCCGGGGAAATCCGCCGGAAGCCCGTGCATGCCGAGGGTGAGCGAGAGTTCGCCGCCGTGGTGCAGGTCATGCTCCATCACATGCCAGACGACCCAGGCGCGACAAGTCAACTTGTTTGCCGTCCCAGTCGTCGGGGAAGGTTTGTCGCATATCGTCGGGACTCCAGCGCGCCAGGCACTCGGTCATGCACTGCCAGGTGCTGTCGATGGCCTGCACCATCTCGGCGGGTGTTCGGGCGGACGCGCTGGGCACATCCCAGCTCGTGTACGCCTTCACATCGGTGCCGCAGTCTTCGCCCAGGAACTCGGTGAACCAGCCGGCACGGCAGCCGATGATATGCAGGGCATTCTCGCCGATGGAGCGCAAGTGAGGCGCGGCCCGCAACTCAAGCTGCTCAGAGGTGAGCGGCGCGAGCGCCCCTTTGATGTGATCCTGGTACGCTTTCCAGGAGGTGTAGAACGTCGTGAGCGTGAAGTTGTCTTCAGCCATGTGTCGTATCTGCCTTTCTTTTCTCACAGACTACCACAAAAAGCGGTGAGAAGCTGTCCTGATTGATATGGTTCTACCCAAAGGGGGTTGCAAAAAAGAGAGAAACGCCTACGGTAATCAGAGATATTATGCATTGTTGTTAGCCGAAGCTAGGTATTTGCTTCTCCAGTGGACTGGCGTTGTCGGGTGGGCGATCAACGACGGCGACGGTGCAACGGGAGATACAGACGAGTTTATCGTTCTCGTCGGTGATTTTGACATCCCAGACGTGGGTGGTGCGGCCACGATGAATGGGTATCGCTACACCTGTCAGTTGGCCTTCACGTTTGGGGCGCAGGTGGTTGGCATTGATCTCCAGACCAAAGGCCATTTGTTTAGTGGCATCGATGTTGAGTACAGTACCCAGCGATGCGATTGACTCCGCCAGCACAACAGAGACGCCGCCATGCAGATAGCCGACCTGCTGGCGATGATTAGGGCCAATTGGCATAGTCGCCACCACTTTATCCTTTGACGCGGAAAGCAACTTGATGTCCAGGATGTCCCAGACCGATCCTTCACGAGTAGTGTTGATCTGCGCCACAATGGCTTCGCTCGATAATTCCACAGTAGTTCAACCTTTCTTACGTTATGGTGCATAAACAGGTATTTAGGAAGAATGTTGTTTTCTCAATTTCAGGTCAAGGTGCGCGAAGCGGTTAAAGACGAAAAAGCCAATATAGAACATGACCAGCCACATGACGACATTCATTGGCCCAGCTAAGAGGCTGTCATACTGAGTATTGCCTGAATTGGTGACGGCTGCCCCCAGAATATCCGTAGTCGCCCGGAATAGAGGAATAGCAATGAGTAGCAGCAGGGATAGCCAGTGGTAACGACCATGCCAGAAACGCCAGATCAGTAAATAGACAATGCTGCCATACACGAGAATAGGTGTAATATAGTACGGCAAGGGCAGATGCAGAATCAGCCCATTGAGGGTATAATGCCACCAGTGGGCATAATATGCGAGCAGATCAAACAGAATATTTATGGCACCCATAATGAGTCCACCCAGCAGTGAAGCCCACAATACCGGCTTCGTTGGGTGAATAAAGAGAAGGACACCTAAGTAGACGACGATAATAAAGGGTATCACTAATGTGGCAAAGGCCTGTATCTCCATAGCAGGGCAAGCTCCTTCAAATGTTGCTGTGTTTGTTTATTTCTGTTTGTTAGCGTAGTGTGTTTCGCTCGATTCGTCAAGAGGAGAGATTGCATGAATATATTACCTCTACGTGTGGCACTGGCTCAAATGAATGTGACCGTGGGCGATTTGGTTGGAAATACGCGGAAGATAGCCGAGGTAATGCAAGAAGCTTACGCGGCAGGCGCACATATTGTGTGTACGCCGGAACTGGCCCTGACGGGCTATCCGCCCGAAGATTTACTGCTCAAGCCAGGTTTCGTGGCCGATAACTTGCTGAAACTCAATGAATTGATTGCGTTGAGCCAGGATTTGCCGGGGCTAGTCTCCGTTATTGGCTTTGTCGATAGAAATCACGACATTTATAACGCAGTCGCGGTGATCGCCGAGGGGAAGTTGGCAGGCGTCTACCATAAACATTACCTGCCAAACTATGGGGTGTTTGATGAGAATCGCTACTTTGAGGCAGGTCAAAAGGCTCCTCTTTTCCTGATTCATGGTGTGCATGTTGGGGTCAATATCTGCGAGGATGTCTGGTATCCAACGGGGCCGTTGACCATGCAAGCATACGCGGGGGCCGAGGTCATTCTCAATATCAACGGCTCGCCCTATTTCGCGGGCAAGGCTGACTTTCGCAAGGAGATGCTGGCCACACGAGCGGCGGATAATGGTGTCATTGTGGCCTACCTCAATATGGTAGGTGGGCAGGATGAGTTGGTCTTTGACGGTGGCAGCATGGTCTTCAACGAGCAGGGAGCGATGATTGCGCGTGCCAAAGAATTTGCCGAGGATATGTTGCTTGTTGATCTCGATACTGCCTCGGTGTTCCGCTCGCGTCTGCACGATCCACGCCGACGCCAGGAGCGATCACAGGTTAACCCGGAATTAGTGCCGATTCTACCTGTCAGCACTACGCCCTCACCTGTGCAGCAAGCACAACAAGCGCAAATGGTGCTGGGCGCACCACAACGCATTGCCCCCAAGATGGAACACTTAGAGGAAATTTATGCCGCGCTCGTATTGGGTACGGGCGATTATGTGCGTAAGACTGGTTTCAAAAAAGCGATAATTGGCCTCTCCGGCGGTATCGACTCGTCGCTCACCGCGGTTATCGCGGTAGACGCGCTGGGAGCAGAAAATGTGCTGGGCATCTCGATGCCTTCGGGCTACTCTTCTGAGGGGAGCAAATCGGATGCCCAACAGTTGGCGGAAAACCTGGGCATCCAGTACATGACCATCCCCATTGAGGAGACGTTTCGTACCTCACTGAAGATGCTGCAACCGGCTCTTGGCGAGGGTGATCCGGGACTAGCGGCAGAGAATTTACAGGCGCGTATACGCGGCAATATCCTCATGGCGATCTCGAACAAACAGGGTCCCATTGTGCTGACCACGGGCAATAAGTCTGAGATGGCTGTGGGCTATAGCACGCTCTACGGCGACATGGCTGGTGGTTTCTCCGTGCTCAAAGATGTCTTCAAGACACTCGTCTTTGCTCTCTGTATCTATCGCAATAGCCTCAGCAGCACACCAATTATACCACAAGCAGTGATTGATAAACCGCCCTCCGCGGAACTACGGCCAGGGCAGAAAGATGTCGATAGTTTGCCGCCCTACGAGGAGCTTGATCCCATCTTGCAAGCATATGCCGAAGAAGACCGCACCTATCAGGAGATGCTGGCGATGGGCTTTGACCGCGCAACAGTAGAGCGCGTCACGCGACTGGTAAACCTGAGCGAGTATAAACGGCGTCAGGCCCCTCCCGGCATCAAGATTACGCCACGAGCCTTTGGCCGCGACCGCCGCTTGCCCATTACGAACCGCTATCGCGAGAATGGGTAGAAAGTATGTTTGTTGGATGAGTGCTTTTAGAAGCACATCCTGCAAGGTATGTTATAATCGTACGAAATTAAGCTAAGAGGAATGGTATGGAGAGGTTAAGATATATAGACTTGTTCTGCGGCATTGGTGGCTTTCGTGTGGCAGCAGAAAATATCTGTCGAGAGCGGAACATTGAACCTGTATGCGTTTTCTCATCAGATATTGATCTGGATAGCCAGGCAACGTATGAAGCTAACTTTGGTGAAAAACCAATCGGTGATATTCGTGCAGTAGAAGCCAAAGCCATTCCTGACCACGATATTCTCTTCGGCGGTTTCCCCTGCCAGGCCTTTAGCATTATCGGCAATCGCTTGGGATTTGAGGATACTCGTGGTACCCTCTTTTTTGAGATTGTCCGCATTCTCGCCGAGAAGAGGCCAAGTGCCTTTGTTTTGGAAAATGTGAAGCAACTTGTTGGTCATGACAATGGTCGTACCTTGAACCATATTATGAAAACGCTGCATCACCTGGGTTATTCCGCTCAATACAAAGTATTAAACGCGCTCGATTATGGCCTTCCGCAAAAGCGAGAACGTATCTACATCGTTGGCTTCCTCGAACCCACCCCTTTCATATGGCCCAGAGGCGGTAAACCTATGCGCTCACTTGATGAGATATTGGAAACGGATGTAGCAGATTTTTATTATGCATCCGACATGATCAAAGCAAACCGTTTAGCGAAACGCGACAAAATACATACGCATCGCACCGTCTGGCATGAAAATAAGGGTGGTCATATCAGCGCATACCCCTATTCATGCGCGTTGAGGGCTGGTGCTTCTTATAACTATCTATTGGTAGATGGTGAAAGAAGATTGACTGAACGCGAAATGCTGCGGTTACAAGGCTTCCCCGATGCTTACAAAATTGTCTGTGGCTATGCCGCGATGAGAAAACTGACAGGCAACTCTGTCGCGGTTCCTGCTGTCGAGGCGGTTATACGTTCAGTACTCAATGCGTTGGATAGTCGCTCAGCGCAAATACCGTTTGTTATGCAGACAAGCTTTTTTGAAACATATAACGAACTGCCACTCTCTCTTACTACTGAACGATAAGACATTGCACTAACAAAGGTAAAAATCATTTATGCCTACTTATAATATGTCGCCTTTGGAAGAGGCTAAAGCTCGCCTTGACCTGCTCATTAACAAAGCAAGAATAGACCTATACAAACCAATTCAAATAGCTGAGGTCTTGTACCAGTCCAGAATGGGGACGCCGAACATCGATGTAAGCAATCTTGAAACATATAGGAGAAAATCGATACGTTGGCGTAATGAGGTTTGCATGAAATTGCTAGGCAAGGTTTCCACGTCCAGCGCACGATACCAGGACAATGTATGGGAAGCAAATGCTATGACTCCCAAGTTTCTTTCCAGGTTAGATGTAGAGAACAAGAAAACCGATGGAGCAGTTGAGAAATATATTTACTTACGCTTTCAGGAAAAGCAGCAAACTATAGCGAGCATTATTACTATCATTGAAAGTGCTGATCCCCGTATATTTGAAATCACTTCCCTCTTTACTATTTTCCAAACGAACAAAGCGATCAGGCGAAGCATTGACAAAGTATATGAGATTGTTGTGTATAGCCTGTTGGAAACAGTAGTAGTAGCACTGGATGCTCAAGTAACCGTTAGCGTACCGCAGAGCAATACTGCTATCCTGACCGAGTTCGCTGATATCGCTGCAACATTGTTAGGTTTATCGGCAAAACAACTCCATTACACCATTCCTGCTCATGTATACCGTGTCGGCGTTACAAATGCAGCCGATCGAGGGCTAGATATGTGGACGAACTTTGGTCCAGCAATACAGGTCAAACACCTGACGCTTGATCCTAAACTGGCAGAAGAAATCGTAGATCAGATAGAAAGCGACAACATTATCGTGGTATGCCGCACGGCTGATAAGCAAGTGATAGAGGCAGTTATAAACCAAATAAGCTGGGGACGCAGAGTCAGGGGTATTATTACTGAGACAAATCTAGCAGAATGGTACACCCGTTGTTTACGCGGTACATATGCTGATACATTGGCTTCCGGTCTACTGAACCGCCTATCAATAGAATTCAAAAAAGAGTTTCCCCAGGCAGCCGAAATCGTCAACTTCCTTGAAGAAAGAAACTACCTCGCCATTCCCGCGCCTGATCTCTGGCAGATTGATCTCGTGGGAAACCTCCAGTAAATGGTTAGAAGGTGGCGTTCAGGTCTAAGTTGGTAGAGGGTCTGGCTGCCATCGGTAGCAAAGACCCTCTATCTCATCCACGAAATGTTCTACAGGGCTGTAATCTTAAAACTGGTCACGGCAAGTTGTGCATGATAGCACCAGAGACCTACTTGAGCACCGTCTAGAAATTGGTTATCAACCACTTGAAGAACACTGCCGCCATCGATGTAAAACTTTAAACTGTTCCCCTTAGCCTCAAAGCGATAAATATGCGCGGCTCCCTTCCCTGGGTCAAATGGTGTATTCGTCAATGGGCTGTTCGAATCGTTGGTGTAAATGCGCGTATTACAGGTACCACCATTATTGGCCGCGTCAAGGTTGCCTATTAAGGCCTGATATCCTTGCCAGCTGTTGTTGACTGTAGTGCCGCGTATGGCAAAGCCAAAAACGGGGTTATAGCCCTGGTAACTTACTACCTGCACCTTTGCCTCAATGGCGTAATCATTGATGCCTTCCAGTTGATAGGGTGGCACGATAGTCGGTCCGTTGGTCGTGTTGCCGTTCGTGCCATCGTTCAGCAACACGCCATTCAGAACTTTCCAGTCGGCGGAACCGGCCCAGCCATTCATGCCGCTCGACCAATCGGCAGTATAGAGCACTGCTCCGGGCGTCGTTTGCACTGTTGGAACGGTTGTCGGCGTTGGGGTAACATTGGGATCGGTCGTCGGTGTATCCGTGGGTAAACTTGTGGGTGTATCGGTTGGTGCGGTAACTGGGGTATTAACAGGGGTATTGTTCGCAGGAGTAGACGCACCAGCGATAAGAGTCGGTCCGTTGCCGTGTTTCTGCGAAAGTGCCAGCACCGATCCGCCGCCGATGACAACAACCAGTCCGGCGATACCTAGCATGGCAGTGCGCCGTGAAATCATTTTTTTGAGTTGATTGCTGCCCGGTGCCATTTGGGCGAATTGGCCAGGAGGCATAGTGGAATTAGGGTTAGGGGCTTGTGGTCCTGATGGAAAAGCAGCATAATTCGGCCCGGATTGCCCTGGATAGTTGGTAAAGTTGCCTGTTGGTGTCCCTTGTTGCATTGAGCCAAAGTTGGGGGTCATTTGTCCGGGTGGAACCGCACCGAAATTGCCGGAAGGGGTTGTCTGTGCAGGTGGAACATTGCCATACATACCCGAAGGCATTCCCTGTCGGCTTGGGTCTCTGTTGGGTGCCGTTTGCCCGAAAGGATTTGCACCATACGTACCGGAAGGTGTTCCTTGTTGCGGTTGTGTGGTGCCATAGTCCCCTGATGGTGAACCCGAGGGAACGGTGCCATAGCCCCCTGATGGTGAACCCGACGGTGCTGCACCCATCCTAGGCGGTGGTGGTGGCACGTAAGTAGGCTGCGATTGAGAGTATTGTCCGGGCTGAGCGGCTTGTTCCAGGGCCTGCGCAAAAGCTTGCACCTTCATAAAACGCTGCTGTGGGTCTTTGGTAAGCGCTCGCTGCACTACCTCTTCAATGGCGGGTGATAATCCCGGTACCCTTGAACGCAAAGGAGTGGGTGTGGCAAGCATATGCTGACTCGCGATCTCAGGAAAAGAACCCTGGAAGGGACGTTCGCCACACAACCATTCATAGACGACAATGCCGAGCGCATACTGGTCGCTGGCCGGCACAGCTCTCCCTTGCAATTGTTCCGGTGCCATATAGGCGATGGTGCCGCCCACGTCCTGGTTGCTCTGTTGGTAGCGCGAACTTTGGGCGACGACCGCGATACCAAAATCGCTGAGCAACACTTCGTTATTGCGGCCCAGCAGCATGTTTTCGGGCTTAATATCGCGATGGATCAGCCGCTGCTCGTGGGCATATTGTAGGGCGGACGCGACCTGTTTGATATAGGCGGCAACGACAGGTGGTGGTACCTGCGTACCCTTTGGGTGCCGTTGACGTAGCGTCCCATTCGCGGCATGGTCCATGACCAGAAAAGGTAAGTCGCCCTCCACACCAAATTCCAGCACGCGTACAATGTTGGGGTGTACCAGATTTGCGATGGAGCGAGCCTCTTTAAGAAATACCTGCAAATCGTCCTGTACCAGGCGCGTTTGCAGCACTTTGATGGCCGCGGGAGTTTTGAGATAGATATGCTCGCCCAGGTACACATCCGCAAAGCCGCCTTGCCCCAGCAAACGCACCAACCGATAATTGCCAAGTTGTTGACCTACGCGATCACTCATTCTAAACTCCTTTTCAAGCAAGGCTCCGTCTACTTCGTCGCCTCCATATTTGGACTTATTGTAGAGCAATGAATAAGGTATGTCAAGAAAAAATTTAACGAAGATTACTTGTAGCTATTCAGATAAGCTAGAAAGAGGGAGGGTTTTGCTAATCTGCTGACACTAGAAACAATACTTCTGCTCGGCCTGATGTTCCAGCACCACCAGGTGCTTTGGGGGCTATCCCACATTAGAAAATAGATTAAAAATTTTATTGATGACTTGATGAATAACCATTTTATACGCTACGGTGTTAGAGATAACTTTAAAGTTATCTCGAAGCAATCTTATATTTTGTTCTTTTCTGGAGGTTCGTATGCAACAACCGATTTCTCGTCATCGTCCCTTGGGAGTGTCCATCATTGCGATCGTCTTGATCATCCAGGCCATATTTGAGTTGCTTGTTGGAATACTCGCGATTGTGGCCATTTTTGCTATTGGCCATGCCATCACCACGCATGGGCATACCACGACCGGCTCAGTCGTGGATGTCTTGGGAGGTACACTTGGTGGCATTTCCCTGGTCATAGGGATACTTACGCTCATCTTCGCGCTTGGATTATGGATGCTCAAGCGTTGGGCTTTCTGGTTAACGGTGATTATTGAAGCGATTAGCCTGGTAAGGCACGCGCTTGGCTTTTTACATCCAAACTCCTCTACCGTTAGCATTGTGATAGGCTTGATCATTCCCATCGCGATTCTGCTCTACTTCCTGGTAGATCGCAATGTGCGAGAAGCCTTTCGTATTTGATACGCAATAATAGCTATCATTAAGCCGCAGCTATAGCGAGGAGAAAGACGATGCGGAAAAACCTCTTTTGAGCAATCCGCTGCTTTCTCCTCGCGAAGTCCTCTACCTGACTTATTTGTTATCTGAGTCCTCACACACGTCCGGCTGTCTATGTTCTACAAAGATGTCGTTTTCGAGAATATAGAAACCTGGCAAGGTTGCTGTACCATAACTGGCAAACTCCAAACAGAGCTTCAGCCTATAAATAGCTTGCCTACTACTTCCTTCGCCCACCCATCCCACACGATGCGCAACACCACATATTTGGTCTGGTGCCACTTGCGTTACAATGGGTAACCTGCGCATAGATTCAGGGAGGACATCTGTATACGCGGGAATAAATATATATTGCGTCTGTGGATGCTTTAGATTTTTCTTAAACATTTCTTTCTCTCCGTCGCCATTTGCAAACATAATCATTAAGCCTATCCTTCGGAAGGCACATTTCTCGCGCTCAGCATTTATATGACCGCCTACTTCTGGAACCATCGTTCACCTGTGAACTGGTATATCGGCTCAGAAACAGCTTCAAACTGTTCAGTTATCTTTGACGGGGCTTTTTGGAGAAAGTCACAACGCAAGAGAATGACAAATTTCCCATAGTGAAGTTCTTATATCTGCCGATACAAAACATGGAAGAGAGATTTGCCCTTTGCACCAATAGCTTGTTTGTAAGGGCACAACAGTATATCCACTCGATTATGAAAGGAGAACGTAGTCTATGAAACGGTTACGTTTGTTCTTCTCTCCCCATGCGACGGTATTCTACGCGCTCAGCACTATGCTGGCCGTGACGATGGCAGGTTTTCTCGCCAGCACGCCTGTTAATGCGGCAACGAGTACGCTTCCGGCTCATTCCATGCACTCCACTCACCTCACACCACATATCTTTAAGACTCATGGCATAGGAAATAATAGCAAAGCCGATAATGTGGATCAGTTGACCTACAACGGTGGCCCAGTCATGAAGAGCAGTGTCACGTATGCCATTTTCTGGGAGCCGCCTACCCTCCAAGACGGCAGCACTACACAGGTCAGCCCCACATATAATAGTCTCTTGCAGAACTATTTTGGTGATATTGGTGGTTCCGGCGTCTACGCTATCAATACACAGTACCATGATACTACGGGCAATATTGGTAACAATTCGACGTTCGGGGGAGCATGGACAGACACATCCGCCTATCCGGCATCGCAATGCAGCGACTCAGCCACCCCACAAGATTGTATGACGGATGCGCAGATTCAGGACGAGGTAACGAAAGCCCTCGCAGCGAACAATTGGAGCAGTGGGCCAACCCACATGTTCTTTGTCTTTACCTCTGCTAACGAAGGTTCATGCTTTGACAGTGGCTCCTCGTCCTGTGCCTTCACTGAATACTGTGCCTATCATAGCTTTTACAGCGACAGCAATAGTCAGCCAATCATTTATGCCAACATGCCTTACACAGGGACCAACCTCAGTGCATGTGGCGTCGCAAGCTCGCCGAACAACGATTTTGATGCTGATAGCACGATCAATGTGACCAGCCATGAGCATATGGAGGCTGTGACCGACCCGCAACTCAATGCCTGGTATGATAGTCAGGGCAACGAGATTGGCGACAAATGTGCCTGGAACTTTGGTGTCCCTACCCTGGATAATAACGCGGCCAATGTTCAATGGAATAGCCACTTCTACCTGGTACAGCAAGAGTGGAGCAATGCTAGCAGTGGCTGTGCCTTGTCTTACTCAGTGCCGCAATCGGGTGGCGTTGTCTATGCTGGCGCAAATGATGGCTATGTCTTTGCGCTCAACACCAACGACGGCACGCTACTCTGGCATTACAAAACGGGTGGTGCCGTCATCTCGTCGCCGACAGTTGTGCATAATACCGTCTTTGTTGGCTCAAAAGATCACTTCGTCTATGCCTTTAATGCCAGTACTGGCGCATTACTCTGGCGCACACGTACCGGTAACGCCATCTACTCGTCGCCACAGGTGGTGAATGGAACACTGTTTGTTGGTTCCGTAGATGGTTCTTTCTACGCGCTCAATAGCAGCACGGGGACGGTACGCTGGCGATTTAAAGCGGGCGGTTCTATCTCCACCACACCGACTATCGCTAATAATGTTGCCTACCTTAGCTCCAGTAATGGGCTACTCTTCGCGCTCAACACGAGCAAAGGGTCTGTCCTCTGGCGTTCTCTGATACGCGGCTCCGTCTTTTCGTCACCTGCTGTTATTAATAACATTGTCTACGCGGGCGGCAGCAACGGCTTTGTCTATGCTTTCAATGCTGGCAATGGACGGCTAATCTGGCACTTTCCAGCAGGACATGCAGTGTGGCAAACGGCAACTGTTGTACACAACATTGTCTATATTGGTTCCAGCAATGGTTTCTTCTACGCCCTGGATGCCCTGAAAGGCACACAGAAATGGCGTTACCACACGAACGGGAGCATTGGTTCGCAAGCTACTGTCGATAATGGCGTTGTCTACGTTGGTTCTTACGATCACAATCTTTACGCTCTTAACGCTACAAACGGGAGCTTGATCTGGCGTTACCAGACGGGTGGCCATATTCTCTCGACCGCGGCCATTGCGAGTGGTGTAGTCTACTTCGGTTCCGACGACCGCAATCTGTATGCACTCAATGAAACGACCAGCTTGTTGTCATGGCACTACCTGGCTGGTGGGCCGGTGGAGTCCTCCCCCGCGGTGGTGTTGCCATAGTTCGCAGAGTACCGTAAAGGGGCAATACATTTCACTTAAGGGCGTAGCGAGCAAGCGTGCGTAGGGACAGGGGGAAGCGGGGACGAGGATGAGGGGGCCTGGTGTCTGTCCTGGTGGGGGTTTTCTTCCCCCCCCCAAAAGCAAGCACCACGACCCCCCCCTCCCCCCTCCTCCCCCCCCCTTCCCCGCCCACGCCACCCCCAAAAAAT
>JBPCJY010000179.1:0-4999 GCA_051004815.1 Ktedonobacteraceae bacterium
GTTCGCCCTGGTCGTCTTACTATTGCGCTAAGCGCACCTGACCCATACTATACTCTATATGTTGCTATAGCTCAATAGCGAACCTGAATCTGGACAAACGAGTGCTGAATGGCTATACTAGAAGTAACAGATTGTATCAATGTGTAACAAGGAGTATTTTACTGGATGGGTGAAACAATTCCCCCGAAGCGTCCTCGCCAATTTACCTTTGCGCCTGTCTTCATCGAAAACGCCAATAAACGACCACAAGTGCCACAACTCTCGTGGTGGACGGTCTGCATACGCTGGTTACAGTATCATAGCGTTCAAATTCGCTGGTATTTCGAACGACGAGTGGCACGGATATTGCACCGTCGATGGAGCGAGAAATAAAATTGCACCCCTACATTTCTTCGCTAGTGTGCTGGTCGAGGGTTAATTCTCCTGTGCGGACAATACGTGGGCGGCGCGTGGCGGGTGGGATATATCCTGGTCGTTTACGGGCCATACGCATTTGTAGCTTACGTTCTTTCGCCTCGACGAATTCATTGGAGAGTCGCCAATAGAGGGCTTCCCATTTATCGAGCACCTGGGTACGATCATGGTGCGCGATAATCTCCAGGCTTTTCTGCCCCATTTCTTTGCGCAATGTTGGCTCGCCCAGCAGTTTGTCGATATAGCTTGCCATTTCGTCGCCATTCCCTGGCTGGAAGACGTAGCCGTTCTCGCCATGATGAGCCAACTCCGGTAAGGCGTATGAGTTAGCGGCAATCACGGGCAAGCCACAAGCCATAGCTTCCATGGTCGCGAGGCTCTGTAAATCCGCTTCCGAGGGGATAACAAAGAGTTCTGATGAACGGCGCAGGGCCAATAAATCGGCATCGCGTACAAAGCCCAGGAATGAGACGCGATCAGTGATGTTGAGCCGCTCCGCCTGCTCTCGCAAATCGGCCTCGGCGGGTCCGGTACCTACCAGAGCAATATGACCATTGCTCGTCATCTTGGCGACGGCATCGAGCAGCACATCGACCCGTTTCTCGTAATTCAGGCGATTGACGTGTAGCACGATGGGACGATCTAGCGGCAAGTTGAGGCGTTGTAGCACCTGTTCGCTGCGTTCGCCGGGCGTAAATTTCTTCAAGTCTATGCCGTTGGAGATCACGCCCGCCGGTGCTCGCAAGCCGTGTTCGTACAGCAGGTTCAGAGCGGTCAGTGTGGGGGCCGTGACATACTCGAAACGATTACAAAAATTCACCAGATAGCTATAGGTGATGTTGTTAAACGATTTGCTCAAAAAGGGGTCTGCCGCGAGTGAGCGGCTCATATTAATGGGCAGGTAGTGGTTCGTGGCAATGACGGGTTTGCGCAGCCCACCGGCCAGTATTTGCGCGATGTTGCCTAGCACAATGGGCGAGTGAATATGGATAATATGCGGGTCGCTCCTCTTCAAGAGGTTGCGAATGGGGACAAAAGGCAAAAAAGGAATGCGTAAGCCTTCATAGGTGGGCCATTCAAACGACGAGAAGCGATAGACGCGCACCTTATGTTCCAGGCGGCGCACATCTCGTGCGCCCTGGCTGGGCGCGACAACCCAGACCTGGTGTCCCCGGTCGGCGAAGTCGTGGGCAAGTCCATGGGTCACAGTTGGTACTCCGCCCACCATCGGTGGATATTGATCGGTGACGATCATTATGCGCATAGTTATCGCTCACTACTCTATCGTTCGTTATGCCTGACTTCTGTGGTTGGACGTGCCGCCCTGGATATCAGCAAGGGACAATATGTTTCACGTAAGCCAAACCCTGCCGCCCCCGGGTCCCCCCAAGGGGCACCCTGGGGCGGAGAGGTCCGGACGCATCTCGCTATACCTATTCCTCGGTGGCAGGGGTGGCCGCGGGGGTCTCGGCGGGAGCTTCCGCAGTTTCTGCCGCTAGCTCAGCGCGGGTCGCGGAAACCTTGGCGATACCTTCTTTGGGGTCGGTAATCAGCACAAAGTTGGCTGGGAGCTTCACATCCTCGGCATGGAGCATGTCATCAATCTGAACCAACCCTGAGATATCGACATTGAGGCTTTCGGGAATGTCGCTTGCCATGCATTCCACTTCGAGGGTGTCCATCAGGTGCAAGAGGACGCCGCCTTCGAGCTTCACAGCGGGGGCCTCTCCGACGAAGTGTAAAGCCACTTTCACATTGATGCGCTCGCTCATGCTCACGCGGAAAAAATCTACATGGATCACTTTGCCACTGCGCGGATCGCGCTGCATGCGACGAATCAGGGCCGTCTGCATAGCACCGCCATCGGGCAAGCGCAAAGCAATGACACTCGTTGCGGCATGAGAACGCCGCAGACGATCAAACGACAGGGCGTCGATCTGAATAGCCTGGGACTCTTCATTATGCCCGAAAATATTCGCTGGCAGAATGCCTGCCTTACGCAAGCGTTTGTTGACCGCTTTGCCCATTGCCTCACGAGGCGTAACCGCTAACTCTACTTGATTTGCCATAATCGTTTTTCCTCTTTCATCTATTAAAAAATTTTAGACCACCAGATCCCAGCAGGATTCATCCTATATTCTGTGTACTCTGTGCTCTGTGTGCTCTTTGTCCCTGAAAGAACTTCAATAGTGCCGGTGTCTCCATTGCATTGAGGACATCATTGGCACTGAGCCAACCTTTTCGTGCAATGCCTATACCATAACGCATATCGTCCAATCCCGCAAGAGCGTGCGCATCGGGATCTATCGGAATTTTCATCCCTTTATCACGCGCTCGTCGCACCAATCGCCAATCCAAATCGAGCCGCGACGGGTGGGCGTTGATCTCAATGGAGACGCCATGGGTGATAGCCGCATCGATCACTGCCTCCATATCCAGCTCATAACCGGCACGGTCCAGCAAGATGCGACCGGTAGGATGCCCAATAATATTGACGTAAGGATTGGAGATTGCGCGTAGCATACGCCGGGTCTGATCTTCGGGCGCAAGGGTGAAATTGCTATGGATGGAGGCCACGACAAAATCAAGGCTTGCCAGCACATCGTCCGCGTAATCTAACACACCATCCTTTAAGATATCACACTCTGTCCCTTTCAAGATGTGGATGCGACCGGCATACTCTTCGTTCAAACGGTCAATCTCTTCGTGTTGGCGATGTAGCGCATTCTCATTCAAGCCATTGGCATAGGCAGCAGCTTTGCTGTGGTCGGTAATACCCAGGTACTGAAAGCCACGGGCGAGACAGGCCTCGACCATTTCACGGATGGTATTGTGTCCATCGCTCCAGGTTGAATGGACGTGTAAGACGCCGCGCAGGTCACTCTGCTGCACCAGCTTCGGCAGCGTGCCTTGCACAGCCGCTTCGATCTCGCCCATGTCTTCGCGCAGTTCAGGCTCGATATAGGCCATGCCAAGTGCTTTATAGATATCGGCCTCGTTCTGGCAAGGGATCAACTCTAGATTCGGCTCTTTCCCTTTAAAGAGACCATAATCGTTAATGGTCATATTCATGCTGAGAGCACGCCGCCGCAGAGGGATATGGTGCTCTTTCGAGCCGCTAAAGTGGTGCAGCGTATAAGGGAACTGGCTATCCTTGACGACGCGTAAATCCATCGCAATCCCACTGCTCAAGACGACGCTTGATTTGGTGTCGCCCTTCCCTGTAATGGCCTGCACGGAGGGTTGGCTGGTGAAAAAGTTCATGATCTTGCGCCTGTCCGCGTCGCTGGCGTCATCGGCCACGCTGACCACCATATCGATGTCTTTGACCGTCTCCCGCCGTCGTCGCAGGCTACCCGCGACCTGCATGCGCACAATCTCCGGAAGGGTTGCCAGGGCGGTGCGAATGCGCTCGGCCTCTTCTTCCGCCACGGGATAGTAGAAACGGTCGGCGTGCTGAGACAGGAAGGCGATACCCTGCAAAATTTTGTCCTGCGTCTTCTTGCCAAAACCCGGTATATGCGCTACCTTATCCTCGTGGCAAGCCTGTTCCAACTCTGCAATGCTATTGACATGCAACTGGTCATAGATGACATTGATCTTTTTGGGGCCAACTCCCGCGATACGCAGCATGTCCAGCTTGACCTGCGGAGTCGAGGCACGTAGCTCATCATAGAAGGCCAGATGGCCCGTATTGACCATTTCCTCAATGCGTTTGATGGTCGTCGGCCCCAGGCCAGGTGTGCCTTTGAGTTTGCCCTCGCGGACAAGTTGTTCAATATCGCCATCCAGGGAACTGAGAGCGCGAGCGGCATTCTCGTAGGCTCGTACCTCGAACTGGTTACTGTTCTCTTTGAGCGCGAGCAAGACGGCAACATTTTCAAAAGTGTTGGCAATCTGATTTTTATCCATATGAATCGGCTATCCTTTGCCTGGGCGACCACCAGGGTCAACCCTACATTGCTATTACGATACCTTTAGGTCAAAAAATTCAGGTGGCTGGGCCGTGACTTCAAAGGGATTGCGCCCCTTGAGGTCACGATTCAGATATCTTTTGCAGTCAAAATGCACGAGCAGCCAGCAATACAGCTCCTGTGTCACAAACACGGCATCCCAGGGCTTCTCAGTGCCATTATCCAACACTTTGTTACAGACGAAACAGCGACCCATGCCAGCTTGCACCGCTCGTTCAAACCACTGGTAGACAAACTGGTGAAAATCGTCCATCGTCATCATATCCAGGCTGGACTCTGGATAGCCAAAGAGCACCGGGTCAGGACATTCGCGGAAATCTTCGTAATAGCGACTCAATGCCACAATGGGGGCCTTCAACGCTACCTTCATCTCGTCATGTTCAGGGTCTTCCGCCGCTATTACCGCGTATTGCAGCAAAAAGCCCTCGCGAGCAAACCAGCTTAACAGTTCATTTCTCATATCTCATAACAGTTTCCAGGGCGACCGCAGTCTTTCCCAGGGCGACCGCAGTCTTTCCCAGGGCGACCGCAGTCTTTCCCAGGGCGACAACAAAAGTTGCCCCCCCCCCACCAGGTGTCCGCTCCCCCCGCGAAACAGGACCGAAGGATCC
>JBPCJY010000180.1:0-4558 GCA_051004815.1 Ktedonobacteraceae bacterium
AACGGCTGGCACAGTCGGGATCCGACGTCGACCGGGCCGTGTTGAACGCCGCCCTCGAACGTGCGATGGCCCGTATTCACGTTTCGGAGTTGGTGCGCCGACGCGGTGGACGCCGCCTCGATAGACCACCCTCTCAAGAGTAGACACCCTGTAAGACATCGGCTCATATGATGGTTGACGCATATTGCGAGTACCCATTGCGATAAAATGGTGTCCGCTTTTTGCCGTAACTGGAGGTAATCGGGCGTCTCTCCTCACTAAGTGGCGAGGAGAGACGCCCGTCTGGGAATTTGGAAAACAGACGTCAGATGACCGATTTGTTTTCTTTATATGCCTGGATATTCAGACACAATGCCTACCACCTTGTAATGCTACTCATTATTCGGCTCGTAAGACATCCATCATGGGCAAGCGGCTAATCGCCCGTAGCGCAGGTAGCGTCAAGCCTTCTTGCACAATGCGCGGTCGCCAGCCCACTGCTTGTAGAACTTCTATTTCTTTCTGTCTTTCCCACACCTGCAACAGAAGCAAGTCGGCTACGCTCAAGAAAGTCAAGAGCATGGCGAAGGTGGTTCCCGCATCTGGGGTACCGCAGTTTGCAGCAGGACATAGTCGCCCAGCAGTTCATCGACCATGATCGTCAAGAGGATGGTCGAGAGGAAGAGGCTACTGATAGCAATGACGCTCGCAGGCGCGAACGGGTCAGATTGCGCAGAACCATGCCACTGACAGAGGGTAAACGTGACCAGAAGGTGGCGTTCCAACGGTTGAGGCGTGAGGTGCCTTCAGTAAATACGGTAGAAACAGCGGTGCCTGATGTAGAACTTCGGCAGGGTGGATACGCCAAATTTGCCAGAGAGGATAGAGCGCACTGAGCAGAGCCAGCGCTAGGACAGTAGGCGACGTTCAGACAGCAATGAGCCAAGGGGGATCAGCTCCAGGATGGTTACAAACTCTTTTAGGGCCAGAGGAACTAGCACTTAAGCACCAAAGGCGAACGTGAGAGTCCAATGGCCTGTTGGCCACGAAACATCCAAGCCATAGCAACCCGCTTTCGGGACCACGAGATAGCTCCCCCATTCGGCCCAACCATCTCCAAGAACAGACACAGGATGATCTAGATTATGTGGATCTAGCACTGCATTTGCCGTAGGTGTATCGTTTCCAACCTGTATCAATACAGGTATGGTGGTACCAAAAGTCAAGACAGTTTTGGGCAAAAATAAGGAACTGCCAGCTATCATGAGTTGGAGTTCTTTGTAGAACACCTTGCAAGTCAGGCAGATTCCAGGCAGGAGCAGCCTTTCCTATGACTATGCCATCACTCATGATGCCAATCGAGCTTTCCAGACGCCCAAGGCCATTACTTACAAACACGAGTAGGATCAAAGCGATGAACGCTATCTCTACTCCCAAGAAAACGATACTCATATTCAACTCCTCTAGTTACAGATGCATACAACCGTTGATTTTGATGTGTGAAGTAGAAGGGTATAGTACTGGAGTACAAAAAGAGATTCATTAGAATCCTCATTGTTTCCTCCTTACCAAAGATATTTTTGATCAGGGAATAAAGGAAGAGCCGTTATTCCTAAGAGTTTAAACTTGTTAAAGTGGGCTCGGCTGTTATCTGTTATTCCCTACAACAAAAATAAGCCGAAAACAATATATCAACAGGTGGGACCATGCGTTATGCTCCTCAAGCCTTGTATGTATCTAAGCGATTTCTACGCTTACTAACTCCACAGGCAAGTATAACTTTGAAAGAAGAACTGCACAATCACTCTAAGAATGATTCTTGGAGTAAAAAAAGGATGATACGGTTGTACGCAGAAGGATGAGAAATGCTACAAAGGATGATATCCTCATCACTTGCGTTGTCATCCTTTGACTTCTTATTGCCGACGACATTTCGTACCTATTTTGTGTAGATGGGGGGCTTTTCAGCGGCTGGCTGAAAAGCCCACCATCTACACAAACATTGTCGAGTCGCCTACAGCGAAAAGAGGCAGGAGTAGTTACGACTAGAGTGGGCGTACTAAGTGAACTGATCTTCTTCGGGATTCTGTACGAACCTTTTTGTGTGCCGCTTTGTTCTACATCTATGCGAAATATGTGCAAGGTGAGTTTTAACGGTGTTCACAGAGATGGAAAGTTGGTCAGCGATGACCGAGTTGGAGAGATCGTGTTTTCGTAACTCGAGAACTTCCCTCTCACGAGGTGTCAAACCTTCCTGTTTGACCACTGGCGAGGTGTCACTCGAGATGCAACTGAGTATCCATTTTGTTAATGCTGGGTCAATTAAGGCTTCTTCCTGACTAAGATTCAGGATTGACAGAAGGACGTTTGGTGTAACGTTCGTGGAGATGTAGCCATGTGCATCATGCTTATGAACAGCTAGTAACATATCCTTGTCTAGATGAGGAAGTAGAAGAACAAAATGGCCTTTCGGGAGTATCTTGATGTCTTCAATCAGTTCTTGATGGACTATAACCAGGTCTAATACAGGGGATGTACACTGGTTTTTTAGGTCTTCGCACGTTGCTACCTCAGAGATAGCCGCAACTTTTGCATCATCTTTAAGAATGGCTCGCAACCCTTCACGAACAAGGCTCTGCGAATGTGCGATTAAGATGTGCAGTTTTCTATTGGTACTCTTGTTTTCCTGATAATCCATTTGGTGCGCCTATTTCATTGACAGAATTGGGCGCAATCTTCTTTATATGACATATGCTCAACATATTCCGTTTAGGGACATGACACTTACCTAATTTGCAATCTTTTTAGAGACCTTATCTAGTATAATTGGTAAATGGCATATATTCAATAGAATATTGTAGAAATGCAGGGCCTCTCAGTCAAAGTCTGTGAATTATTACTGCCCTCCTTGCTGTTTGCTTCCGTTTTTACTATCATCTAAATTATCTTGAGAGGCGGTTTCATAACCGTTCCTGACTATGGGTATTCTCCATGGAACGATCATGCTGGGAGTCATGCATTAAGGTCTGATCTGCGCAAAGCTTTTTCACCATTGGTGAGTACACCGCCCCTGAGTAGTTTTCCGCGGCAGAAAGGATAGCCATGCCTATTCAACCTGTCCCAAGGTCTCTGATGACGAACTGGCTACCCTCAACCTCTCTCGCGCTCCTTTTCATGGCGAAGGAACTACACCATCAAACCCCAGGAGCGTTAATCACCTTATTCTCGGATGTCCCCTTAGAAATCTCCTCCACCACCACCGCCTCCTCCACCACCGAAATCTCCTCCACCACCACCGCCTCCGAAATCTCCGCCGCCGCCGAAGTTCCCGCCATCACCACCGCTACCGAAATCCGCGCTACTGCCTCCACCAAAATTTCCTCCGTTATTACCGCCGAAATCCGCGCTACTGCCGCCGCCAAAGTCGTTGCCTCCTCCATTCCAGTTTCCGCCCTGGTTCTGATCTTGCTCACGCATCTGATCCTCCCCGCGTTCTTTCCCCAGTTCGTAGCCGAGCAAGCCACCTGCTGCCGCTCCCAGACCGCCAGCCGCCAACGGATTCATACCTTGGCCCTGGTTATAGGGCCCACCATAGTTGGGAGGATAGCCCTGGTTATACGGCTGCTGATACGGCATTGCATTGCCGCCCATCGGCATAGCACGCCGTCCACGTCCAAACATCCTTCTCCCTATCACAAAAAACGCGCCCGCTATGACCAGGATGAGCAGACCAACGCAGCACAGCGTCCCAAACAAACCTGAGAAAATGCCACCGTTCGTTGAGCTAGAGCCAGTTACGCCTCCATTAGAGGAGCTACCTAATGCGTCACGCAATGAGTGGATCGAGGCAATTGTCGCCGCCGTATAACTATTGTTATTGCTGCTATAAGCACTGACAAAAGCCTGCGTCGCATCAGTATATTGGCTATTTGAAAGAGGTACACTTGATCCGCCAACAATCGTCAGATGTCTCTGGACAGTATCTATCGCTATCACCAATAAGTTAGAACTCGTAATATGCGACCGCGTCTGCTGATCAAAGGCCGATTTCGAGCCATTAAAGGTGTTGGTCGTATAGATATTGATGGGATCAGACAGATTAGCCGCCTCAGTTCTCACCTGACTCACGTTCAAGACATGCGCGGCATCGCTAATATTCACCGTGTTCGCCTGTCCTACCAATGGCATGAGCAACAATAAACCCAGGGCCAACACAAGGGCAAACAAACCGCTAGTGACATATCGCTTGCGCGACAGTACAAGTTTGTGTTTCATATCCTTATCCTTCTTCCTTCTCCAAGGATGCAGTACATCTTCTATTCTCATTCATTCGGCCTATGTGTCACCTGACATTACACATGCATCCTCTGTATATACGATACAGATAGCACAATGGTTAAAGAATAGCCCTCATCCAAAATACTGAAAGGCCGATGATACCTTTTCAAGCCCCGCGTTACTTATGGTAACGTATATGTTCTTGAATGATTGTGGGCCTTGGGGGGGCGTCGTGTGGGGGGCACAAGCCCCTCCTCCCTCCCTGCCTTTGGAGAGACCCCTCGTTGGCGCCCCGCTTTTT
>JBPCJY010000181.1:0-4986 GCA_051004815.1 Ktedonobacteraceae bacterium
TTCTAAGGCAAGGTTCAATTTTGACGAATGGTGCTTGACAGGTTGAACCGTCAAACCATGTCACCCTGAGCGCAGTAGCCGAAGCCCTGAGCGCAGCGAAGGGGAAGGGTCTGTCGCGCTCGGCACAGAGATGCTTCGCTGCGCGAAGCCTGACAGAGTTGTGTCTTTCTGTTGGTGAGGAACTGTCAAGCCCATTTGAACCATGCCTAAAAAGACCATTGTAGCAAGGTATAAGAAAATACTGAGAATATAAAGACCCACAGATCCTATCCGATTTGGCTATTCCAAAGCGTTTGGGCTTCTTGACATGCAAACATTGCGCAAATGAATATAACAATCGTTATAATACAACCAAGTCCTTTCTGCGCTGTCTCGGAATGAATAAGAAGCCAGATTATACCACCGATGATGACTCCTATGGCTAGTGATGCCAAAAGCAGCCATATGAAGTTGCTGTTAGAGTCAGCAAAAGACTTTATGCTATCAAGAATAGGAGAAAGAAATGCTAGAATGACGGCTCCTATAACTATCCACATGAGTCTCTGGTACCACTTATCTTTCATTTTTTCATCCCCCACAAGAGCTTTCGACGTTATCTATTCATCGGAGTGGTTCGTTTCCACCTCACTTTCTCTCTCCTCCAACGACTTCCCAGATCGTTTTTCCCATGGCCCATCGTTGGGAGGTCACGGGGGGACGCGTTGTGCGCTTGGAGTGCGCCGGAAACCAGAGGACTCCATTGCGCGGAGAGAGCATGCGCGTCCTTGCACAGTCAGGACATTCAACAAGTCGCGTGCCACTGTTCGGCGATGAACAGCTTCCCATTTATCAACGTGCCCACGGCATCGGGCAGGTAGTCATGGGGGTTGCCCTTGGAAAACCTGCTCACTTTTCCACGTCATTTACCAACTGCATAATCAACCTCTACACACTCAATTTCACAATAGTCACGCCGTCGCCGCCCTCGTTTGGGGGGGGCGAGGTGTAGGACTTGACCAGGGGGTGATGGGCGAGTTGCTGGCGTACCGCGGAACGCAAGGCACCTGTTCCCTTACCGTGGACGATACGCACGGATGACACGCCCGACATGGCCGCGTCATTCAGGTAGGTCTCTAACTCTTCCAGCGCAGCATCGACGCGCCAGCCGCGCATATCAAGCTGCATCGCCACTTCGGGCCGATCCTCGTAGCGTGGCACTACAACCGATGGTTGCACTCCTCGTTCCCGCTCGCGCTCCTCCACGGACGCCTGGCGTTTGCTGACGCGTTCCAGGTTATCCACGCTGACGCGGGTACGCAAGGCCCCCATCTGCACATCCGCCTCGCTGCGATCAGCCGATAGGCCCAGTAACTCGGCATTCTGCCCAAAGCTCAAGATACGTACCGTATCGCCAATGCGCAATGGCCCTTCCAGCTTCTCCTCTTGTGGCGTCTCAACTTTCTTGCTGGGGCGGCGCGGGAGCGGTATCTGCGCGACCTTCTCTTCAAGGCTATTGACGTGCTGTCGAGACTCGCCCAATCGCTCGCGGGTCATATTCACACGGCTCACGTCTACCTTGACTTTGGAAAGGGCTGTACGCACGTCATCCAGTTCGCGACTGGCCTGTGCTCTGGCATCGTTGAGGATTTTCACACGCTGCTCTTCCAGTTGATGACGTTCCTGCTCAAGTTGCCGCCGCTGGTACTCGGCCTCGGTGCGCTCCATGTTGAGATGGAAACGCTCGTCCTCGACCCCTTTGCGCTCGGATTGCAGACCTTCCAGCAGGTTCTCCATGCGCACACCCTCGCTACCCAGGAATTCACGGCCACGTTCAATAATGCGCTTATCCAGGCCCAGACGATTGGCAATTGCCAGGGCATTGCTTCTCCCAGGCAGTCCGATGCTTAACCGGTAGGTAGGGGAAAGCGTCTCGATATTGAACTCGACCGAGGCATTGACCACGCCGGGTTGCTCGTGCGCGAACGCTTTGAGTTCCGAATAGTGTGTCGTTGCCACGGTAGTAATGTGCCGCTCCTGCAAGAATGTGAGAATAGCACGAGCCAGGGCTGAACCTTCGCTGGGATCGGTGCCTGCACCCAATTCGTCAAACAAGACGAGCACTCGCGCCGGTTTCGTACCTTTGCTCACCAGTTCTTCGGAGAGCTTCCCGCGAATCTCTGGTGTACCACGCTCTTGCTCGGCCTCGATTTGGCCCAGTATCTCGATAATGCGACTGAGGTGGGACGAGAACGTGCTCAGGCTCTGCTCAATACTCTGCTCATCGCCGATATCGGCAAAGACATCCTCGAACACCGCTATCTCGGAAGATTCGTCCACCGGAATGTGCATCCCTGCCTGCGCCATCAGGGTCAGCAAGCCAACCGTTTTCAAGGCCACCGTTTTACCGCCGGTATTGGGGCCAGTAATCACCACCATGAAGAAATCGCGCCCCAGGTGGAAGCTGATCGGCACGACCTTACCCGTCAATAGTGGATGACGAGCGTTGCGCAGATCGATGCGCCCCACATCGTTTAGCACGGGCGCACTCGAACGCGTCATACGCCCATAACGCGCTTTGGCCAGATGCAGATCAAATTCCGCTAACAGCTCGACCGCCAACTTGAGCGTTTCCGCTTCATGCCCAATTTCCAGCGAGAGCACGCGCAAGATGCGCTCAACCTCCTGCCGTTCCTCGATCTGCAATTGGCGCAATCTATTATTCAGTTCCACCACCACCAGCGGCTCGACATAGACGGTCGCGCCACTGGAAGACTGGTCATGGACGATGCCACGCACCTGGCTGCGATTCTCAGCCTTGACGGGCACAACATAGCGATCATTGCGAATAGTGATGATATGTTCCTGCAACGCGCTGCCAAAGTCATTCACCAGCGTGCGCAGTCGCTCGTGCAAGCGTTGGTTGGCTCCACGAATATCGAAGCGCAACTTTTGCAGCGTGGGGCTAGCCGTATCGCGCACTTCGCCCTCTTCACTGATGGTCTCCTCGATACGCCGCACAATCTGTGGTCGCAGTGGTATATCCCCACCCAACCGATGCAACAATGGGAAGTCTTCTACATCCAGTTTAGCTAGCAAACGTGCGACATGGAGCGCGCTCTGCGTCGTTGTCAACACCTCCATCAGGTCAGCAGGAGTCAATACACCTTCGCGAGCGGCACGGGCCAGTTGCGCACGGATATCATGTGCTCCCCGCACGCTGGCATCGGCCTGTAAATCGAGTAAATGATAGGCTTCTGTGGTATAGGCAAGGCGACGCCGCGCCTCATCTATGTCCGGTGATGGCATTAGCTCCAGCACCAGTTCTTTGCTGGCCGAAAAAGCAGCTTCTTTCGCCACCTTGGCCAGGATTTTAGGATACTCCAGCGTTAGTATACTTTTCTCATGCATAACAGTACGTAATAATTCCTCTTATATAAATGGGTGTGCTCAATAAAGTAGAGACAATAATGACAAAACAGGGCATAGATAAGATATCACATTTGACAACAGAGTGGAACTATTCCATCTTCCAGGCAGACATTTGGAGATAAGACCGTCCGTGAGCAGACTGGAGAGGTATTCGGCTTGTCATTCTGGGCGCAGCGGAGAATCTTTCGTGGCACGGAGATTCTTCGCTGCGCTCAGAATGACAAGCAGCGACGGGCGATGCAAAAACCCTCCCCGTGGAAGCCCTCGCGGTCGCCCTGGTAGCTACCCGCCGCATCATCAGCAATAATTCACAAACCCTGCTTCCAAGTGGTATGCACAGCCTTCCCAAGAAATGCACCATAGCGGTTTGCCGCAGCGGCAAAGGCACAACTTTCGGCTGTGGTCAGCGGAATGAAGAGGTTTGGGGTGATAATGACCACGTCCTTTTTCAGCGTGCGCCTCCAGGTGCCGACAACTTGACCATCCAGCACCAGGACATTGTTAAGGACGCTGCCACGAGAGTCAAATTTTTCTGTGTGCGACGCATCAATTACAGCACCACGGTCTTTATAGCCAACTGTGTATTCATCAAAATTCGGTAACAGGTATGCCGTTTGCGATAGCTCTTTTGTCGATGGCGCAAGTGGCGCAGATGCCACAAACCAATACGTCTGGTCGTCTACAACCTCATGCATAAGTTCGGATGTTACCATAGCGAGACCTGTTCGTGCGTCGGCCATCGTCAGCCCTGACCACCACACAAAATCTTGCAAAGTCGCGGGGCCGTGGCTCGTAAAGTAACGCATGGCGAATTCAGCCAGTGCTTCGTCATGATCCAACGTCCTGGTTTGTAGCACCCGCTCCTCAAGCAAGGCATACGTGAACTGCTTGCCTCGTCTCGCACCACTACAAACAATGCCATCTAATTCAGCATGCATTATTAAATAAAGAAATCCCAGGTTCTCAGTGACAATACCAACTTGCTTAAGCACGGACACGAGTTCCAGACGCGTAAGCTGCTTGCCGCCCTGTAATGCTTTTGCCAGCGCAGCGTTACTACGCGTAAAAATGGCATCGTCTAAGCCAAGCGTATGGTAATAATAGGCACTCGCTGCATGGACGCGTGGAGCCGTGAGCGCAAGGAGCCAGCGAATATCGGCGGGTGCGACAAAATGCCAGGTGGGCCGCATCACATGGGTACGAAGAATAGCTCCATCGGCAACCGCCTGCTCAATATCGTCGGAAGTCGCACCTTGCAAGCGCAAGCCAATCGCCCATTTTGCAGCCGCGTAATCCTGGGCCTGGACAGCACCCAACCATTGCACCACATCGCCTGGCTTTTCAAACATTTGTTGGGTAATAAGTTGGTTGTGAAGCCGCCGGTGCGCAATATCCAAGTTTGTCATGGTTGCTACTCCTTTTTTGATGAATATACTGTACGCTTCATAGTATACCCTGAAAGGCGGACATATTCAGTCCTCGTTTGGGAGTTTACCAGGGCGAAAGCAAAGGGGGCACCCCCCCCCCCCCGACGCGCCTTCCCCCCCCCGAACAGCGTGCGGATGGGGAAAACCCCCG
>JBPCJY010000182.1:0-6809 GCA_051004815.1 Ktedonobacteraceae bacterium
TCGCTACCAAGGCTTTGAGCAGGCGATTTTCTTCTCGAAGGGCTTGCAGTTCTTCATCTTTCGTCATAGCTATACTTTAGCTCGTTTCCTCTCCTTTCGCAAGTCGGGAGGAGACCTAAGTAGTTACGAAACGTTGCATCCAAGTTTCGACGTGTAGTAGTAGTAGAAGGAAAAAGTTCTTAGGAGAAAGCAGAATGAGTAGTAACGCTAACGATTGTAGTATGATAGAACAGCGTATCGATGAGAGCAATCTCTATATCAGCACGACACAAGATCAAATCAATAAGCTTGAGCCGGACGATCCAGATGTTCAAAATAAACGGGATGCCCTGACTCGAAAGCTGGACACCTTACACGGGCAAGTAGATATGCTTCGACATGCTCTGGAAGATTGTCGGCAAGGGAAAGGAGCCAATTTGCCTCCCTTTGATATTGTCTCAGAAGGTGACGCAGTATGACAAGTTATGCACCATTCTCACATTAGGCTATTTGAAAATTGAATGAGGCTCAAAAGGGCTAACCGCCCCTTGAACCTCATCCTTCAAACAAGTTTAACCAGCTTCCTCCACACCCCATTGTTCCTGGTGTTCCTCTAACAACATCTCCAATTGCTGGGCCTTCACCTCGCGACTGGTGCGCGGAGCTTGTGCCGATAGGGACAGGACAAGCTCGAAATTGTCATCGGCGGCAATACGATTAAAGCGTTCAAAGCCACAGCCGAGACAAGTGTGTACAATCACATACTCCCCGTTTGGTCGTTGGAAGTGTCCAATAGGCTCCATAACGGAACCACATGTGCTCATTCTGTCTCCTGACTTGCGCTCATCAACATGACGCGAATAGAGACAGAAAGGACAGTGATTGCGATGTCGCCCTCCGCAGGGCGGCGGACAGACAAAACGACGACAGTGTTTACACTGAAAAAAATCATCCTCCGCTTGTTTATAGCGTGGCTTACGACGCCCATAGGAGCGATACTCGCTCTCTTGCTCATCAGCATACAGATCGTTGTAGTAATGTGTCCTCTCATCCAAACGCAGAAGCTTCTTGCGTAATGGTCGCATCGGTGAACCTCTTTTTTATGTTCAATTTGGTGTTCGTACAAAATTGGTGGCCTTTTCCTGTGGCAGAAGCAAAGCCTGCCAGCGTGCAGGAGAAGGAAAAAACAAGGACCGATGCGGGTCGTTTCGCTGCGTTACACATAAAACTTTTGCACTTTCTATAGCGTTGTGTCGTTACAAAGACACGAGTCGCTTGATTAGGGCATGGCGGGACATGCAGAGGCCATGCAGTTGGAATAGAGTTTGCGAATTCTTCAGAACGTAGCAGTATACGGGCATGAGCCACTAAGGCGGCTAATTGAGAGTGGGCAAAATGCGGCCCTGGAATACTTGCCAGAATCTAAAGAATAAAGGGATTGGTTGTAGTTGGTGTGTGGAGAGGCGCGAGGTGAAAACTGCTAATGAGGTATAACAAAAGAGATAGCTTCGCCAAAGCGAATACTACCTTACTCTAAGAGCTACCCAGTTGTTCTGACATAATGAACAAAAGTTGTTTTGAGTAGTCTAGTAGCAGTCCACCGCGCCATTGGGTGAGAGGACTTGCATTAAAAAGTTACCTTTCTAGGTCAATGTTGAGTTAACTACTCTAAAGTATAGCTACCCTCCTGTGAAAAGTCAAGAATTTACAACCGGCAATGTAATGGTAAAAGTACTTCCCTTCCCAGGCGTACTTTCTACTTCAATGGTACCATGTTGCTGTTGCACAATACTTTGGACAATCGCCAATCCCAGACCACTCCCACCGCGCTCACGGGAGCGGGTACGGTCTGCCCGATAAAAACGCTCGAAAATGTGAGGGATATCTTCTGGGGCAATGCCAATGCCCGTATCGCTCACTTTGACCATGGCCTCGTGTGCCTCTGTCGATAGCGCAAGTGAAACAGAACCCTCGTATGGAGTATACTTGAGCGCGTTATCCAGCAAAGCCACCAGTACTTGTTTCAATTGATCGGCATTGCCATAGACCTGTGCTGGCGTAATGTTCTGTAGCAGTAGACGCGGCCCTTGCTGTTGCGACTCAGATGTATCTTGTTCTTTTATAGGGCGATACTGGCGAAACACTTCCAGCAAAAGGCTATCCAGATCAACAATCTGCTCTTGGTCGTTGGTATTCTTATAGCCATTGACTAGGGTAATTTCATTCTGTCGAGAAGCATCTGAGCGAGTGAGCGTCAGGAGGTCGTTGACCAGGCGTCCCATACGGTCTGCCTCGGCGCGTGCATCTTGTAAAGCGGCCTGCGCCTCTGCGGGTGGCAGGTCGGGAGCTTTCGTTAGCAGGTCAAGATTGCAGCGAATAGAGGTGATCGGTGCTCGCAGTTCATGGGAGGCATCGGCGACGAAGCGTTGTTGGTGCTGGTACAACTCTTCCAGGTTGGTAAGCATCTCATTAAAGGTAGTTGCGAGTATTGCCAGCTCATCCCGTCCGAGTCTTGTTCGGGTCGGAACACGTTGGCTAAAATTACGTGACGTGCTAATGCTGTGGGCCGTTTTTGTCACACGCCTCACAGCAGAGAGCACGCCCCAGGTAATAAACCACCCACCCACCAATGCAAAGATGATGACTAATGCACCACCTTGCAGGAGTAGCAAGCGCAGGTTAGCAAGCGATTGTTCGATATCTTGTTCTGACCGTGCCGTCTGAATAATATGGACACTGCCAAAATCTCCATTTGCCAGTGTATAAACACGGATATGGTGCCCTTGATAGGTGACGGTGCTGTAGAAACCATTTGGCGTGATGGATGTAAGATCGAACTGTTGTAGGGCAATACGGGCTGCTTGACTATCCCATGGTACGGGACTTGAACCAAGATTATCGACGGTGGGGTTGGTGAAATCGTTAGTGTTGTTGGCAGTCACGGCTAGCAGTGCCATCTTGTCGCTCAGCACTTCGATGGAGACGCCACCAGTACCCAGGCCATCAACACTGGGTAAAACAGCGGGCAGTGACCCTGGGCTGGCGAGAAACTTGCCAAGCTTTACGCTGGCTGCCCTACTGCTCAGGGTATTATTCAGGTCAGCATAAGCTCGTTGTTCTGCTTGTGCATAGACGGTTTGCCCAAAGAACCAGAGTGCTATCACTACAAGCAGGGTATAGAACAAGGTGAGGCGTAGTTGGAGCGGAATATACATACGAACTTCCTATTCCGAACTGCGAAGCACATAGCCAGCTCCGCGCACTGTTTGCAGTAATCGTTTCGCGCCGTCTTGCTCTAGCTTGCTACGTAAGTGGCCGATGTAGACCTCAAGAACATTGGGACCACCCTCAAAATCTCTGCCCCAGATGCGATCCATGAGCACATTACGTGTCAGCACCACGCGAGGATTGCGTAGAAATAATGACAGTAATTCGTACTCCGTGGTACTCAGTTCAATGCTGCGCTGCCCACGTTTGGCTTGCCGTGTAGCCGTATCCAGTTCGAGGTCTGCGAAACAAAGCACTTCATGGGCGACATCCGCCGGATTGTGTCTGCGTAACAATGCTTTAACTCGCGCTAGAAGTTCTTCAAGAGCAAACGGTTTGACAAGGTAATCGTCCGCACCAATCTCCAGTCCAACTACGCGGTCTGCTATAGCATCGCGAGCCGTGAGCATGAGGATTGCGACGCCATTTTCAACGGCACGCAGACGGCGGCAGACCTCAAGCCCGTCAATGCCTGGCAACATCAGGTCGAGAATTATCAGGTCGGGCGATTTTGTCCGTGCAATCTCCAGAGCTGTTCTACCATCTAGTGCGGTCGAGACATGGTAGCCCTCGTAGGTGAGAGTACGACGAAGCGCATTGGTGACACGGCTGTCGTCATCGACAATAAGAATATGTGTGCTCATCAGTTTGTTTCATCACCATTGTGTTAATCCGTAAGCTATGTCCCGCAAATGAGAGCAGGCAATTACAAAGATTTGCACCTTGTCTGCTCTCATTTGCCTCAATTCGTGATCCATTCTATGCCCCAGGGCGCATGTACAGTTCCTTGGATAACATGTTGCGCTTGACCGGTCGCGGCATCTAAGAGGGTAATACCGCTGGTTGGGTCAACCGCGTACAAGGTTTTGTCATCGGCACTGAGACCAACACTCGTCAATGCCTGTTGCGTCAGGTAATGGCCCTGCACGCTCAGATCCGCTGTCTTGACGGCCCAGATGCCATCCATTCCTGTAAAGTATAACGTGTTCTGATCGGTGCTCAGTGCCGCGCCATTATACAGCATGCGCGTTTTGTCTTCACTATTCATCGTGACGTTCCCTGGATCAAAGTGCTTGGTACTGAGAATTTGATCGGAATAGATGCTCAAGGGATCGTTCGTGTTGAGCTTAATGCTTGCCACTACTCCCAGTACACCATTGGCCGCGTACAATGTGCCGCCATCTGCGGAAAGTGCCAGCGTGTAGTAGCGCAGCATGTCAACAGATTTTCCGGTGGGGAGATCAATGCAGCGTGCTATCGGCGGCTGAATCTGGTCATTGAGCGGCAGGACATGGATAAAGGCCAGGTTGCGACGTGCATCAATATATAACGTAAAGGCTTGTGTCCCATCTTTCACCATCTGTCGGGCTATGGCTGAGCCACTCATGTTGGGATCGCCTGTGGGGCTTAATGCCGACTTATCGACTATGGGAGTCTCTACCAGCGTATTCCCAATAACGTCGTATACGCGGACATAATAATGTCCTGGTGTATCGTTGAGCTTCTCCAGCAGATACAACGCTTTGCCGCCCGGCGAGATGGCATCGAGCGTGAAA
The DNA here is from genome assembly GCA_051004815.1 of Ktedonobacteraceae bacterium. Classification (GTDB taxonomy): domain Bacteria; phylum Chloroflexota; class Ktedonobacteria; order Ktedonobacterales; family Ktedonobacteraceae; genus JBBQXY01. Next base: position 4,803 of record JBPCJY010000182.1, read on the forward strand.
TCGCCACTCAGCTTGATGCTTTTGACCAACCTGCCAGCTTGCGTATCAACGAAGGCTATAGTAGTCAAATCAGTATCTGCTACGTATTGGCGTAGAGCAAGCCACTGTCCCGTTGACGACACAACGGCATTGTCATAGCCATACGCTGCTGTTGCATACGTACCAGGAATGGTAAATGAGCGCATGGTCACTCCCGTCTGGGTGCTCATGACAGAGATTGTTGTCTGTCCGTTTTGTGGTAGAGCGGTGTAGAGGGTGTGATGATCAATAGAGGTTAGACCGGAAGGGAGTGAGACGAATGCTGTCGGATGCGCACTGCCAGGGTGGAGGGCCACGATATGCTGGCTCGCATAAGAATTTCCTTGTGCTCCATAACCATCCAGGACGTAAATATTCTCTCCTGCTGGTACCATAGGAACAATAGTTGTATTGCTTGTTGGGAAACTTGTGCCACAAGCTGCACAAAGAGTAAGCAGCAGACTCAGTAGCAATGTTAGATGGTATCCAGAATGCACAGATTTCTTCTGCATGGCATTGACCTCCTCAGGTCATTAGAAGCACATACACACTGCATGCGCTCATCATATCATATGCTGAGAAAGTTATAACCCGCTGAACTGAAATAAAACTGAATCGGCTCTGCAATAAAGCTTTTTCATTTGGGCTAAAACGAGGACGGTGAAGCGACATTGTCGCTTCACCGTCCTCGTTTTAGCCCATTGAGATTTCCGCTTGAATTACGCCTCTTTATGTTTAAGCAAGCGGCGTACCAAGATGAAAGCCCCAGTTGCCGTGGCTACTGCCATTGTGGCAGGAATGAGCAACCAAAAGTTGAAGCCCCTCTTTGTATACATGTCGTCAATCTGGTCAATGATTTCAACTTTTTCCTTGACTGCCTCTTTAACTGCGTTTGTCATGATAAAAATATCCTTTCACATTACATAGCGGTAGTGAGTTACTACCATCTCAAATTCGCTGGTAATCATTGCGTCTTTGTCGTTATGCTGCGCTTGCGCTACCAACATTTCTATTATACAGAAGGGATAAAACTGAATGGTATAGTTCCTTCGATGGGTCAAATATGTAGCGCACCATTTCTTAAAGTTGAGGTTGATCAGAAAAACTCTGCTCTTGAAGTCGATTGTGTTGGTAGTGAAGTTCGTGAATGGTATGCATCACCTTGGCAAGAGAATCGTCGAGCCGATTGGACGTATCAATGATACAGCCACCGTCATCGAAATCCTCGAAGCGCGGTTTCCACTGCATCCATTCCTCCCATGAGGTGATCTGGAACTCAGAAACTTTGCCTTTGCGACCTTCCAGGCGACGTTTCTGGACTTCGGCAGGACATTGACAATGAACTACCAACATGGGAGTTTGAAATCTCCTCGCCAAATCCTTTGACTGCTCGTAGGTTGTATGATAGGTGAGTGGCGTATCCACGACCACGCTCAGCCCAAGCCGGAGTTGTTCTTGCGCGAGGGCAAACATCAATTCATATGAAAAACGTCCTACATGAGGTATATCTCCGAAAATATCTACAGCTTTCTGGCGGAGAATATCTCTATCAATAAGAGGTGCGTGCAAGGCAGTAGCAATAGCGCGTGCTATTGTACTTTTGCCTGTGCCTGGATATCCACGCATTACGATGAACATACTTCCTCTATGCAAGTGCATTTCTCTCTTCTCTGATTTTGCCTATGAGCGTGTGGCACAATCAACCTGCATGTTTCAGGTGCAATCCTCGTGCCCCAAAGACTATAGCTTATTCAGTATAACGATATTTATTGACCTTGTCTAGGATTTTATCTCTATGGGTGCCATTTATGCAAATGGTACTTTAATACTGATCAAAAAGATGAGGTAGAAGCGTTTTGAACCTATTCTGGTGGCTCTGGTGATGACCCAGAAGTGGTGAGAGATTCTTCGCTGCGCTCAGAAGGACAGGTCCCGGACCGTTCTTTTGAACACAGCAAAGGACCGGGGGGGATCTCTCGCTTTTGCCAC
>JBPCJY010000183.1:0-2653 GCA_051004815.1 Ktedonobacteraceae bacterium
TCCTGTCGTTAGTTCTGAGCGAAGCGAAAAATCTGTCGACTGTCCGGGCAGAGGTTCTTCGCGGCGCTCAGAAGGACAGCCCTTCTCTCCAAATATCTGGCGAGAAAACTGACTTCTTGACAGGAGGTAGCATTTATGGTACCTTTTATCTATGAGATGGGTTGTTGAATATTACGAGCAGGCAGATACAACACAACCTGCTGAAGAGTTTGAGGTCAGCTTAAAGCGTCACCATAAAAAGCTCGGTGCTAATAAGTCCTGAAATACCTGAATAGGAGGAACAATCATGAGCCGATTTCATCAGCATCTGCGTGAGGATTTGAGAGATGCAGAATTCGCAGAAGCTTTCTATGATATGAGCGTAGACATTGCCCTGCTACAGGTACTTGAACAGGCCCGCAAGGCTCTCAATGTGAGCGAGAAAGAACTTGCCGAGCGGATGGGGATACAACGTACCACGGTGACACGCTTGTTCAACGCTTCCCACCCAAACCCTACTCTGGATACCATCTCAGATATACTCCGAGCACTAGGGCTTCAAGCAGAGATCAAAATCAGCCCTGCATCCGCAGAGGATGCACCTATTCCTATTAAGGCGAAGTTTGTTCCTATCTAGGCCCTTGTGTTCTCCTCTATTGTACTATCCCCCCATCAAATTTTTCACTCATCGTCCATCCGGCGCACAACTGCGGCAGGCAAGATGAGGGAGAGAATCTTGTTCAGAATGGATGGTGAAGCACCAGGCCGCGGAATGAGGTAGAGCAAGAATGCCAGCACGCCCACTACCAGCGCGATAGTTGTAAACATACTTCCAATGGAACCACCACCAGAGTTGCCACCATCACCACCAGAGGGAGGGTTGCCATTACCCACCGTTTGCGTTGTTTGAGCAGGAGTTGGCGTGTCCGCGGTGGGCGTGTCACTTGGGGTTACGGTATCCCCAGCCAAAGGAGTGCTCAGTCCAGTCGTGGCTGTCGGCGTTGGCGTGGTATTAACGATAGCAGTGGCCGTCGCGGTAGTCGTTGGGGTCAGCGTCGGAGTGAGAGTTGGGCTTGCAGTCAAGGTCGGCATTGGCGTCGGCGTATGGGTACGTGTTGGTTTTGGCGTCGGTGTGCATCTAGGAATAGGAGAATGGCAAGGTGTCGGTCTGAGTTCTGGATTAAATGATGACCCAGCAGCAGACACGGACTGACTCGCAAGCCCCCATAGGCCAAACACGATAAGCACAAGCGCAATCAATGCAAGTACGATTCGCGAGTAGCGAGTATTTGCGTTCGGTGACATATCTTCCCCTTCCACACGCTTAAAACTACTTACGCTATAGGTATGACCAGCATAGTCAAATCGTCATCCTCTAACAGGCCATTGCGCAACTCTTCACGAATGCGCTGCTCAAATTCCGCCGCTGAGTTACTGCTGAGTAATGGTAGCCATTTATCGCTGTTTTGATAGACGCGCAGGAGCAACCATTTCGCCAACGCACCAGTGGCAAGCACGATGAGGTCGCCGGAAAACACGTTGATATACGTGGTTTTGCGCCGCACCCAGGCCCGTTCTAGCAAATCTGTCCGCTGCACGGTAACGAGCGTATCCGGGCGTGTACTGAACTCGTTAGGGTCGGAGAATGGAAATGTCTCGGCGATTTCATACCCGCCGCTGTGATTGGGGCTGAAAAGGAAAAACTCACTGTTGCCGACAGCAAAGATCGTCGCGGAAGTAGGCAAGTCGTGCTGCTCAGTGTTGGAAACCAGCGAACAGCCAATGAGCGTCGTCTGTGCGCCCTGTTGTAGACCATCCCGCCAGTTACTCTGCCAATCCCCGTTGCGTTCGTGCTGAGCATGCATCGTCGGCACCCAGCGATTTTCTATCCAACTCTGCCACTGCTGACCGCAATCCACCAGCCAGGCTTGAAAATCTTCTTTGTTGGCGAATTTACCATTGCGCTCGACAAATCCCCTGGCAATAATACGTGCCCACGGGCCTGGAACGAAACTACCTGCCACTCCGTCGGCCACCGCGTAGCAACGATGCGCGGCATGCATCGCATAGCTATCCTGGCACTCGATCAACGGTTTACCCTCTTTCGCCAGCATAAAACACCGCTCATTAGCTGTTGGCATATCCAGCATAAAAAGCGCATCTTGCTCTAGAGGGACATACGATCCATGAGAAGGATTGCTTTGCATCTGGCTCTGCTCATATACAGCAGTAGCAGGTGCTTGCGCATAAGCAGACGACTGTAAGGCATACGCTGGCTGCGAGGGATGCATGGGATAGGACGATACGGGTGGATAGGGGGCAGATGATGCGTAATTCGCTCCGAAATTACCACCAGTATAGACAGGCGGTATGTGCTGGTTATACCCCTCTGTCACGGACTGATTCCCTGCATAATATTGGGCCGTCGGATACATTGCTTGTTGCGCACCAACAGAAGGTCGTTGAGGGGGAACATGATTAGAGTTGAGCCACAGCACAAAGACACGCACTGCGAACAGTGCAATAAAAACCGAAAAGATCAGACTAAGGACGGTCTCTCAAATAAGTTGACTAGATGAAGAAGAAGTGCTATACTCCTGAGCATGGAGCAAGACAAGCGGACAGAAAAATATCAGCAGATGCGCCAGTTGCTCAATGAGAAGCAGTGGAGGCA
>JBPCJY010000184.1:0-22962 GCA_051004815.1 Ktedonobacteraceae bacterium
CTCTTGGTCTCTCGTGACGTGAGCTGTATGCGTCTCTTCCGTTTTGCCATCATCCCCTTCTCTCTTCTTAACAACACTGCCTCGTCAGAGGTTCTGTTTTTCTTTCCCCGAATTATTGAGATGATACATTCCAACCCTACGCAAACCCTTTAAAATGCATGAGATGATGACGTTGATTCAGAGCTTTGACATCACAAGGGCGACAAGGTGTAAAACCTAGTGGTAGCGTATCCTTCTCTAAGGGTGCAGAAAAGGAGGAGGAAAGAAAGGGAAAAAGAGAACTGAAGAGCCTCTTTGTGGTACAGTAGGTTTATTCCACAAATCTACGCCACAAGGAGTCTTCAGCGTCATGAGTATATACTTGAGCCAAGGGAAATTACAGGGGAAGGCCCGCATCCGCATCATTCAAGAAGTGCAACAGCAAGCCAAAGCGGCCGTTCTGGGTGCCATCAAACCGGTGATGACCGCCTTTCTGGAAGCCGAACAGCAGGCCAAATTGGGACGCGAGAAAGGGGAACCAAGGCACGTGAGCAGCCAGGCGCGTGAAATTGACTGGCAGTGTGCTCATTGCGGCTGTCACGACGCGAACCACTTTATGCGCGATGGGCATTACCGTCGCACACTGGCCACCGCCTGGGGGCTGGTGGAAGGATTACAGGTCCCTATGCTGGAGTGTCAATGGTGTGGGCATGATGTGATCTGTTGCTATACTATCTTGGAAAAGGGCCAGCGAATGTGGCTAGATGTGGATCAGCAGGTCCTTTTTGGCAGCGGGTTGTGCCAGAGTTTGCGTCACTTGAGTCAACAATGGAGTGCCACCCTGGAAAGCAGTGTGGGGCTGCGCACGATCAATGAGCGCATCAATCAGATTGAGCCTCTGCTTGAGCAAGCCCCCCAGGAACCGATCACTGCTGTCCCAGCGGTGGTGCAATTTGATGGCATTTGGCTGCGTGAGCAACGCCAAGCGGAGACGATCAAGCTCGACACACGAGGGCGAAAGCGGCATCAGCGCAGCGGCAAAAAAGTGGTTCTGCTCGTCGCGCTGGGCTTGTGGAGCGATGGCAGTGGCAAACGCGAGATTCTCGATTGGCAGATCGCTGACGGGGAAGACAAAGCCTCCTAGGAAACGCTCGTCCATCGGCTCTGGAAACGGGGGCTCCGGCCTGAGAACGGGCTACAAGCAGTGATCAGGGATGGGTGTGGGAAGTTAGGCGAGGCCTTGGCCTACGTCTATGGAACTAGCGTGATCGAACAACGCTGCATCTTTCACAAATTGCGCAATGTCTCTGACAAATGCCGTGAGGATCTCAAAGGGGATGCCCACAAGGAGACACGAAAGCACCTGCTCGAGCAGGCCAGTGCCATCTATCAAGCGGAGAGTGTTGCTCAAGCCCGAACGCGCTTGGCCACCTGTGTCGACACCTGGCACGCCCGAAGCCCGAAAGCCGTCGCTGCGCTCCAGCGCGACTTTGAGCAGACCATTGCCTACTACCAGTTAGATGGCGTGGTACGCGAACTCGTACGCACCACCTCGCTGTTGGAACGCACCAATCGCAAGTTGCGCCAAGTGTGTTGCTTTGGCAGTCCAACGGGAGCGGAGGTGACCATCTTTTTGCAGGTCAAGCGACTCAATGCCCGCTGGTCGAAGAAGACCTGGTGGGAGATCTCCCAACTCCTCTTCTTCGATTTCCTCACACTCCACCCTTAGAGAAGGATACGCTACCGGGAAAATGGACAGGTTGCAAAGGGAATGCGACGGTGATAGGCTATAGTATACGTGTCTCCCAGTAGTGCTTCAGCTTTGATATGGTCTTTTTTTCAGAGCCATCCTCTCACCGGAAGAAAATGAAGGAGCAAACGCTATGGTTTCCAAGCAATCCTTTTTTCCTGGAGAGCTCCTTCTCCAGACACTCTTCAAGAATCGTTACTTCATCGTGAGCAAGGTTGGTGCAGGTGGCTTCGGCTCGGTTTACAAGGCCAGGGACATACAGAGCGGTGATCGCCTCGTTGCGGTCAAGGAAGTGAGTTTCCAGGGCCTCCATCCACAGGCGATGATTGAAGTCACCGCGGCCTTTCAGCGTGAAGTCAGCGTGTTATCGCAACTGGATCATCCCAATCTGCCACGCGTCTATGAGCACTTTCAGACCCTTGGACATTGGTACCTGGTCATGGACTTCATCGCAGGCGAAACCCTTGAGCAATACCAGAGCAAAACATCCAACGGACGCCTTCTTCTCAGCGAAGTACTCGATATTGTCAAGGCCAACGTACTTTTGACCCATTTCGACAACTTGAAATGAACCCACCCAGATAGTCATCAGAGAGAACGCTCGTTTTTTTGCAGTGAACGTGTATCCACCTGATCTGTTGAGCAATGGCGGTGCAACGTGTACCATTTCTGCGAGCCTGCTATCAAGGTCGCTGCGTTGCACTGCGCTCTCTTGACAGCAGGCTCGCAGAAATGGTCTGACCAATACGCCCATTGCTTTTTCAAAAAAACATGCTGTTTTTCCCTCATGAAAGGTGCATGAGGAACGGAAAATCTCCTGCTAGTCAGCAGAGAGGGGTGCCACTTTGGTGGTGCCTCCTTTCGTTGGTGCGGTCACCAGACGATCCTTCATACGGTACGACTTGCCATTGATCGTGAGGACTTCGGCATGATGGAGCAATCGATCAAGCAAGGCGGTTGCGAGAACCTCATCATTCATGAGCGTTCCCCATTGTGCAAAACTGGTATTGCTGGTGAGAATGGTTGAGCCTCGTTCATAGCGTTCACGCACCAGTTCAAAGAGTCGATTGGCTTGCGGCGAGGAAAGATTGGTGTACCCCACTTCGTCAATCACTAACACCTGTGGCGCAATGTAGCGACGAAGCCGTGCTTTGAGCGCGTGTTGTTGGCTGGCCACCTCCAAATCTTCCACCAGCTCCGTTAGCGTGCTGAATAAGACGGAATAGTCTGCCGTGAGGGCTTTTTCTGCCAAACTGAGGGCTAAATGCGTTTTCCCCACTCCCGGTGGTCCTAAAAAGATCACATTGGAGTGGGTCCGCACAAACGACAGGTCTGCTAATTCACGTAGCTGTCGTTCATTGAGCGACGGCTGGAACGAAAAATCGAAGGCCTCCAGCGTTTTGCTCACGGGAAGACGTGCCGCTTTTCGTCGATTCTGATGAGCCGTCTGGGTGCGTGCTTCCACTTCCAGCGAAAGCACTCGCCTCAAAAAGGCGTCATAGGTGAGGCTGTGAAGCCGTGCCTCCTCCATCAAATGCGCTAGATGCGCTTCCACATACTTGAGGTGGAGCGTTTTCAAGAGCTCTGGAATCTCGTTCATTGCGCTATCTCCTGGCTGAAGAGCTGATCATAGTCCGCTAAATTCCGGATTTCCACCGAGGGAGGTGTGATGTGATGCCCAAGGGGTTGTTCCAGTTTGCGCAAGGAACCGGTCGGCGACACCTTGCGAAATTGGTCAGGGTGCGGCACCATCTCTTGGGAACGCGGACGTTTGGAAAGGGTAGCAAGCAGTTTCCCTTTCGCAAACACGCGCAATTGCCGTTGTCGTTCCCGTACTTGCACCACGGAACCCGCCACAGGAGGGTCAGCAGGTAAGCCATAGAGCACCCCATCATAGGATACAAAACCATCCCAACTGACCTTCCGTTCTTCGGCTCCGAAGTGCTCCCACGCATAGTCCGTGGGCAAAGGGCTCAACTGTTCTTCGACCCACATATCCATGGGGATGCGTCCAGTGGTGCGATGCACCTTCTGATTGAGTCGATCGCACCACGCTTGTGCTTGTTCATTGAGATCATCAATCGTGCTAAAGCGCACACCAGGCCAGAAGGCATCTTTGATTACCCCAACACTGCGCTCGACTTTCCCTTTCGTTTGGGGTTTGTACGGCTTGCAGACGCGAGGAGCAATGCCCAGACACGCGGCAAAGTCAGCAAAGATGGGATTCCAGATTGGTGTTTTGCCATCCATCTGCAAAAAGACACTCTTCATGCGATCAGTGAGGGCGGCTTGTGGCAAACCCTCGAAATATTCAAAGGCCGCCATCAGACAACGGATCATGGTCGGTGTATCACAGCGTTTCACAAAGGTGACGAAACGCATGCGCGAATATCCCAGGATGGCCACAAACCCATAGAGCTTGTGCTCGTGGCCATCCTTCTCGTAATGGAATTCGCCCCAATCATATTGCATCTGCTCACCCGGTTTAGTTTCATAGCGCTGGATTGGGTACTGGCCGACCTTTGCGGGACGCAAGGTCTGCACATAGGCTTTGATTGTCGAAAGACCACCGCTATATCCTTGTGTTTGCAAGCGTGAAAACATCACCTCACAATTGGACAAGTGATCTTCGGTCATCCAGCGACGGATTTGCCCTTTGTAGGCATCGAGAATGGAGCCTCGTTTGGGACGAGGAGCTGCAATAGGTTTTCCTCGCAGATAGCGACGAACCGTATTGCGTGCGATACCTACGATGCGTGCAATTTCTCGAATGGATTTCCCTTGAGCCGCTAATTCATGTATGGTATTGATCGTGCCACTCCTTATCATGGCTACCTCCCTTGTGTTTAAGATCAACACAAGAGTAGCTCTTCTTAAGGGGTGGGTCAATTCTTTTTTGGCCTTCATGGGTCAATTATACCTTGGCTTCTACAATATAGGGCTTCAACTCTGTATCGTCCTGGATTACCTGCATTCACATCAACCGCCCATCGTCTTTCGCGATCTCAAACCTGCCAACGTCATGCGCACTCCAACGGGGCAGCTCTACTTGATCGATTTTGGGATCGCACGATACTTCAAGCCAGGACAGGCCAAAGACACCGTCGCCCTTGGTTCACTTGGATATGCCGCACCAGAGCAGTATGGCAAAGCACAAACCACTCCGCGTGCCGATATCTACAGCTTAGGGGCCGTTTTGCATCAATTACTGACCGCCAAAGATCCCTCAGACGCACCGTTTCGCTTTCTACCACTTCGTCCCAAAAGCCAATCCGACCCCGGATCGCTCACCACGAGTATGGTGGATGTGCTGGTGAACAAACTTGAAACACTTATCGCCAGCATGCTCGCTATGGATGTGAACAAAAGACCTCCTGATATAGCTGATGTGAAACAGGAGCTACACGAAATAAGCACGCTCTGGTCCGACATCCGCAAGAGCTTCTGGCGACCAAAACTGGGGTATACCCAAAAAATGCGAAACTAAGGACTTTCTTCTTTTTGCAACGAACCGCACACTATCCTAAACAGGGGGTTGACAATCGGATAGTTTAGTGCTAAACTTATATCAGGGTTTAGCACTAAACTATCCGAAAAGCAGAAAGAAAAGAGGTCACGAAAGATGCTTCGCACATCGGTACTTGCCTGGTTACGGCTCTACCGCGTCGTCCAAAAAATTGATCGTGCGCAAAATATGCATCTGCGCTCCTGGGACTTAAACACGGCTCAGTTTGATGTGCTGGCACATGTCGGAGCACATACAAGGATGACTCAGCAGGAGTTGGCGGATAGCCTCCTGGTCACGAAGGGCAACATTTCACAGTTGCTCGACCGCATGGAGAAACTCGGCCTACTCAGGCGTTGCCAGGAGAAGCGAAACAATACCCTGGTTCTTACAGAAAAAGGGCAGCAGCTCTATGACCTTGTTGTCCCGACAACGGAGAAGCTGATCGAAGATCAACTGGCAGTTCTTTCTCCCGCGGAAGCTGCTGAGCTGCTGAAGCTTGTACGGAAAGTTGATCAATCGCTGCGGTAACTCTTTTTTGGCATCTAAGTTTAGTGCTAAACTCTTAAATTAGTATGTTGATACGTTCAAAAGCAAAGGAGAAGGAGTATGCAATTAGGCGGACTCCATCATATCACCGCTATCACCGGTGATGCTTCCCTTAATGTCGCGTTTTATACGCAGGTACTGGGTCTACACATGGTCAAGAAAACCGTGAATCAGGATGATGTCTCAGCCTATCATCTCTTTTACGGGGATGAATTAGGTGGCCCTGGCACCGAATTGACGTTTTTTGACTGGCCAATGGCTGGCCCACAGCGACCTGGTGCAGGGACTATCTCTGCTATCGCCTTTGGTGTTCACGGTCGTGAGGCTCTGGATTGGTGGGTGCAGCGGTTCGAGCACTTCAAGGTGCAGCACGAGGGCATTCAAGAGCGTGGAGATACTAAGAAAGCGGTACTCGCATTTCGCGATCCCGAAGGGCAACGTTTAGAATTGGTCGATGATGAAGGGCGGATGAAGAATCAGCCATGGAAAGGAAGCCCTGTGCCAGCAGCAATGGCCATTCACGGTCTGTACGCGGTACGGCTCACGGCTAAAGCACTGGCACCCACAGCGAGATTGCTCACCGAAACACTCGGTTTCCGGCAAAGCGGAACCTACCAGTCGGAGCAGAACAGCACCGTCACGGTCTTTGAAGTGGGGCCAGGAGGTCCTGGAACCGAAGTTCATATAGAGATGCAACCGGAAGCATCCTTTGGGCGTCCAGGGATCGGGGGCGTTCATCACGTCGCATTCCGCACTCCTGACGACGAAGAACAATTGCAATGGAGGCAGCAGATCGCCAGGAAGATCAGCCAGGTGACTCCCGTCATTGACCGATTCTACTTCCACTCGGTCTACTTTCGTGAGCCAGGAGGAGTGTTGTTCGAGATTGCGACCGATGGCCCTGGGTTCGCCACCGACGAAGACCCAGAACATCTTGGTGAGCGTTTAGCCCTGCCACCGTTCCTGGAGCCGCATCGGCAAGAGATTGAGGAGAATCTACGCCCCATTCTTCCTTTTCACCTGGCTACGTTGGGATAAAAGCATAGCAGAGCATCTTTCTCACACATGGAAGACGCCCCAGGTGGTCACTGACCGCCTGGGGCGTCTTCCATGTAGCGCACATTGTGAAGAGTTGAAGCATCCACAAATTTCTCCTCTGTAAGCGTTTCATATGTTGGGAATGGTTTGTAGAAGATGCCTGAGAATAAACCTCAACTACTTTTGTTGGCAAGCCCTTCATCCGCGAATTGTTGTACACTTTAAAAGAATATTTTTTTAGCAGAAGGGATATTGACCGTGACAACACTATCGTATGAAAGCATTGACCAGGCAGTCGAGCAAGCTGCTCCAACAATCAAACGGATCGCTGACGAAGTATGGCAGTTGGCCGAGCTCTCGCTGCAAGAGGTCAAGTCCGCGCAATTGATTATGCATATGTTGCAGGAAGAGGGCTTTACCATCACGAGTAAGGGTACCGCCGGAGTGCCAACTGCCTTTATCGCGGAATATGGTGCTGGGACACCGGTACTTGGCTTTCTAGCCGAATATGATGCTTTACCTGGCCTTGGTAATGAACCCGTCCCATATCGAGAGGCACGCAAAGATCAGGTCTCCAGTGGACACGGCTGTGGGCACAATCTCCTTGGCGCGGGCTGTATCGGGGCCGCAATCGCGTTGAAGCATGTGCTGGCTGAGCAAAAAATCCCTGGCACCATTCGTCTGTATGGGTGCGCTGCCGAAGAGACCGAGGGAGCCAAGATTTATATGGCGCGTGCAGGATTGTTCAAGGACCTGGACGTCGCTCTACATTGGCATCCCGGCCCAATAGCCAAAGTCACCAACTTCAGATCGACAGCAGTTGATCAGATGAAGATCGAATTCTTCGGGAAAAGCTCGCATGCAGCAGGAGGTCCCTGGCTTGGACGCAGTGCTGTACACGCGGCAGAACTCTGCGCCCATGGCATCAACCTGATGCGCGAACATGTCGAGCCGACGGCACGGCTCCACTACATCTACGAAAGTGCTGGCATGGCTCCGAACGTTGTACCTGACTACGCCCGGCTTTGCTTATATGTACGCGACTGTGACCGTGCGCATGTCGAGGCTTCAACCGCCTGGGTGAAACAGATAGCCGAGGGGGCCGCTCTTGCGACACAGACCAAAGCAAAGGTTCAGGTCTACACCGGTCTCTACGACCTCTTGCCGAACAGTCCCTTGGCCGCGTGTATGCAAGCCCATCTCGAACGCATAGGCATCCCTACCTATTCCGAAGAGGAACAAGCATTCGCACGAGAGATACAGCAAAATTTCGGCGTTGAGCCGCAAGGCATGACCGCGGAAACGCAGCCGCTTGGTGATGAGAACTTCGCAATGGGTGCATCGACGGATGTCGGGGATGTAAGCTGGAACGTGCCAACCATGGGCTGCGGCATGCCCACCATGCCACTCGGCATAGCTGTACATACATGGGCCGCTACCGCGTGTCACGGCATGAGCATCGGGTTGAAAGGTGCTTTACAGGTTGCCAGAGTGCTTGCATGGACGGGCTTAGATATTATGACCGATGCGGATTTACGCCAAGCCGCCCGCGCCGACTTTGAGCGACGAGTGAGCGGACATCCCTATATCTCACCACTATCACCGGAAATTAAACGTCCATTTGGAATACCTGAGTGGCTCACCGAAAATGTTTTGGATAGAGCATCACAAGAGTCGTAGCAACTTAGTGGAACTGGCAAGAGAAAAGGTGCCATTAGCAGAAAGCGAGGGTAACATGAGTGTAGCAGATACCACCCCTACCATAGTGGTTTCTTTTCCAGACGCGCTACGGGTAAGAATTGGCAACAGGGCATCCGTGACAGTTGCTGGCAGCACGGTACGTGAGATCATTGATGCGCTCGAAAAGGACTTTCCCGGCGTGCGCTTCAACCTGTGCTATGAAACAGGACTTTTGCGCCCCTATGTGAACATCTTCCTGGATCGCCAGAACATCCGCTATCTACAAGGACTCGACACAGCTATTACGGCAGGGGCAAAGATGCACATTCTACAATCTGTTGCCGGAGGTTAACCTTGGCCATAGTAGCAACAACACAAAGGAGGGAACCATCATGACTCAACACCAGGCGTATAAATCAGGGACCGTTGTGTTACTGGTTGGCACAAAACGCGGCCTCTTTCTCTTATCCTCCCAGGACCGTGCGACATGGAACATCGCTGAACCCAGCTTAAAGGGTCACTGCATTTTCAATGCCGCGCTCGACCAGCGCGGCGGCTACCGCCTGTTCGCAGCAGACAATGGCGTTTTTTTCGGCTCGTTCGTGCGCTACAGTGACGACTTTGGACAAACATGGCAAGAGCCAAAGCGCGGCATTCAGTTTCCAGAGGGCGGGAAAGACAAACTCAAAAACATCTGGGTCATCGAGCCGGGACGAGCGAGTGAGCCAGGGGTTGTCTATGCCGGCGTTGATCCTGCCAGCCTCTGGTACAGTACGGATGGCGGAGAGACATGGGAAATCAATGCCAGTCTTGCCAACCATCCAACACGCGAACGTTGGGAACCAGGAGCGGGCGGGTTGTGCCTGCACACGATCATTCCTGACCCCTCAAATGCAGCGCGGATGTGGATAGGTATCTCTGCCGTAGGTTGTATGCGTACAGACGACGGTGGACAGAACTGGGTTTTCGCCAATAAAAATACCCGCGCCGATTTCTCACCGGATAAATATCCTGAGTTTGGACAATGCATTCATCGCTTGGTGCAACATCCCACCAATCCGGAGGTACTCTACCAACAGAACCACTGCGGTATCTACAAAAGCACCAACGCTGGCAATGATTGGACGGACATTCAGCAGAACCTGCCATCGCAATTTGGCTTCCCCATCGCCCTGGACGTTCACCATCCCGATACCGTTTACGTGCTGGTTGAGGATCCATATAACCGGCATAATGTTAGCAAGCAGTTCACTGTCTACCGCACTCAGGATGGCGGAGGCTCATGGGAAGCTTTGACCGAGGGACTACCTGGTGGCCCAGGCGTTTTGCTGGGCGTCTTACGCCATGGCATGTGTGCCGATACCCAGGAGCCATGCGGCATCTACGTCGGCACAAACACTGGACAGCTTTTCGCCAGCCGCGACCGTGGCGATAGCTGGAACCTGATCGCGGACTTCTTGCCATCGATCTACTCGGTAACGGCAACGGTTATAGAGTAAAGAGCGGTCGCCACCTGGGAATAAAGCCAGTTCTCACTGCTTATCCGGTGTCAAACAATTCAATCGGTCTGGAACGGGCTTCTTGCGGCAAGTAGCGAGAAGCCTTGGAAAAGTCGCCATAGTTTCCCGCATCTCCTCCAAATACGTGTCATAGATAAGGCAGCAAAAAGGGGGCGCGTAACAGCAATCGATTACTTGCTAAACGCCCACCTTTACAGAGACCGTATCCTTTTTTGTAGGAGAGCAACATTTCTAGACGGGAGACGAGCGATGACATCGATCATGTGGCGGCGGTACCTGGCCGAGTTCTTAGGGACGTTTGCCTATGTCTTTTTCGGCTGTGGCGTACGTATTCTCGCGTTGGGGAGGCCTGAAGAAGTGAGCCGTTTGCTCGTCTACCTCACATTCGGCTTTACGCTCCTGGCTCTCACCTACGCCCTCGGCCATTTTTCCGGGGCACCCTTTAATCCCGCACTCACTTTTGGCCTCGCCGTTGCCCGACGTTTTCCCTGGCGCTACGTTTTACCTTACTGGATCGCCCAGGCGAGTGGTGCGCTTGTAGCCACTACCGCCCATTTCATCCTCCTGCCTGATAGGGCTGCGAAAGCTCTCTATGGAGCCACCATTCCCAGCGTAAGCATGGCACAAGCTGTTGGCATTGAAACCATCATCTCCTTTTTCCTCGTGCTGGTGGCGATGGCCTCGACAACAGACCAGCGGGTCAATCGTGGCATCTTTGGGCTTGCGATTGGAGGAACCATCGCGCTTTGTGGTTGGTTCGCTGGCCCTTTGACGGGTGGAAGCATGAATCCCGCTCGCAGCCTCGCCCCTGCACTGTTCGCTGGTGGAATTGCGCTGAGAGATGTCTGGATCTACTGGCTTGGCCCATTAATAGGTGCAGCTCTAGGGGCCATTGTCTATGAAATACTACGCGGCGGTGAGGAACATGCTATAGAAACGCCCGCAGGAATATTTCATGGAATTCAGAAGATCATGCGTACTGCTCCCCTTACAGTCTCCCAGGAGCACAGTGAGCATCGTTCACCAGCTCAAGTCCAGGATAAGGAAAAGTAAGAGAGGCGGCCTTTCAGGCTACCTCTCTTACTTATTATCACTGTTGTGGTGGATAAATTGCCAGATTGGCAAAAGTTGCTTGCGCACCCGCGGTGGTATGTGGCAGGTTAGAGACAAAGAGGGCAATTGAGCCGGTATTGTAGGTATTGTCAGTTACAATCTTCACGATTTGCCCATTGACATAGAACGTCAGCGTTGAGCCTTTTGCGTTAATAGCAATATGGTTCACATGCCCTTGTTTCTGAATCACAGAAGCGTTGGTATAATTTACCAAAACACTACTATTAGAGATTCCGGTTGCATCGACAGTCCCCTTGAATGTCGCAAAGGAGCCATCACCGTAGAGCTCGAAACGATAATACGTCGCGATATCAATAGTCTGGTTTGATGATCCGCGAATGTAGATGCCATAGCCATTGCCCTGGGTACCTTTGGAAAGGGTCGCATCAACGGTCATGTAGAAATCACTAAAGGTTTTACCACCGGGAATTAACTCCCACAGGAGCTTGTTATTATCATCCTCTAACGCCATGGAGCCGCCGCCAACTTTGACGGAAAACTCGCCCGCTTTGGTAGTCAGGTCCCAGCCCTTATTGTTATTCGCGAAGGTATCACTGAATAGAGCGTTCCCCGTAGGAGTGAGCGTTGGTACCGTCGTAGGTGTACTTTGTGCGGCAGGAGTATCGGAATGCTTCATATAATAATAGCCACCAATACCACCGCCAACTACCAATATCAGCAGCACGATTACTGTGATAATCAAACCAACCTTTGGACCGCCTTTTCGCTCAGGCGGTGGCACAGGCCTTTCCTGCTGGAAGCCGTTCGGCGGAGCAGATTGAGTAAAACCACCCGTCTGAAAGCCATTCATATGCGGAGTGAAGTTCCCAGTGTTCGGCTGTTGGGACTGCTGTCCAAAACCAGATGGTGAAAAACCAGGCGCATTGTTGGGAGTAAAGCCATTTTGCTGCTGTTGGAGAGGTACGAAGCCATTCGTAGTGCTATTCGGAAACGTACCTGTAGTTGGAGATTGTTGCGCATACAATGGTGGTTGCGAAGCAGAGAAGCCAAACCCATTCGTACCCGTTGACTGTCCATGCGTTCCCCCAAAGGAGGCAGTGGAAGGTGATTGTTGATTGGGCGAGCCATAGAACGGGTTGGTATGCGCGAATGGTTGATTGGGCGAGCTAAAAGATTGTTGCGAGGCAGAGGAATTAGCAAAAGGGTTATTTTGTACTGGCTGTACCGAAGGAGGCTGTCCCCATGGTTGCCCCCCCTGTTGACCTGAACCAAACGATTGTTGTGGAGCGGGTCCACCCCAGGCCGTAGCAGAGGAAGATTGCGCAACGACATTATTCGGCTGTGATGGGGTATTCATCAAGCCACAATGGACACAACGCGCCTCATTCGGGGGGAGCGGATTTCCACATCGTTGGCAAGGCCAGGCAGGCGCGTTGCCAAAGGGTGGATAATTCGAGGACATAAAAATACCTCCGATAACGTTAGATGACTCGTTTTGATGAGTATCCCATAATTCTACTCGCTTGTCTACTTACATAGTATATTTGGATATATCACAACCACCCCTATTTTTCAAAGCAAACCTTCTATGATTCTACACGTTCGATGCTTGCTTCAGTAACTCATATACCCTACATGGATGGAGTGGCATCTCAAGAACACGCACGCCAAACGGGGCAAGAGCATCGTCAATTGCCGCCGCAAAGAGCGCGGGCACCGGAATAACGCCAGCTTCACCGGCTCCTTTCATCCCCAACGGGCTGAGCGGAGAGGGTGTCTCCACATGGTCAACGGCAATAGCGGGAATTTCCGCCGCCGTTGGCAAGAGGTAATCCATAAAGCTGGCATTGATGAGTTGTCCATCTTCATTGTACACCAACCGTTCAAAAAAGGCCCCGCCAATACCCTGAGCCACGCCTCCGTGTACTTGCCCCTCTACCACCATCGGATTGATTACACGGCCACAATCATGGACCGCAGCATATTGAACGAACGAAACCATACCAGTTGCCGGATCGACCTCGATGATAGCCCCATGTACGCCACTGGCAAAGCTCGCGTGAACTGGACTATAAAACTCAGTTGCTTCTAGCCCAGGTGCTCCACGCTCAACCGGCAATGCTGGCCCTGATCGTGACCCCGCTAATTTCATGGACATCAGTTTACGAGCGTTCTCGCCATAGGCATAGCGCAATGGATTGGCGGAAATAGCAACCTGGCCCAGGGTAAGCGCACGCTGTGGCGCGTCTTTGACAAATACTTTGCCATTCATCAATTCTATATCTTCCGGCGCAGCCTCAAAAAGTTCGGCGGCAACTTGTTTCGCCTTCTCCCGCACTTTCACGGCAGCCAGATGCATAGCAGCACCAGCTACGGTACCAGCTCGGCTGGCAAACGAGCCAACGCCCCAGTTAAATGCGCCTGTGTCACCTTCGGTTAATAACACATCACCAGGGGTCACACCGAGTTGATCTGCCACAATCTGCGCGAACGTCGTCGCGTGGCTCTGCCCTTGCGATGTCACGCCAGTCGCGGCAAAGACTCGACCATCCGACTCAACCCGTACTGTCGCTCCCTCGTATGGACCGATGGATGTGCCTTCGACATAGTAGGCCACCCCCAACCCCAAATATTTCCCTTGTTTACGTGCTTCGGCCTGCTTAGCCGGGAAGTTATCATAATCAAGCATGATTTTGAGTTTGTCCAGTCCGGCCTGGTAGTCCCCGCTATCGTATTTTGTCGGGCCACCATCTTGATAGACCAGGCCGACATCCCATGGAAACTCTTCTGGTTGAATAAAATTACGCGAGCGTACTTCCAGCCTATCTAAATGCAATTCGCTGGCAATGCGATCCATGATGCGTTCCATGACAAAGACCGCGTGTGGTCGGCCCGCACCTCGGTACGGGCTGACGGGAACCTTGTTCGTATAAAGAACGGTAAATTCGCTGTAATAGTGTCGCAATCGGTATGGGCCGGGCAAACTGCACGCGGTAATAATGGGGACGATGATACCATAGGGGGTATACGCTCCCGTATCGTGCTGGAAGGTATCATGTACTGCTAACAAGATGCCTTGCTCGTCAAAGGCATAGGCTACTTCGTGCAGTTGGCCGCGCTCTTGATTGGCAGAGATGAAATTCTCGCGCCTATCCTCAATCCACTTCACCGGCCTACCGAGTTGGATAGCGGCAAAAGGCGTCAAGACTTCTTCGGGATAAAACATCATGATTTTGGTGCCAAAGCCACCACCAACGTCGGGAGCGATCACCCGCACCTTGTGTTCCGGCAGGTGAAAAATAGCGGCGAGGCCATTACGAATGGGGATAGGACCCTGGGTTGATATCCAGCAGGTTAGCATTCCTTCGTGGGCCTCCCAGCGTGCCAGGACACCGCGGCATTCCATCGGCATAGCACTACCACGCTCGATAGTAAACGTCTCACGGATAACATGGGGGGCAGTAGCAAAGGCGGTGTCGGGATCGCCGACGGTCTGCACAAAGTGGGCCGCGACATTGCCAGGAACATCAGCATGAACGAGCGAAGCGTCGTCAGCAGCCGCGACTTCCATGCTATGGACAACGGGTAGCGGCTCATACTCGACATCGATCAATTCCAGCGCGTCTTCCGCGATGTAACGACTGTCGGCGACGACAAATGCGACAGCTTGACCAACATAATGCACTTCATCCAGCGCAAGAGGGAGTTGTGTACGCGGCTGCGTCAAGGCGTGATGAGGTACCAGCAAAGGCGATGGCTCCAGTACTGCACCCAGGTCTGTTGCTGTCAGTACCAGATGCACTCCTGGTAAATCGTGAGCAGCCGTAGTATCAATGCTGAGAATACGTGCGTGAGCGTGCGGACTACGCAGGACAGCAGCTTGCAGCACATTCGGCAGATCAATATCATCTACGTAGCTCCCTTTCCCACGCAGGAGACGCGGGTCTTCCGAGCGTTGAACAGATGCACCAAACCAACGTGTTGCCATCACTCCACCTCCATCTGCGCTACACTGAGACGTTCAGCCGCGAGTTTGACCGCTTCAACGATATTTTGATAGCCCGTACAACGGCAGAGGTTGCCGGAAAGTTCATGCCGTATCTCTTCTTCAGTAGGATTGGGGTGCTCATGCAGCATGGCATGGACGGTCATAATTATGCCGGGCGTACAGAAGCCACATTGCAGACCATGTTTTTCCTTAAAAGCCTGTTGAATGGGGTGCAGTTCGCTATTGAT
The DNA here is from genome assembly GCA_051004815.1 of Ktedonobacteraceae bacterium. Lineage (GTDB taxonomy): Bacteria > Chloroflexota > Ktedonobacteria > Ktedonobacterales > Ktedonobacteraceae > JBBQXY01. The sequence goes on from JBPCJY010000184.1 coordinate 15,332, forward strand.
ACCTGCCATCCCTTCAATGGTCGTCAGCACCATGCCATCTACCTGCACCGCTAGCATGAGGCAGGAGCGTACCGCCTCGCCATTGAGCAGCACCGTACAACAGCCACACACGCCATGTTCGCAGCCAACATGCGTGCCGGTTAAATGGAGTTCATGGCGCAGAAAATCAGAGAGCAGCATCCGCACAGGCACTTGCTGTTCATAGCGATGCCCATTGACGGTCAAAGAAATGAGGCGTTTTTCGCTGAAGGTGGGTATTGCGTCTTGCTCTTGCATCGTGCCTACTCTTTCTAACTAATGCTTACGCCGCTCCCAGGCGACTTTTAACACGCGTTTCGTTAATTCTGCTGCCAGTGCGCGTCTATAATCGACGGTGGCATGGACATCTTGCATATCGTCGCTCACCAGTGTACGCGCCACCTCGGCAGCGTCATCGAGCGTCTTATCATCTAACGTGGAACCAGCGAGGAGATTCTCGATAGCATGTGAACGGAGGGGATTGCCAGCAATGCCCAGGTAAGCAATACGCGCCGACATACAACGATCATCCAGCGAAGGGACGGTTACAGCGGCTGCGCCCACCAGGGCGTAATCGCCAGAGCGACGCGCAAACTCCATAAAGGCCCAGCCAGCTTGTGCTGGTATCCAGGGAAAACGCACCTCGGTCAACATCTCTCCCGCTTCCAGCGTCGTCGAGAGATAGCCGGTAAAAAACTCCTCGGCCTTCATCACCCGTTCACCATGAATACTCTGCGCCACTGCCTCACCACCCAGACAGGTTAATAGTGCCGGTAATTCTGCTGCCGGATCAGCGTGGGCAATGCTTCCGACCACCGTGCCACGATTGCGTATTTGAAAATGACCGATATGTTGCACCACTTCATTGATCAAAGGATGCTTTTCCAATACGAGCGGTGAACGTTCAACCTGCCGTTGACGTACTGTCGCGCCAATCGCGAGATAGCCGTCCTCCGGCTCAATGTAGTTTAGTTCCGCGAGGTGGTTAATGTCGAGGAGATAGGCCGGACCAGCCAGGCGCATATTGAGGAGAGGAATGAGGCTCTGCCCTCCGGCTAATACCTTGACATCCTCGCCATAGCGATCAAGCAGAGCAAGAGCCTCGTCCAACATGTCCGGAGCACAATACTGAAAACGCGGTGGTTTCATAGAAATGCCACCTCCCTCGATAAATAGATGTTGTACTTGTCGTAAGCTATATGAAATGAACAAGTAGCCTCGTGTGGAAGTCGATGTTTTTCTCGCTGTCCAGGGATGGAAAGCAAAGGTGACAGTAGTATTTCACCTGTCAGGACAAGATAAGAGTAGTGGTATACGGCGATTCTGTCAAGCCCCATAGGACAAACAAGCAGAGTCCGTGAATGATGGCTGAGAGGGCCATGCTGGCAACCAGGGCTGATTACCTCTCCCCCAGAGAGGGTGGCAAGGGATCGCCTCTACTATACTATGATGCATTTCATACCCGTTCCGCGTGTATAGTAGAGGCGATCCCTTGCGGTCGCCCTGGCAATCTCAGCACAGGTATCTCGCGTCGTATAGCGAAGCGCAATTGTGCGTGGGCATGGCGAATGGCCTCTTCCACCTCAATGGAGGTATCGCCTCGTGCGAAGATAAACCCCAGGTAGCTTGCCCCTTCTGGTAAAGGCACAAGTTGATGATGCAGTTTGGCGGTAATCTCTACGCCAGTAATCAATGGCACAGACCGCGCCTCCTCCACGCCATGCACCGCTTTGAGCACTCCACCTGATGGAATGGGAATCATCATCACGCCAGTCGCGTGTCCCTCACGTTCGATAGTGGTAATCTCTTGCCCGATAGTGTGGCGCAGAATCAATTCTTCCAGGCACATGCCTGAGCCAAACTCAAGAACTGTAGAGCAGAGACCTCCGATAGAACGTCCAGCAATCTCTAGCATCCATGGCCCTTGCTCGTTGACACGCAGTTCAGCGTGGACAGGGCCTTCTCGAAGCGCAAGAGAGGCCGCCGCGACGGTGACACACCGCGCTATACTTTGCTGCACCTCAGCAGATAAGCGCGAAGGGGTAACATAGATTGTCTCCTCAAAAAAGGGGCCATCCAACGGGTCCGGCTTATCAAATAGCGTAAGCACCTTTAAGACACCATGGGTGAGAATACCTTCGAGCGCGACTTCAAAGCCGGGAATAAAGTCTTCGACCAGCAGAGAATCTTGCTCTGTATAGCCTTCAGAGAGCAAGATTAGCTTGAGACGGTTGAACGCAGCCACGAACTCGGCAGGATTATTGGCACGGATCACACCTCGACTACCGGAAAGGCGCAGTGGTTTCACAACGCACGGAAAGCTCACTTGTGTAGCCACCCACGCGGGGTCTGCATCCAATTGAAAAGGTCGGAAAATGGGACATGGTGCGCCCCCTTGCGACATGAGCGTGCGCATACGCAGTTTGTCGCGGGCCGCTTCCGCTGCCTCCGGCGAGTTATGCGCCAATCCTAATGCAGCACTGGCCAACGCGGCCAATTCGCTGGCACTGTCGTCAACGGAGAGAATAGCCGTCACGGGATGTTGCCGGGCATATGCGATAATAGTTTGCACAGACGACGCTGTATCAGCAAAATCGACTCCCAAGGGGACATGCCAGTATTCCGCCAGCGTTTCTGGTAGATCAATTCCGACGACGACCTCAAGATTTAGACGCCTGGCTGCGCTTAAAAATGCTCCTGCACGGTAGGTCGCGGGTGTCATAAGCAGGATTATGCGCTTCTTTTCGTTATTTGGCTCCATATTATTCTTCTTCATCTTGCTTGACTTCAATAGCGAAGCCTTTTGATTTCAGTGCCGCCGCTAATCCAAAGAGACGTTCGTCTCCATGCACCACCCAAAGCAACTCTGGGCCATCCCAATGGCATTCGTACCAGCCCTCCCACTTTTTATGTTGCACCCTACCCAGGTAATGCCACGCCTGGACGGCGGGGCGGCGATTGTTAAAACCATAGCCCAAGCCTTCTACACTGACAAAATCTTTGCTACGCAAGATCACTTTCATCTCATCTATTCGATTCTCATTGTTTTCAAGACAAGCGTTTCACCGCAATGGCTAGCAATGCGATATAGTATACTACACCAAAATATTACCATACTTTTTCCTAACTGCAAGACTACAGATTGCACCAATACACCATGAACTGCTCTCGGAAGTCATTGCAACGCAAAGTACACTGATAACATGTTATGATGAAGAACGTAAAGGTCTGAATAACTTCTCAGCAATGCTGTACAATATAGTCCAGGTGGCAGTAATATTCGTGTATTGATTACGGTACGCTTTTGAGAAAGCAGCAGTAGTATTCTGGCCCAGGCTCATATATTAAGAGCCATGTATTCCAGGCTATAAGAAAGGAAGGGCTTAGCCTATGCCTACACTGGTATTTTTGATCGATGTGGATAACACACTACTTGCCAATGACGAAGTGAAAGAAAACTTTGATGCTCATATCCAGGCGGAGTTAGGGCCTACATTGGCGGATCGCTTCTGGCAAATCTACGAGCAGGTACGCGAAGAAGAAAGCGTGGTTGATATTCCACTTTCACTGGCACGATTACGTGAGCAGACTCCCCTCGTGGAAATGGATGAACTTACTTTCGCGCATGTCAAATCCATTTTTGAAAACTACCCCTTTTTCCAGAACCTCTACCCGCATGTGCTGGAAACACTGCGGTATCTTCGTTCCCTTGGAACGACGGTTATCGTCTCCGATGGCGATAAGTATTTCCAGGCAGAGAAGATTTTCAGCAGCAACCTGGCTGATGCCGTCGAGGGACGTGTGCTGATCTACATTCACAAGCAACAGCATCTGGATGAAGTCATGGCAACCTATCCCGCCGACCACTATGCCATGCTTGATGATAAGCCAGACATCCTCGCTGATGCCAAAGTTCTGCTGGGAGATCGTCTGACCACCGTTTTCGTGCAGCAAGGGAAATATGCGCAGCAGAAGCCAGACAACTTTACTCCTGATATAACCGTATTACATTTTGCTGATCTACGTGCATTCAGCGCAGAGCAATTTATTCACGTACAGCCATAAAAAGGAGATTTCTCAGCATGCGTTACCATCTTAAGGATCGAGTTGCATGACACCTGAACAAGAGAGATTACAACAAACAAACACAAGACAAGTCTACTGGAAGCGGTGGGGGCCATATATCAGTGAACGGGCCTGGGGTACGGTGCGTGAGGACTACAGCCCTAATGGGACAGCCTGGGACTACTTTACGCATGACCAGGCTCGTTCCAAGGCATTTCGTTGGGGAGAAGATGGCCTGGCGGGTATTTGTGATCGCCACCAGCAACTCTGTTTTGCGCTGGCCCTCTGGAACGGGCAAGATGAGATCGTGAAGGAGCGGCTCTTTGGCCTCACGGGCGAAGAGGGCAATCACGGAGAAGATGTCAAAGAATATTATTATTACCTGGACAATACCCCAACGCATAGCTACATGAAATACCTGTACAAATATCCCCAGGCAGCCTATCCCTATAGCCAATTGCTCGCGGAAAATCGACGCCGCAGCCGCACTGACCCTGAATATGAATTGATCGATACAGGTGTTTTTGACCAGGATCGCTATTTTGATGTATTTATTGAGTATGCCAAAGCTGGTCCGGAAGATATCTTCATTCGTTACACCGTCATCAATCGTGGACCTGCGGAAGCTGCGCTTGAGCTATTGCCAACGCTCTGGTTCCGTAATACCTGGGCGTGGACATTCAATGCCCCCCGTCCGCTGCTGCAAAACTATACACCTGCCCATGCGACGCAAAACTACCGCGTCGTGCAGACGAACCCGGACGGAAGCAAGCTCAGTAGCTTTGATGGGCCACGCTGGCTCTACTGCGAGGGACAGCCAGAACTCCTCTTTACCGAGAATGAGACCAACACTGAGCGGCTCTATGGCGTTCCAAACACAAATCCCTACGTGAAAGATAGCATCAACGACTATATTGTGCATGGCAAGCACGATGCCATCAACCCCGCTGGACAAGGCACAAAGGTAGCTATTCATTATCATTTGACACTCGCACCTGGTGAAACGCAACAGGTACAACTGCGCCTCAGTGATCGTCCCCCGGCTGACCTACTGCCGTTCGATGAATCATTTGGCGAAGTCATCACGCAACGCCAAAAAGAGGCCGATGACTTTTACACGGCAGTCATTCCGGACAACATCTCCGACGATGCTAAAGCGGTACAACGACAGGCTTTTGCAGGTATGTTATGGAGTAAGCAGTTCTACTATTACGATGTAAAAACCTGGTTGGCAGGTGATCCAACACAACCACCTCCCCCACCACAACGGCTCAGTGGGCGCAACCATGATTGGGCACATCTTTTTAACGATGACATCTTGTCGATGCCGGACACCTGGGAATATCCCTGGTACGCGGCATGGGACCTGGCCTTCCACTGTGTCGCTTTCGCCTATATTGACGCTGAGTTCGCCAAAGAACAATTGATTTTGTTATTGCGCGAATGGTATATGCACCCAAACGGTCAGATCCCTGCCTATGAATGGGCTTTTGGCGATGTAAACCCACCCGTCCATGCCTGGGGAGCGTATCATGTTTATAAGATCGAACAACAGCTTACCGGTAAAGGGGATCGCGATTTCCTGGAAAAGATCTTCCAAAAGCTGCTGCTCAATTTCACCTGGTGGGTTAACCGCAAGGACTTTGAGGGCCAGAATGTCTTCCAGGGTGGCTTTCTAGGATTGGACAATATCGGCGTCTTTGATCGCAACATGCCGCTACCCGATGGTAGCCATATTGAGCAATCCGATGGTACCAGTTGGATGGGCATGTATTGCTTAAACATGCTGACCATCGCGCTGGAACTGGCCCAGGAAGACCGTGCGTACAGCGATATTGCCAGCAAATTCTTCGAGCATTTTGTGTACATTGCTCATGCTATGAATGATCTGACGCCCGAAGGCATTGAGTTATGGAACGACGAGGATGGGTTCTATTACGACATTCTCCATCGCGATCACACGACACACATTCCCCTCAAGGTACGTTCGATGGTCGGCCTGATTCCGCTCTTCGCCATAACCATCCTGGAGTCGGAACTGATCAATACACTGCCAAGCTTCCAGAGGCGCATGCAGTGGTTCATGGATTATTGGCCAGATATTGGCGAGCATGTCGAGCAGATGGACGAACCCGGGCACAACAAACACTTCTTGCTGGCCATTGTCAATCATCACAAGTTGCCACGCATACTCAAGGTCATGCTCGATGAAGCGGAATTTCTCTCTGATTATGGACTACGTGCGCTTTCACGCTATCACCTTGAGCATCCCTTCACCATTGAGATGAACGGCATTGTACACACCGTCGATTACGAGCCAGCAGAATCAACCTCCGGCCTGTTCGGTGGCAACTCGAACTGGCGCGGCCCGATCTGGTTCCCGCTCAATTATCTGATCATCGAGTCGCTACAAAAGTTTTATCACTTTTATGGGGACACGTTCAAAGTTGAGTTTCCCACCGGTTCCGGCAACCTGCTGAACCTGGAAGAGGTCGCGACAGAACTTTCCCGGCGCCTGACTACCATTTTCCTGCGTGACGAATCTGGACGCAGGCCCGTCAACGGAGGTGTAGAGAAATTCCAGCGCGACCCCCATTGGCGCGACCTGATCCTTTTCTATGAGTACTTCCATGGCGATAATGGAGCGGGTATCGGTGCCAGCCATCAGACTGGCTGGACCGGCTTGGTGGCAAGCCTACTCTTGCACAGTGGCAGCCGCCACGGACAAGAGCTTATGCACGAGATTACAAAATTGCCGGGGTAACTCGCAAAAAACCGTGATTGATCGAGCCTCTACACCATGCTATAGTGTGGAGGCACCTCGAACTTCAAACATTAGAAAGTATGCATTAGATAGTTATGCAAAAGCATTCAAGTGCGCATGTTTCACTTAGTAGCAACGTACAGAATGACCTGCTCAAGGACGTTTGCCAACGTCCCAACATAGAAGCCTGTGGACTGCTATTGGGAAGCAGTGATGAGCAAGGGAACTGGCAGATCGAACAGGTCTATCCCATGCACAATATTTATACCTCGCCCGTCTATTTTGAATTCTCACCAGAAGAACTCCTGGATGCCGAACTGGCTCATCCAGGGGAGATTGTGGGGGTCTATCACAGCCATCCTACTGGTTTGACTACAGCCAGTAGTACCGACCGCGAGAACATGCAAAGAGTGAATTGCGAGCAAGATATTCCCTGGGTATGGCTGATTATCAGTGGGCCATTCAATGAAGCGTTTCAACACAAACAGAGCATCACGTCATCTGTCACGGCCTATCACCACTATAAAAAGTTAGGGTTACGACAAATCACGGTACAGTTCGCAGAAAAAAATGTGGCAGTACCCGCCAACATACCTATTGCGGATAGTGAACCAATTGGACAGATGTTTGGAGAGAAGGGCTGTCATCCTTAGCGGAGCGAAGAATCTCTGGTCGGCCAGCAGACAGATTCTTCGCTCCGCTCAGAATGACAGCCAAGACCTCTCTCAAGTCCGCATAAGGGAACTCTTCTCTCCAAATGTTTTCCGATTTGATGAGAGGGTAG
>JBPCJY010000185.1:0-75590 GCA_051004815.1 Ktedonobacteraceae bacterium
TCGCCCCTACTATACATGCCCCACGGGTATAACATGCATCGTGGTATAGTAGGGGCGATCCCTTGCGGTCGCCCTGGGAATAATTCACAAGCCCTGCGAAATACTTTCGTCATGGCTTGTATGCAACACCGAAAGCAACTATAATTCACAGATACCAGGGCATGTAACGTCTTTGCGTTTTGGCACATATGAAAAGGCAGAACAGGGATGGCACGTTCTTCTCAACTCTACTGCAATAACTGTGGCGCAGCCAACCAGGAGCAAGCGGAGTATTGTTTTGCCTGTGCAGCAGCCTTGCATGTTCCTGCGCGGGAACCATTGCTTAAAGAGCGTTACCGTCTTCTTGCACCGATAGGCCAGGGCGGCTTTGGAGCTGTCTACAAGGTAGCAGATACCCAGGATGGCAATCGTCTCCTCGCTATCAAGGAGATCAATTTGAATGCTCTTACCCCTCAGGAGGCGATGGAAGCTATTGCTGCCTTCAATCGTGAGGTGTATTTATTATCTGCTCTGACACATCCCAGCTTGCCACATATCTACGACCACTTCACTAAGGGAGAACATTGGTATCTCGTGATGGACTTCATCGAGGGCGAAACGTTGGAGCAGTACCTGGATAAAACGCTGAGTGGACGCTTGCCGTTGGAAGAAGTCCTCGCGCTTGGCATTCAACTCTGTACAGTACTTGACTTCCTCCATACTCGTGAGCCTTCCATCATCTTCCGCGATCTCAAGCCAGCCAATGTGATGCGCACAGCTGCCGGTCATCTCTACCTGATTGACTTTGGCATTGCTCGCCACTTTAAGCCAGGGCAACCCAGAGATACTGTTCCACTTGGCTCCCCAGGCTATGCCGCACCAGAACAATATGGCAGAGCGCAGACAACTCCTTGCGCGGATATCTATAGCCTCGGTGCTCTCCTGCACCAACTACTGACCGGGAACAACCCTGAGCAGCATCCTTTTCGCTTTGAACTTTCATCGCTACAGGCTCAACCGATTCCGCGGACGCTCAAGTCACTGGTGTTGCAGATGGTCGCAATGGATGTAAATGACAGGCCATCCAGTATGGTGTTTGTCAGGCAAGCGTTAGAGCAGGTTGGTGCTGCCAAAAGGGCTATGCAGCCTATAGGGAATCTCCTCTTCACCTGTAACCACTATCGGCTCGTACTGACGCTGGCCTGGTCGCCCGATGGTACCTTTATCGTCTCTAGCACCGCTAATGGTGCTCTCCATGTATGGAATGCTACGACCGGTTGCCGAATGTTCAACTATCATGACCCTTTCAAAAAGTATACATGGGCATCTTCTCTCGCGTGGTCGCCCGACGGTACCTTCATTGCCTGGGGCAGCGACGATAGAACGGTAAGGGTCTGGCAAGTGGGGCAAGTGGAAAAGGATGCCGCTTTCACGATGAAGCAAATGTATATCTATCGAGGTCATACAAACTGGGTCAATGCCGTGGTCTGGGCACCCGATAGTCGGCGCATTGCCTCTGGCAGCGATGATAAAACGGTACAAGTGTGGCAGATAGAAGACAGTACTGCTACGGAGATAGCAACCTATCGCGGCCACTCCCGTTTGGTGGGAACCTTAGCGTGGTCGCCCGATGGCACCTCCATTGCTTCTGGTGGGAATGATGCCACGATCCATATCTGGGATGTGAGCAGCAAGGAGACATCTCTGATCTATCGCGGTCATTCCTTTGGTGTCAATGCCCTGGCATGGTCGCCCGATGGCACGCGTATCGCCTCTTGTTCCTGGGACAACATTGTACGCGTGTGGGATGCCGTCACCGGAAACACACTTTTCACCTATTGCGGTCATTCCGCCTGGGTCAATGCCTTGGCATGGTCCCCTGATGGTACCCGCATCGCTTCTGGAGGTCGTGATAAGACGGTGCAAGTGTGGGATGCCCTCATAGGCCACACCATGCTTACCTACCGTGGTCATTTCAGCGTGGTTTATAGCGTTGCGTGGTCGCCCGATGGAACACGTATCGCCTCGGCAGGCAACGATGGCACAATGCAGGTTTGGCAAGCCGTTTAACAGGTGCTAGATGTCGTCAACCTTCCTGCCCCACAGTTGTCTGATCGTGCGTGAGAAACCACTTACCGTCTCTTTTGACAAAAACCAGGCTCAAATAGTGTTTTTGGGCATAGGGTTGAGCGCCATATGTGGGATCGCTATAGTCAACCAGTAAAAGGGCGAAGCCCATTTCAGAGGTCTCCACGGTGCGCAGTATCTTGAAATCCATCAGCCAATCTGGATCGGCAAGCCATGCGCTATGCAAATTGGTAACGGGAACGCGCCCGCTCATATACGCCCCGTTGAGCAAAATCAGGCTCACATCTTCGTCAATTGAAACCACCGAGAGTAATCGACCGAAATCTCTTTGCTTAATGGCATCGAAAAACGCCTCTAACATCTCATCAAAATGCATAATGTTCCTCTTCCGCTATAGTGTATCATAATTCAGAGCTAGTCAAAGTAGCAAAGGGTGCAAGCAGGGGGTGTAACGTGAAGCTACACCCCCTGCTTGCACCCTTTGCTACTTTGGTAAAACGTTTTCTACCCTTCACGACTTATGCGTGAAGCCAGGAACTTACAGAAACCGGCGAAGAAGAGAGCCTTGCTCGCTTCACCCATGATCGCCGCTATAAGTCCGATGGTTAACCCTACCGTGAGACCAATACGTCCAGCGGGATGATGGATGATATGCTGCACTTTGTTCATGAAACTCCTCTGCGTTTGCTTCTCTATACAACCTTACTAACAACACACAACCTTGCTGACAACGAACGTTCCTCTACTCTGAGGAACTGTATCGTTCAATAAATAACGGTTTTTGCGCACAGTGGTAAGTGTAGCATCTCTATCCAACACATGTCCAGTGAATAAAATTTGCGCCTGTAGCGTTACATAGAATGGCGGATTGAGGGAACTATGAAAAGCGGACATCCCCCATATGGTTTGGTACTAATATCTTGTTACTGTTTAGTTATCTCTTCCGTCCTATTCTCACATAAGGAACTGTATCGTTCCACAACTTTTATTCACACAAAATACACACACGAAGAGGGATGCGGTAGGGATGAAAAATCATGCCAGCAATTATCAATCAATCAATTCGTATGGAGTCATCGGCGATTGCCATTCTGTTGTATTGGTTAGCCCGGATGGCTCGGTAGATTGGGGCTGTTTACCGGACTTTGACAGTCCGGCCCTGTTCTGCCGACTGCTGGATGCTGAACACGGTGGCTATTTTCAAATAGCACCTACAGATATGGCGATCCCCGGTTCACAACGCTACCTGCGCGGTAGCAATGTGCTCCAGACAAAGTTCTCCAGCACTATGGGTGAAGTGGTACTCACCGATTTCATGCCAGTAGAGACACTCAGTGCATGGCCGTATCAGGGTATGAATAATAATACCTGGACGCGAGAGGACGGCTCGTGCCATTGCCTGGTACGCGGCGTAGAGTGTACTTTTGGCGAGCTTTCGGTCACGTTAAAGCTCAAGGTCAGCCCCAATTACGCGGCTGCCCCGAGCCAAATATTCTTGACCCACAATAATTTAGGGGCCATCATTACCGGTGGTCAGCAACATGTCGGATTAGCGATTGTAGGCGCATATCGAGTTTCGTCGTTTGCTATGTCTGTTGAGCAAGAAGAGGATGATGCTCACCCTTCGATTATCGTCCAAATGACGCTGCGTGAAGGTGAGCGTATCCTTTTTGCCCTCGGTGTTGGTCGCAGCCTTCATGCCGCCCGTAGACTGGTAGAAGATGAACTACACCAGCGTAACTTTGATTTTGAGTTAGCTCATACACTGCACTGCTGGCGGAAATGGCTCACGAGCTGTAATTACCATGGGCCATATGCGGAAGAAGTGCAGCGGAGTGCGCTGGCACTCAAGATGATGACCTATGCCCCAACGGGTGCCATTGTCGCTGCACCTACAACGTCACTGCCAGAAGCTCTTGGTGGCGAACGCAACTGGGACTATCGCTACACCTGGTTGCGCGATGCGACCTTTACACTGTATGCCTTTAATGTGCTGGGCTTTACTGAAGAGGCGCGTGCTTTCACCCATTGGCTGCGCAATCTGTCGTATGCCGATGGCGAAGACTTGCAGATCATGTATGGTATTCGTGGGGAGCGTGACCTGGCCGAGCAGGAACTAACACATCTCAGTGGCTACCGCAATTCACGTCCGGTACGTATCGGCAACGGGGCGGCTGATCAAAAGCAGCTGGATGTGTTTGGCGAGGTACTGGATTGTATTCACCTCTACCGACGCCAGGGCAACTTTGAACGCTATGGTGAGACGCTCGATGGCCCCTTGTGGGCGATGATGCGTACCCTCGTAGAACATGTCTGTGCGCACTGGCAAGAGACGGATAGCGGCATTTGGGAAGTTCGCGGTGGTATGCGCCACTTCGTCTATTCCAAGGTGATGTGCTGGGTTGCCCTTGATCGCGGTATTCGCGCCGCCCAACAACTTAACCTGGAGGCTGACCTGTCGCGCTGGTGTCTTGTCCGCGACCAGATTCGCACGGATATCCTTTGTCATGGCTATAACACCTCCATTGGCGCGTTTACGCAGTCCTACGATGATGCGACCCTGGATGCGTCAAATCTGTTATTGCCGCTTGTTGGGTTCATCCCACCAGATGACCCTCGCATGCGCTCGACCGTTGATCGCATCATGGAGCGACTTACCGACGGCCACGGCTTCGTCTTCCGCTACCACGGTGAGGATGGCTTAAGCGGTTCAGAAGGTACCTTTACCATCTGCACCTTCTGGTTGGTTGACAATCTTGCGATGCAGGGAAGATTGGTGGAGGCGCGTTCACTGTTCGAGCGATTACTGCCGTATGCGGGCCGTCTTGGACTGTTCTCCGAGGAAATCGACCCGCAAAGCAACTTATCACTTGGTAACTATCCACAGGCCTTTACGCATATCGCACTGATCAACAGTGCCATCAACCTGAAAAAGGCTGAAATGCGTCTGGCTGAGCATCATACCGATCCGGTGATTGCCGCCATCAAGCTGCAAAATAACGTTGACTCATCCATCAGGTAAGCGTATACATTTATATATTGAGGGCGAACTTCGTGTTCGCTCTCCTTTTTTATGACGGCGTGGCTATTCCATCGTGTGAGATAATAACGAAAAATATCATCACCATAGAGAGAAGAGCTTATTGTGACATCACCTGTTCATTATCCAACGGCAAGTTTGAAGCCGCATCGCGAGGAAAGCCTACGTAGCGGACACCTCTGGATATTTTCTGGCGCGTTACAACAACCTCCCCACTGGATTGAGGCGGGTGGGTTGGTTGATGTTAAATCATCTACCGGCCAATTTGTTGCTCGTGGCTACTACAACCCCTTGACCGATATTGCCATTCGCATTCTTACCCACAATAGTGAGGCGACTATCGACGCCGCCTTTTTGCGGCGACGTATTCGCTCAGCTATAAAGCTTCGTCAAATATTTCACCCAGAGCAAACCAATGCATACCGCCTGGTGCATTCAGAAGGCGATGGCTTACCGGGACTCGTTGTTGATCGCTACGCTGATGTTTTGGTGATGCAGATTCATACCGCGGGCATGGAACGTCTTCGCCCCTTACTGCTGGATGCGCTAATGGAAGAGACGGGAGTGCGGGGAATTTTGCTGCGCAACGATAGCCAGTCGCGTCGTCGCGAAGGGTTAGAGGTAGAGGAGCCTGTGGTCGCCGCAGGTGAAGTTCCCGCGACGGTGTTGATAAGAGAACATGGCTTGCAATTCCTGGTTGATCCCTGGCAGGGCCAGAAAACAGGTTTCTTTATCGACCAGCGCGATAAACGGGCGGCCTTGCGGAAATATGCACACAGTGCGCGTGTTTTGAACTGTTTCAGCTATACCGGCGGCTTTTCCGTCTATGCCGCGCTCACCGGTCAAGAAACGTATGTGACCAGCGTAGATATCTCTGCGCCAGCCATGGTCACTGCCCGCGAAAACTTCACGCTCAATGGACTCAATCCGCACGAGCATACCTTTTTTACCGCCGATGTATTCGACTACCTTGAGCAGGCAAAAAGTGTCGGAGAGCAATTCGACGTGGTGGTACTGGACCCACCCGCCTTTGCCAAATCACAGAATGCTCGTACTCAAGCCTTGAAAGCGTACCGCCGTTTGAATATGCTTGGTATGCAAGTCCTGCGACCCGGCGGCATACTGCTCACCTGTTCATGCTCCGGGGTGATAAGCATGGATGATCTGCTGGGTACTTTATCGCAGGTAGCCCAACAATTGCGTCGCCCTATACAACTGCTGGAGAGCTATACCCATGGCGTCGATCACCCTATTAACCGAGTGATGCCGGAAACCTCGTACTTGAAAGCAGTTTTCTGCCGCGTGAAATAGACAATGCCTTGTTCCTTCCATTCGTAGTGCTTGTCTGTGATATGATACTACATAGAGTGCCTCCGAAAAACCCTGATAACTAGCGCATTCAACACAATCTTGTCAAAACGAAAGGTGAAGTATCCTATGGAATTTTCTGGTACCCAAACTATTGCCGCACCCATTGATAAAGTATGGACCTATCTGATGGATGTCAATCAAGTGGCGGCGTGCGCCCCAGGTTTTCAAAGCCTGGAAGAATTAGGGCATGAACATTGGAAAGCCGTTGTTGGTGTAGGCATTGGTGCCGTCAAAGCCAAGTTTACGCTGGATGTGACGCGGCCAGAGATGGAGGAACCTGAGCGTATGGTGGTGAAAGGGCGTGGCAAAGCACCCGGCAGTGCCGTTGATCTCTCAGGCGATATGAACCTCACCTCTGTTGATGAGGGACAGACACGCATGGATTGGAAGGCATCTGTGGTTGTAAGTGGCACTCTCGCCAGCGTTGGTGCTCGTCTTATGCAAGGAACAGCAGAAAAGCTGACCGGACAATTTTTTAGTTGCCTGAAATCTAAACTACAAGCGGGAAATACTGATGGAAACGGCTAGTACACGTTGGGCTACTTTGCAGCACGCTCGCGAACAGCAAATGGACGCGGCTTACGCTCGGCTTGGCCGAACAAGTGCGGATTTTTGGGATCGCCGGGCGCGTCGTTTTCATAGCACCACGCGCAATGTTATCGCACATGACCCTCTATTTCTCAAGCTACAGCATGAAGTGACGCCCCAGGATAGCGTGTTGGATGTTGGCGCGGGTACTGGTAGATTTACCATCGCACTCGCGCCTCAAGCACGTCACATTACAGCGGTCGAGCCAAATGCTGCTATGCTTTCGTATCTCCAACGTGATGCCAATGAGCAAGAGTTGAGCAATATCTCAACCCTGCAAGTAGACTGGCAGGATGCGCCTACGACGCTCTCCGCCGCTATTGTGATCTGTAGCCATGTGCTTTATCCCATTAAGGATATTGTGCCATTCCTGGCAAAATTGTGTGCAGCGACGCAGCGTGCCTGTTTTATCTACATGCGTGCCACTCATATAGATGCCGTGCTCGGCGACCTCTGGCGACATTTTCATGGCGATGAACGATGCCTCCCTCCCAGCTATATCCATGCCCTGGATGTCTTGTTTGAAATGGGCATCTATGCCGATGTAGAGGTAGTCAATATGCCTGTTATCCTCAACTATCCCTCGCTTGATGTCGCGGTCGAAGAGTTGTTGGAGCAGCTTATTCTTCCCGACGATCAGGCAACCCGCCAGGAGTTGCGCGGGTTGTTGGCAAACTGGTTGATTGAAAGCGATGGGCAGTTAGGGCCACCTATTGATAAGATGGTCGGAGCTATTCTCCAAATCAAGCTATAAAGGTGCAACAAAAATGCTGGTAGTATTGCGGCTACCAGCATTTTTGTTGCACCTTCTTATGCTATTGCGTTAAATAATGGCCTTATCCAGGTTCTTGAAGAAGGCACCGAGCGAATTTTTGGCGACGCCTTCGCCGATGGGATTATTGGCAACACGGCCAATCGTCCCTTCCAGGTCTGCTGTGGCATTATAGGACAACAGTGCGCCATCCGCTTCGTCAATGATGTTGATATGGCTGGTGGCGTTGATGGAGCCGCCCGTTCCTTTGCGTTGCACTTCCAATACAAGTGTCGATGGTGCTTGTCGCTGCGCAATACGGATAACCGCCCCATATGGTCCCTTCAAGCCGGGTAATGGAGTAGAAATATTGGCGCGGATGCGCTCTCCATCGAGATATTCAATGGAGTCACAGCCAGGAATGCATTGTTTCAAAACGGCAGGATTGAGAATAGCATTGTAGACCTGTTGGCTTGAGGCCTTAAATTTGTGCGTGCCGTGAAGCTTCATAAAACCCCTCCTTGTCCAGATAAAATAAAGTGTTCCTACACACCCAATGTGAACTTTGCAGTGTATACTGACCAAGCAACTTGGTCAGGCTTCATTGTAGCGGTTTCAGCACAGAGTTTCAAGAATATCAAAGCTATTCACCAAAGAGTCCTATCGTTCGTTCCCCTTAAACCTGACCAATGGGTTTCCCCCAAATGTGCTATGCCTGACGTTTCCCTAAACATGTCATGCTATACTGTTGCCAGGTGTTCCACCTTATGTCATGACTGTTTGAACGATGTCATTAGTAGATTAGGGGGTAGACGATGCTCTGGTTTGAAGAACCTGATGAACAGAAGGCGCAACAATGGCAATCTCGTATTGCCCAGCAGCGTTTAGACCTTTCGGCTTCAGTGGAAGCGGCGTTGGACGATAGTTCTCTACCGCCAGAAGAGGAAGAGTGGGTGGAAGAAGCCAAAAACACTGCAGCAGTCTCTCAAGGTGCTCCACTCATTCCACCGCGTCTGAGTTTACAATCGAAACCAATGCCTACGGTACGATCTCAGCCAACAGCAGAACCGGTGACACCGTCCATGGTAGCCGACAAAGAGCGAGCGACGCGAACGGTGGAAAGCGGAAATATTATTGCTCGTGTTGCCCACCGCATCTCTTCATCGCTGTTCTCGCTCGAACGTGTACCGCATAATGACGGAGCGACGACAAGCTTTCCTCTGTCTCCAACAGGCTATAGTGAACGCCCAACGGGAAGGACAGGAAAAGTACCTGTTGCCCATCCGGCGGAGGTTGCTCATCACACGATTGGAAAGCAAGGCTGGACCAAACGTACAACAAAAGTGCACTTGCAAGTTGTCCCCAAACCAGATACAACGCGGAAGGAAGACATTCCATCGTTTTGCGATAAAGCAACCAATCCCACTGTAGCGACTGTTCAAGAGACCGAGGGACGCATAGAAACACCATCGTCCACTTCCACCATCACAGCCCACGCAGCTTTCTGCGGCTCAGGGAAATTTGAGATTGGACAATCTGCTATCGCTATTACACATACCCCTATCACGACGACGAGCGTTGTGGTCGTCATGCTCGCGAGTGATCCAGGTCCAGTAGTCGTGCAATATGTTTCGCTACAGCCTACGATTGGATTTACTGTACACTTAAGTGCGCCAACGAAGAATGCCACGGCATTTAATTACACAATCATGCAGGGTGGGTCAGCTTAAAGTTCGCCCTCAACCCATGTAGCTTGCCAAACAACAATTGAAAGTGAACGTACCTCCGGTCAGAGACCGGAGGCTTCTACGCCGTCGCCGACGTTGGACGCGTCCCGCCCGAAAGTGCTTTATGCCCTAGGTCCAGGATGACTTTCGCAGACGCCGTATCCCGATCCAGTTCGCACCCACAGGCGCAGGAGTGCCACCGTTCGTCTAACGTTTTTTTGCGAATGGTTCCGCAATTGGGACACATTTGCGATGTTCTAGATGGATTCACAAAGATGACGGTACGCCCGGCCCATGCTGCCTTGACACTGACCATCTCGGTAAAGGTGCTCCATCCGGCATCTAAGATACTTTTGTTGAGTCCAGCTTTGGCACTTGCCCCATTAGGTAAAAACGTTCCGGTTGTCTCGTCCTGTTTGGGTGCAGGTGCTTTCGTGAGGTTCTTGACCTGTAAGTCTTCAAACACGATGACTTGATAGCGATTGACCAGCTTGCGTGAAGCTTTGTGCTGAAAGTCTTTGCGCTGATTGGCGATCTTGCGGTGACACCTGACTACTCGTTGGACTGCTTTCTTGCGTTTGTGACTCCCACGCTTTTTTCGTGAGAGGGCTTGTTGCGCTTTCGCAAGCTTCTTCTCAGTTTTGCGAAAATAGCGGGGATGGTCGATGAATTCCTCATTGGAGAGTGCAGCAAAGTGGGTCACTCCCAGGTCAATCCCCACATCTTCGTAACTGGTGGGTAAGGGTTCGGATTTGCCGATCTCGCAGGTAAAGACTGCGTACCAGTGCTCGCCCTCCCGCTTGATGGTCAGGGTTTTGATCGTGCCTGCCATGTCCCGATGCAGGTGCAGTTTGACGGTTCCAATCTTCGTCAGTTTCAGCTTCACGCGGACGATGCCTTGTTTGTCTGCTGGCCGTTCCTTTGTATCCAGTTTCCAGCCCGCCCCATCGGGGTAACAGAATGAGTCATAGCGGTTACGCCCCTGAAATCTTGGATAGCCCGGTTGTTCGCTATTCTGCACACGCCGAAAGAAGTCGTCATAGGCCCGTTTGAGACGCAAGATCACATCTTGCAGCACATGCGAGGCAATGTCCTGGTACTCTGGCCTCTCCTCTTTGATGTCCACCAGTTCGCGTTTTTGCTCGTAATAGCCAACGGCATGCTCACGGGTGAGTTGCTTGCGTGACTCCTCATCGTAGTAGTTAGGATGCCGCTTGACGGCCATCTCATAAACATCACGGCGCTCTTGCAGACCGGCATTGTAGAGTTCCCGGCATCGGTCGAGTACCCAGTGCAGTTTTTCGGTTATGGCTGTATTTGCGTAAAGACGGTATTTGTAGGCTTTGATGCTCATTCTGTTGCTCACAGATCAGAGAGACGAGAGGTATTCCCGCCCCTCCTCATCCTATGCAGGTACGCTACTACGAAGATGTTCTTGTTGGGCTTGCTCTTTCCGGTAACGCGTCTCTTCATCGGGGGCAAGAGGACCGCCCAAGTAGCCGACCAGATACCCCAGGTGTTCGGGAAGGTTGTCGTACCCCATCTCGTCAAAGTGATAGTGTCCCTGCTGATCGGGTATCACGACGAGGCGAAGCACCTCTTCGCTCGTCAGGGAGAGCGCACGTTGTGGTTCTTCTGGTTGACAGCCCTCTTCCCCGTAAATGTCCTCGAAATACCAGCGGTGTGCCGTCAGAAATCCACGACGAAATGCTTCGTTGTCGAGTATGAGGGTAGTCATTCCCCACGGGATAGAAGTTGGTGTTGCCATACGTAAGCATCCTTTCTGTGGCTTGACGAATGGCTCTCCTGTCGCTATCATGCGACGTGGAGAGGCTAGGATGTGTTTACGGACTAGTCTCCCTAACTGGCTTCGTGCTAGACCCACGTCAGCCAGTTATTTTTACAGTTGTCATGCATATAATAATATAAACGACTCTACGCTAAATGTGTTTGATATGTCTTTAATGATTGTAACATATAATGTGGCGGATTGTCAATATGTGTCGGAAATTTCGTGATTGACCGAAAAGCTGGTGGCGTTGTATACTACTGTCACGAATATTTTAGGAGGTAAGCGTAGTGCCTATGGAGATCAATGGAGTAATATACTATACAGCAGCCGAAGCTGCCAGATATCTAGGAGTTTCAAGGGATGCCTTTACTCGTAATGTCAAACCTCATCTACAGTCTTACAAACATGGTGCCTTAAGGAGAGAATACTTTCGCCAATCTGATTTAGATGCGTATAGGGGGATTCGTCCAGTTGAAGAAGACGAACAAGATGAGAATTGAATGGCATAGTAACGTGTGGATATCAAATCATCCCCTTGAAGCATAAAGTCTCTCGTTGTTACCTTGAAAGGCCACGTTCAGGCCGCCTTACCCCTACTTAGAAAGAGAGGGAGATGCGGCGGCCCAACCACCTCAATGCTGGGAGAGTAATCGGGCCGTCGTCGCAGCTGTCGCACTACAAGGGGATCTATCGGTTCGATGATATCATCTGGCATCGGTGAATAGACTTTCTGATTATAGCGACCGGTGATGCAGTAGAGTCGCCCGATGCCGATAGCACCCAGACAATCAATCTTATCGGCATCATACACGATGCACCCTTCCAATGTTTGGGGTATGTTCTTACCTGTCATGCGATGATCGCGTATGGCCTGCTGCACCGCTGCAATCGATTGCTGTGGAAATTGGCTCTGCCATAGAAGTTCCCCGGCCAACTCCGCCCCGATCAGGGCATGATCTCCGCCATGACGCAGTTCACGAGCCTGACCGATATCATGCAGCGCGACTGCCGCCCAAATCGTAGGCAGGTCGCCGCCCTCGCTGGCTTGAATTGTTTCGGCCAGTGCCATAACCCGTACCAGATGGTCAAAATCGTGGGCCGCATCCTCCGCTCCCTCGCGTATCATCGTTTCGTTGGCAAGTTGAAGCAGCCAATTCCTCAGTTCATTCATCCCTGGCTGCTTGACTTTCTAATGTTGGTAATGTAATCACAAAGCGGCTTCCCTCGCCAAGGATGCCACTGCTTTCGGCGCGGATGGTGCCATTATGCATCTTGATCAAGGCGTCTACGATGTAGAGACCGAGGCCAATGCCTTTTGTTTTGCTGCCATCAATATTCGAGGCGCGATAAAAACGTTCAAAGAGGCGCGATTGTGCGTCTTTGGGTATGCCAATGCCTTTATCAACCACATGTAACTCGATGGTTCTGCGGTTGTCGCTTGCATCATTCAGATATTGGCAGAGTGAGACCGTCACAGGGCCACCCAAAGGGCTGTATTTTAGCGCATTTTGTAGCAAGTTGGCAAGAACTTGCACCAGACGTGCGTTATCACCCATCACCATGTAGGGATGGTCGCTCGGCGCGATTTCATAGCGAATTTCGTGTTCTGTCGAGGTTGCACTATGGTTGGTAACTACCTGTTTGACAATATCGGCAAGATTAATCGGTGCGACCTTGAGGGTGAGCTGCCCACGGTTGATTTGTGCCACCTCTAAAAAGGTAGTCACAATGTTGGTGAGCTGATGCGCTTGCTCCTCGATAATACTCAGGCTATCACGTAGGCGCGGTACCACATCTTGATCCGTCATTTTGCGTAGCACACGTAAGGCGACCTGACTATGGGCGAGAACGACCGTAAGAGGAGTGCGAAATTCATGGGCAGTGATGGCCAGGAACTCGTCCTTGAGCGCGTTGGCTTCACGCATAGCCTCTTCACTGGAGCGAGCAATCATCGCTTCTTGTTGCCAGCGCGTCTGCTCGATAGCCAACCCGGCTAGCTGGGCAATACCTTCGATAACGGCCATATCCCAAATAGAAAATTCGCGTGGCAAATGATGGTGTTGCTGGGAGGCTTCTACTGGAGATTCTGCATCGCTCATGTATGAAGGGGAGCGATCCAGCATCATCAAGCCGAGAAGGCGATTGTGATGGGTGATGGGAGCAGCAAGTACCATCATATGGCGAAATGGATTGGGCTGCTTGGGATACTGCTCCGCGTTAATAACGGTGGCATGCCCTTCCATCAATTGCTTGCGAAACCCCGCGTACTGGCCTTCCATCGGCTGAAGCCACTGCTTTTGTTCCGCGAGCCACTGCTCTTCGGTTTCCTCGGCGAAACCAATAGCTAACAACGGCGTAAATTCTTGGATCTCTTCATCGAACAATTGCACAGCACCGCCGTAGCAGTTGAGCGTCGAGAGCGTTCTTTCGAGCACATTGCGCAGGATATCTTTGATCTCGGTAATGCCAGATACCTCTTCCGCGACGTGCAACATCGTATCTAACGCTTCACGAATGCGTCGTTCAACGCGTGATTGTTCCGTGATATCACGAAACGCACTCACCAGCCCGATCTGTGTATTGGTGTGATCGAGCATCGGCGTGACATTGACCTCAACAACCCTGTTGACCCCGTCACCTCGTGAGGTCATAAAGCGTTCGCCGCGAATACGCTCGCCTTTTAACGCACGGGAGAGGGGAAAATCTTCTTCCGCGAGTGGTTGTCCGTGCAGCGTGTAGGTTGGGTAGCGTTGCAGAAATGCCTGTAATTGATCGGCTGAATTGACTGGCATGCCCAGGAATTGCGCGGCTGCATTGTTGCGGACTAATACTTCGCCACGCGGGTCAAGCACCATAATGCCTTCAGTCATAGCCTGGAACACGGCATCCAGGGTGTTCGCACGTTCGGTTGCGAGAGCAGCAGCTTTTTGCAGGTCAGCCATGAGATGGGCTTTTTCGATGGCGAGCGCACACTGGGCGGCAATATCCTGTGCAAATGCAAATTGGCCTTTCCCTAGCCGCCGGGCGGTGCTCTGAAAATTGACAAAGACAAAACCAATACAATGTGGTGAGCGCGGCGCCAAAGATGGTTGCTGCACAGTACCGATCATGAGGGGGATGACCATGATGTTCGCAAACCCCCATTGCCGAAACCAGCCCATTTCGTTTGCAGTAAGTTGATCTGCCGTGATAAAAAGCGGCGTGCCAGTGGCAGCTACCTGACGACAAAGAGGTAAATCAGACCATGCTATGCTGATCTGACGCGGAATATCTGCTGCTTCTACTCCCTTACCTGCCAGACTAATCGCAACGCGAAGTCGCTCTCCTTCTAGCAACGCAATGATACCCGCGTCAGCATTCAACCCACTTACCAGGTGACGCGTTGCGATCTCCAACACCACTGGTAGATCTTCACCTGAATTGACGGTCAAAGCAACTTGATTAATGGCCTGCGCACGCTCAATTAAACGTTCTGCCCTGGCTCGCTCTGCCTGCGCTTGTTGATAGAGGCGAGCATTATCGATGGCGAGAGCGGCTTGTTGCCCAATGGCACAGGCCAATTGTTGTTGTTCGGGCGAGAAAGTCCGCTTTGTATCTGGTTCATCCAGCGACATCATGCCCACAATCCGCCCTTCACGCCGCAAAGCGATGAGCAAGATAGATTTTACCAGGAAAGTCTCCGCCACCTTACGTACTTTAGGGCGAGCGTGTAGATCGTCCAGCACGACCATGCCATTCTCTTTGAGCAATTGGTAAAGTTCTGGATCATCAAAAAGAATCGCGCCCTGCTGCCAAATAGTGTCACCAGTCTCGACCTTATTGTTGCTAATGCGTTCCGTGGAAAGATAGTAGGCAGCAGGTCTAAAAGCTTCAATGGCCTCTTCTGAGAGCCAAACAGAACACCGTTCAATCTCGCAAACTTCGGTGGTGCGCTTCGTAAGTACCTGTAAGATACGCTTGAGATCAAGTGAAGAGGCTAGGAGCGCGGCCAATTCACGCAGAATTTCGCTCTCGCGTAGTGCGGTAACTAATTTTTGATGTTCATGGTCATTGGTGGATGAGGAACGCTCACCTAACATGCTTTCGACCTCTTATTACTGACAGTTTACTGATAATAGTAGTATAAGGCACTTCCAAAGTGATGTCGTGCCAGGGTGACGAATTCAGAATGTGCTGTATCTTATGCGAGGCTAGGGTTATGTCAAAGTGTAACAGATGAGTAAGGAGACGTCAAGCAAGTAAGGGGTTCGACTGCAAAGGCAAAATACATAATTGGCGACTTCAAGCTTACAGAACAAGGTGTACGAGGAAGTGGCTACCAATATCGCCACTTCCTCGTACACCTTGTTCTTGTTATATTTTGCTCCGTCGTAAACGCACCAGTTCGACGACAAATGCCAGAGCTGTTCCTACCACTGCTGAGGCTGTCGCGATTGCTGTCGCACCGGCTGTTTTTGGTTTGTCCTTCTTATGTTTATCCTTCTTCTCTTTGCTCTCTTTTTCTTGCACAGGTTGAGAAACTCGTTGATGATCCTGCCCTTTGGATGAGGTAGCGGTAGCGTTCGTCAAAACGGCAGAAGCTTTCAGATCGGGGTTGTTTACGCTATCATCAAGGTGTGTCTTAGCGGCAGTATCTCCTGCTGGAGTCTCCTTGTGTGAAGGAGCCGCTTGTTTTTCTTTCTCCGCTGGAGTCTTGGGTAGATGACTGGTCGATATATGTACCATCGTCACCAGATCAGTAGGCGTTGATGTAATGCCTTCCGCGAAGAACGCGTTGACCTCGGCACCTAACAACAGGATCACCGCGAAGTAGTAAAAGAATATCAGGAGAATTACAAACGAACTGATGGAGGCCGCGTACCCTGTCAAAAAGTGTGAGACGTACAATGGAAAGAGATTCAGGTAAATTTGTAATAGAACAGCGGCTACTACCGCCCCCAGCCAGCTATGGCGGAAACTGATGCGCTGATTGGGTACTACAATATAGATGGCTTGAAACAGAATATACGCCGCGATCAAGCCGCCAATTATGCCCAATATTGTGGCCAGGACTGCGCCACCAGGGAAGGTGAAGCCAATTCTTTGAGAGAGTGCTAGTATAAATGCAGGGGCAGCGGCGGCAACTACCATAATAGGTATCAGAATGATAAAGAGGATGAGCATGCCCAGGGCCATCAAGTTCTGCTGTAGGAATTTGCGCTGGCGTATATGGTAAATGATGCCAAAGCAACCTTCCATGAGGATAAAGAGGCGCGAACCGTTGAAGAGTGCCAGCACAATAGCGATAATGCTTAATAGGCCGGAAGCCCTCCTTAATTGTATGGCAACAGAGTCGATGATACCGCTTGATGCGCCTTGGGGAAAAACACTGGTAATTTGTGATTTTACCGTGTTATATGTATCATGGCTAAGCGAACCCAGTACAAGGCCAAGTATGGCCAGGACAGCCACAGCGATAGGGAAGATGGCCATCAGTAAGTTATAAGCCAGTGCCGCCGAGAGATTCATGGTCCAATCGTTGCCAAACTTTTTCATAAAAGCCATGAATGGTTTGACATCCTTGGCTGCCGTCTCCACAGCTTCTTTTGGCGCGTCAGTTGTGTGTTTGCCTGACGTTTGTACTGCTTTCGCATTCATAGTTATACGCCTCCTCGTTCGCGATCATCACGTTTCTAATGAGAACCTCAGCATCCATAACCGTTGCACGTTTCATGGTGGTTGCACGTTTCAATGGTAACTCTTACCCATAGAAAATCGTATAGAATACAACATAGAAATGATAGTGTACCAGGGGCAAGGAAATATTCAATGAATTCACAGCCACCACCAAAGTCATTTGCATCACTCTTTTGGGATGTACTGCGCCTGGGTATGAGAGCTTTGTGGGAAAACCGCGCCAATCCTGCTCGCACATTAATTGAACGCCAACAGGCATTGAAAGTACTGGGATTACCACCGAATGCGACACCGCAACAGATTAAACGCCGCTACCGCACTCTTGCCAAGCAATATCACCCTGACCGTGGTGGCAACCAACAACAAATGCAGCGCATCATCGCCGCCTATGAATATTTAACGAAGGATCAGACCAGATAGCCTAAATTTATGGCAATTGCGCACCACAACTATTGCAGAAACGTTTTCCCGGTCGCACGCGTGCTCCACATTGGTCACAGAAAACCGCTTCCTGTGCTCTTTGCGGAGTAGGCGTTGCTGTTTGTTGGAGAGGAGGTGGGTTGTATACTGGCGCAACCGGTTGAGCCGGTGCTGGTCTGGGTGGAGCAGGTTGTTGTGGCATTGGTTGTGGATTCACAGGTGCTGGCGCATGCTGCGTTGACATTGGTTGTGGCGTCGCGCTAGCACCAGAACCCTGTGTCGTTTGCATGGTATCTTGCACGGTTTTGACAGCTTTGGCGGCCATACTGCCAAGAGCGCCAGCAATTTTTAACCCCTTGGCAATATCATCCATATCTTTTTTGAGACGGTGTGTCGGTGGCAGCAGCGTCGAATCTGAAACCTTGTTAAAGAAATTAGGCCCGAACTGCATGCCCTCACCATTCCAGGCCGCTTGCCCTTGTTCTTGTGCGCCATCATCGAAACGGAAGGAGAGCGCATTCCCTTGTGCGCTATACGTCCCTTCCCGCCGCGTCTCCGGCGCGTTCGCCGCCACTTGCTGACCGCTTATTAATGACTGAGCGGCATTGACGACGCGACTACGATCCTGAATGATCAGGGTAAAGCGTCCATTTGGCAAAAGCGTAAGGCGGTCGATGCGCGAGGTGAAGTAATCTAGCCCCACACCAGAACGGTGCAAGAACTCATATTGACCTGTAATTGGTTTTGTCATAACTAATTTCCCTACCCAATGGCCTGTATAGTGGTCTCTTCCTATCCCTGAGTTGCACTATAGTATATCATCTCTCTCGTGTACATAGCACAATAGAAAGACTTAACTAAGTTTTGCACTATCCTCGCATTCAGTCTCTAGCACAATAGTAGTGCTCGTAAAAACTGAAGCCAGGTGGGAGAGATGTCGTGCATGGTCTAACTCTTGTTCACCTGCGTTGGTCTTTCCTGTTTTGAGGAGATGCCGACCGAGCAAATCGTATGCTCGAATACGGGCGGCAAGTCGTTCTGTCCCAGCCAGAATGTTCAGTGCCTCCCGAAATGCTGCTTCAGCCTCCTCGTTCATTTTACTCGCTCCGAGTATTCGTCCGTGCATCATGGCAGCTTCAGCCTTGCGTAGCTTATTGCTAAAGTCAGCGGCGTACCTTGCCTGTTGCACATAGGACAACGCTTCATCAAGGTTGTCTACTTGATACTCGACGCCAGCTAAAGAACAGGCTACCGCGGAGACAAGATTGCCAATCTCGGCCAAACGCTGCTCATCGCTGTTGGGCAAGCTCACTTCTTGTTCGAGTTCTGGGAGCCACTTTTGTAGCAGTTTACTCAGCTTCTTACGCGCATCATCTACCTGGCCTTGCTCTTGTTGAATTAAGGCCATGTGGCATGTCAATAACGCGACCCGCACTGCTTCGCCAATTGAACGATATAAAGCTCTGGCGTTTTCGGCATGGGTGAGCGCAAGTCGATACTGCTCCTCCTTCTTGTGCGGGCATTCTGACTTATTTGCCCTTTGGAAGGCAATCAATGACATACCCCAGTGCGTTTCGGCAATGTAGTTCAAAGGTGTATTGGCATCCATCATGTTAAGGGCAACGTGATATTGCTCAAAAGCGGCGTTGGGCTGTTCTAATTCACGCAATGTAGCCGCAAGATGCAGGTGTAAGTCCATCGCTTCTTTGCGCTGATCGGTGGGAATAAGCAAGGGTTGTTCAGTTACCGCGTACAGAAAATCTTTCTGCGCGGCAAAAAACTGTCGTATACGAAAGTAACATTGGCCACGAAGGGCAGACAAACGCCAACGTAGTTCAGGCGCAATATGTGGAAAGTTCAAAGCTTCCAGCAACTTCAAGGCCTCATACGGTTGTTTCGCCATGAAGGCTTGCGCTGCCCTGGTATATAGCGTCTCAAAGAGGTGTACTTGATGATCCTGCACCTCTGCATCCCGTTGTTGTTGTATCAATACTTTCAGGTCTTCGAGTGGTAATTCCAGCCTTTGCGCCAAAAACTGAAGGCTCTCTTGTGATGGTTCAACACGATTCCGCTCTATTTGAGAGATTAAGCTCGTACTGTAACGTTCACCAGCGACACTCGCCAACGAAAGATGTAAATTTTCGCGCGCGGCTCTAATGTGGCCTCCAAGGGTATTTGGAGGAACATGCTTGGGGGGGCGGGGCATCCTCCATTCGTCCTTCCTGTGTGTGATCCAGCTATGTAGTAATTATAGCAGTTAACTGCTCTGTTGCTGTAGTGCTTGTTCTATAGGTACTATTCTGAGTGATGTATGCACTGCATGGACACATGCAAAAATCTCATTTTGTAAGTATTACGAACCAGGGCTTGCTTAGTTGTATGTTTCATGCTGAGTAATAATACGGAGTCATTGCGAGAATGTTCACGATGGTTTCCTTCTCCACTGTTTATACTAGTTTCACCCGGTCAATGAGAACTTTTGGTCTAAATTTTACTTGACTTTCAGTTACTTTGGCTGTATGCTGAGTGACAACAAATGCTTTTGAAGAGAGGTAAGAGGTAGATGGTCCGTTCCCCCAAAGCAATTTCCGCTACGCAAGATAGCTCAAATACATCTCATGATCAACTTTCACTGTTTATAGCTAAAGGGACTGATGAGCAAATAGAGCACACGCCCGCCAAGGCCGAAGGCAAAACACGCACAAAAAAGAACCTATCATATTCAGCAGCCGATATCCAGGTATTGGAGGGTATTGCTGCGATTCGACACCGACCAGGAATGTATATTGGCTCCACATCTACCTCTGGTCTGCTCCATCTCATCTGGGAGGCTCTGGATAACGCGGTTGACGAGGCTGTAGCTGGTTATGGTAAAGATATCTGGCTGAGTATTGACCAGGCGGGTTGGGTGACGGTACGCGATGAGGCGCGTGGCATGCCTTTTGACCCCATGCTATACCAGGGCGATTATCTCCCTGCTGCCACCGTCATTCTTACCGTGCCTCACTCCGGCGGTAAATTCTCCGAAGGAGCTTATAAGACGGCTGGTGGCCTCCATGGCGTTGGCGCGACCATCATCAATGCGCTCTCTGAAAAGCTTGAATTGACGATCTGGAAAGATGGTCGGCAGTTTACCCAGGTTTTCAGTCGTGGCACAGCTATGCCGCACCATACAACCGCGTGTGACCAGAAATTGCATGGGACGCAATTGCGCTGGTTGTATGATAAAGCCATCTTTGACGTAGACGCCTATTATTCGCTAGAGGCGATTGAAAGTCGGCTGAAAGCAGGCGCCTACCTGAATGGCGGCGTCTCCTTTCACATGGACGCCTGGGACGAAGCAGCCAATGAGCAGATCAGCCGTTCATTCTATTCTCGCGATGGCTTGCCAGATTATGTCCGTGAACTTGCCATCAGCACCAATACCCCACTGTTCAAGCAAGTAATTGGTATCGCGAAAGAGAAGGATGGTGTTCAGGTCGAGGTAGCATTGCAGCCCACCGCTGGCTATAAAACGACGATGTATAGCTTCGCCAACGCGGTGCGTACTCGCGATGGTGGTGTTCACGAAACGGGCTTTAAGGCTGCATTACGGAAGGTTGTGAATGACTACGCGCTCAAATGGAAACTTATCAAGAGCCGCGAGGATGATGGTTTCAAGCCAGAGGTCATCCAACAAGGTTTGAATACAGTGATCTCTGTCAAGCTGACCAATCCTCAGTTCCAGGGGCAGACGAAAGACCGCTTAAATAACGCAGCCGTGGAGGGTATTGTCCGCTCTGTCGTTGATGAAGGATTGAAAGAGTGGTTTGAGAACAACGTCAGCGCAGGCAAAGAGTGGTTAAAAAAAATCTTACAGATGCAGAAGGCCCGCAACGAGGCGCAACTGGTCGAAGAACTGGCTCGCACCGGCAACAAGAAGAACGGAGAGCTGATTGATACCACACTCTCTAAGAAGTTTTTACGCTGTAATTCCAATGATCCTGAGCGAGCAGAACTGTTCATCGTGGAAGGTGACTCTGCCGGTGGTAGTGCTGGTCAGGGACGTTTCTCGGAGTTCCAGGCTATCTTGAAACTGAAAGGGAAGCCATTGAACGTCGCTAAGGCCGATCTACGGCGTATCGTCGAAAACGAAGAAATACGCACCATTATTAATGTGCTTGGTACTAGTACTCGCGATACCTTTGATATCGGTCGTTTAAAATTCCATCGTATCATTATTGCTACCGACGCGGATGTCGATGGTTTACATATTCAATGCTTATTACTGACCTTGTTTTACCAGGAATTTAGCGATTTGATTGAGCAAGGCCATGTCTTTATTGCTTGTCCTCCGCTCTATTCAGTCAAATATAAAGGCAAAGTAGTCTGGTTATTGGACGATGAGGCCCGTATTCAATTTATACATACCCATGCCGATGCGCAAAGTTTAGAGTTCAAGCGTTTCAAAGGGCTGGGTGAAATGAACCCGAAAGAACTGCGTGATACCACCTTTGACCCCGCTCGACGCACCCTCAAACGTGTTTCGATGGACGATGGTGTCCTCGCGGCACGCCTGGTCAAAGAATTGATGGAAGATGAGAACGCGGAAGCCCGTCGCACCTTCCTTGCCGAACATGCCCGCAAAATTAAGGAACTGGATGTTTAAGATATGGCGCGAACTACAGAGAATAATAGAATAGAAACTGGCATCATTCGCGAAGAAGATTTTTCAATTATCATGTCGCAGGCCTTTGCTACTTACGGCCTCTCTGTCGTGACAGACCGTGCCTTGCCAGATGCACGCGACGGCTTGAAACCGGTGCAAAGACGCATCCTGTCCGGAATGCGGGAAGCTCGTTACCTCTCTACTCGACCCACAGTCAAAAGTGCGGAGGTCGTCGGTCTCATTCTCGGTAATTATCATCCCCACGGCGATACCTCCGTCTATGATGCCGCGGTGCGTATGGCCCAACCGTTTACGTTGCGCTACCCTTTAATTGAAGGGCAGGGCAACATGGGCAGTGAAGATGGCGATGCTCCCGCCGCCTATCGTTACACCGAGATGCGCCTATCACCCCTGGCCGAATCGCTGATGGCGGATATGGAGCGCGATACCGTTCCACTGCACCCGACCTATAAGCAAGACCCCAAAGTTGTTGAGCCAGACTATACGCCAGGACGTATTCCACCGGTGGTCAACCCATCCAGCGGTATCGCCGTTGGCCTCTCTACCAATATTCCACCACATAATCTGGTGGAGGTATTGCGGGCCTGTATCGCCTTGCTTGATCGTCCCACCATGGATGTTGAGCAACTGATGGGCTATATTCAGGGGCCAGATTTTTGTCAAGGTGGCCGTATTATCGGCATTGATGGTATTAAAGATTACTTTACTACCGGCAAAGGTCGCGTGATTGTCCGTGCGGAAGTGCGTCTGGAAGAGACCCCGCGTAGTCGCTCCTTGATTGTGACAGAAATCCCTCCCATCGGCAGAGATAGAGTGAAAGCCTCTATCGTGAAAGCGATCAATGCACGTAAGTTGGAAGGCTTAATGCCCGATGTCCGTGACGAGACCGATACCGAGAAGGGGATGCGCATCGTCCTGGAACTGCGCAAAGATGCTGATGCCGCGCAGGCACTCTCACAATTGTTCGTGGAGACCGATTTACAGATAGCTCTTTCGTTTCAAATGGTTTTTCTCTTTGGCGAGCCAATGCAGGCAGCCCGTCAGCCCAAGCAAGTGGGCATGCTCGAATTGCTCAACTACTGGAACGCCCACCAGATCGACATTCTGACACGACGGGCGCAATTCGACTTGCGCAAAGCTCAGGAACGTCTGCATATCGTCGAAGGGCTGATTGTTGGCGCGGCCAATGCCGATAAAATCGTCAAAATATTCCAGCATGCCGAAGATCGAGCTACCGCCCGCAAAGTGATTGAGAAGAATTATAAACTCACTCCCATTCAATCAGATGTCATTGCCTCTATGACCTTAGCACAGGTGACGCGCCTGGATGCCAGCAAATATGCCAAAGAAAAAGAAGAATTGCAGGCTCGCATCACGGAATTGGAGCTGTTGCTGGCTGATCGTAAAGCTCTTCTGTCCTTATTGAAGAAAGAGATGCAGCAGCTCATTAAGCAATATGGCGACGAGCGGCGCACAACCATTGATGTTGAGGGGCAGGTGCATGCTCCGATCAAAGAGGTTGCCAGTCTACACGAGCGCGAACCTTTGGCCATTGCCTATACCCGCGCTGGCACGCTAAAAGTACTACCTTCCGATACCTACATTCCCAAAGGGAAAAATGGCAATGCCGTTTATACACCTGTGCGCGGCGATGAACAGTTGCGTCAGATCATGGCTGCAACTTCGCAAGCTTATGTGCTCTGTGTCTCTTCTAGCGGACGCGTCTTCCAGGTTGCCGCACATCGCATTCCTGCCGCCGGTCGTTCTGGCAAAGGCGAAGCAGTGCGCAAACTTTTGCAGTTGACACCGGGCGAAGAGGTGGTGATTGTCCTACCGGTCGAGTTCTACGATGAGGATCGCTACCTTGTCACTTTTAGCAAGCTAGGGAAGGTGAAGAAATCACCCCTGAGCGATTATAAAACGGCGGACGTGGATGGTCTGCTGGATATGAAGCTGGCCGATGGCGATGCCATTACCACAGCCTTGCTTTCCCGTGGGCAAGGTGAGTACTTTGTTACCACGAGCAATGCCCAGACTTTGCGCTTTAGCGATGATGCCTTGCGGGCGCAGGGCCGCGTTGGTCAAGGGGTAGCCGCTATGGCTCTTGGCCCAAACGCACAGGTTGTCAGTGCGGCGTATCTTGACAGTGTAGAGAGTGTACTATCCGCCGATACCAACAGTTTCTTGAGCCTCTTTGTCGTGACAGAGCAAGGTTTGGGCAAGAAGGTGCCACTCAGTCAATATCCTCAGAAGGGCCGTGCTACTGCTGGCGTCGTGACAACGGATATAGCGCAACAAGATCGCGTCCTCACCGCGATGCTTATCAGCGAGGAAGATACGCTGCTTGTGACCTGGAACGGCGGAGGCGGCGAACAGGTAACTGCTCTTAAAGCAACTGATCTGAAAGCGTTTCCACGCGCCAAGAAAGGACTGCCTCTGGTAGGCGGGCGCGTCCTGGGCGTCGTCAAATTGATGTAAGGGCGCAATTCACCTTTGCCACCTGCTGTTTACCGCTCTCGCACTTGTCAGGAGATAGAATAGACCAAAAAGCAGAAAGCCGATGCCGGGAAACCAGAGTGACAATGGAAAGGCAAGGCTATTGAAAGGGATCATGCGAGCGATTAGTAGATATTCAAAGATGCCAATGACTCCAATAATGATAGCTGGCGACAATGCTCCCGCTTTGACATAGCCCCGGCGTGCCATGATTGCCACGAGTAGCAGGGCTATCGCGGCAAGTATAAGAAATGTGGCAAGAATTTGATTGCCGGGTATCGTATTCTTGTAAACAAAATACACTTCAATGCCAATCAGCGTCATCATCCAACTTACTACTGCCAGCCGATAGGGGTTAAAGAGAAAAGCGATCAGCGCACCGATCCCAAAGACCAGCACACCGATTGGGTATACGAATGGGTTGAGGTGTAGCAACCACGCGAGGAGAAGGCACACTACACCAAAAATCAATAATATGTAGGATTGGAGAAGGTTATTGGCGCGATGGATAGCACGTACAGAAAATTTTTTCATGTCTCCATTACCTCAATGTTCGTCGTTGTCCAGCTATTAGCTTGCTTCTTTATTATACACGTATTGGAGACCCATCATTTGCCCATTTGTTGCCGCCTGTAGGCCAAAGAACTGCGCTACCCACCGTTCTATTGAGAAATTACACGAAAGTGAGGCCACTCCCGCTTACTCTAACGGTATTGGCCTCACTGATTTGCTCAAGTACTTGTGGGTGTTTGCAATGAACAGAGCTAGCTGTTGGTGATGTCGTCAACCTTGCTCTGAAACTCTTCGCTGGGACGCTCAGAGCGCACAACTTCGATGGAACATTGGGCCAGCAGTGCCCCGATAGCTCCAATAGCTGCGAGCGCGGGTGCTACGATGACGCCCACCAGACCGACGGACAGTGGGAATTCCATGATGCTATGGCCGTCCTGCTTGATGATAATGCGGCGTACATTGCCCTCGTGGATCAATTCTTTTACCTTCGAGACCAACTGCTCGCCCATCACTTGCAGCTCTTCCTGGTACTGATAGCCCTGTTTGTTCTCCATATTAGGATCTGTCTGTGTCATGATATGTTTCTCCTTTACTTCTCTGGTCACTCTTCCAAAAACTACCATTCATTTGCCCTGGTTGTTCACGAATTCTTTCGTTTCATGGGCGATGAAGCATAGCATGGCGAAATCTGTTGTTCACTGTAATCCGTCAAACACGATTTCGATTACAATATATATACGCAAGAAAGGTAAAATAAGTTGGAGATACAGATGGTAGTTTCCCTGAACCATCAAACAAATTCAAGCGTAAGAAAGAAGAATGTTCGATAGTTCAGGTCAAAAATCTTCCCTCAACCATCGAACACTCTTGCCAGCTACTTACCAGGCAACGAGGGACTTGTAGAGGATAAACAAGCTTAGGTATGGCTTACCCTTGCTTCAAGGAATTCCCCATTGTCATCTCATAAACATCTTTGGTGAGCGTCCTCGTTCCACCAGCAGGGCAATCAGTGAACCGAGTGAGCGTTTCAGAATCGAGTTGGTCAAGAAGAGGAGCGTTTCTCGCGTCAGGGGCGGGGTACTGGTGGAGAAGAAAAACGCGTACCACTGTAAGAATGACTGCTCTCTTGCCAGATCAGGAGTGTTCGCAGCCCTCTGTGGAAGTTCTGCCCAATCCCGCCCGCAGCCAGAGCACAGAAATGGTGCGGCTTGTCGATGAAAGAGGTGCAGCGATCTGCCACACGCGCACTGTTCAACAAGGTACAGGTGATGCTGTTGAACCCTCCCAACGCACGAAAAAAGATCGATAGCCGCTCCAATGGTTATTACCAACGGATAAATATTTTCATGTATCTATTTACATTGTACTGAGGCACCCAAATGGATCATCCCTGCTCAATTCTGGAAAGAAAGTGTTCATCCTCCCAATGAAGGTTCATGCTTCAAAAGTGGTACATAAGCCCAAGGTTCATCCATTTTGGGGATCAAGGATGAGCCATGGTGTGAAGGTTCGAACACCGCCGCGTTCCATCGGTTGAGACAGAACGCGGCCAATGCCTGTCGCGTGGCTACGCGACGCGAGCAGTTAGAACTGGTAGCGGGTTTGGCTGAGGCCTATGGCGAATGCGAAGACCTTCCTGGGTTTGACGGAGAACACGAGGTTCGAATCGGTGAGAACTCTTTGTTCGTCTTCATCGTAGAGGTAAAAATACCCGTTGCGTACCTGGTATGGCCAGCTTCCATCCCACTTGGTCGCCCACACCGAGGCTAAGCGTTCGAGCGCGTCCTGGTCGGTGATCCGCACGGCGTCGCCCTCAACCACTACGTTGAGTCCTTCTTTCTGGTTGCATCCGGTCGTCAGAATGACGTGCGGGTTTCCACGCAGGTTGACAGTCTTCTGCGCGGTGTCGGCAGTGGTAAAGTGGATAGCCCCGTCGTGCCACACGGCCACGAGCGGCGTGACGTGAGGGCGACCGTCGGCCCGCACTGTTGAGAGCCAGAACAGCTCGGCGGTTTCGAGCACCCGACGCGTCTCCTCCCATGGCGTGACCCCTCCGCGTGGTACGCCGTGTTGGGTGTCGCGTGTTGTGATGGGTTCGTTCATCCTAAGAACTCCTTTCAATCGTTCCGTTTCTCTCGCGAGGCACGCGAGAAGATATCAATCTATTCTCTTTACGCGAAGGAAAACTGGAAAGGCAAAAACGACGCGATGCCTCCAAAGGTCAGAATGGTCGCTCCAGACGGAAAGCAGGTGTTCCATCCTTCACACCATGGCCACCCTTGGGCCAAAAAATGGGCGAACCTTCAGCCTATGTACCAAAAAGATGTTTAGCTGGTCTGTACGATGGTTGAGGGAAACGTTTGAAAGGTCAGGTAAAAAGTGTTCGATGGTTCGGGGAAAATACCGTACAGAAAAACACCAAATTTTTCTTACCCCTTGACATTTGCGTGACTATGTCGTAATATTATGACTATTAAGTCATAGAAACACTGACATGTGCAAATTGATACCAATGAGTCAATATAAATATATTCAGTCAAATCACAAGCAAAGAGGCTTATTATGCAAACGGTTCATACACCACCAACGTCACTGCGGGAAAAGCAACGCATCGAGCGCGAAGCACTTATTCTCCAGGCCGCGGAAGAGGTGCTCCAGAAAAAAGGCTATTATGACACTTCAATGGATGAAATCGCTGCTCGTGTCGGTATCGCCAAGGGGACGATCTACACGCACTTTCCCGGGAAGGAAGAACTGGTGGTAGCGATCTTCAAGCGGAGCATGGAGACATTCCTTCAGGGAATTGATGGTGTTATCGCAGCGGAGCCGACACCGACAGCCAGGCTTGAAGCACTCCTCGGGTTTATCTATACCGGACTCTATAGCAAACAAACAAGACTTCTTTCCTCTATGTACAATGGCGTAGATATAAAGAGAATGATTGTTGAAAAGGGCGGCTGTATGAGTGAACTCTGGGAATGTGTGGTTTCACACGTTACGCAGCTTCTCGAAGAGGGAAAAGTAGCAGGTGAAATTACTTCCTCTATTCCTACCAAAGTAATGGTATTCTCGTTTTTTAGTTTGTTTTCGCCAAAGAGTTATGACCGTTTCTTGTTGGGGGAAGATTTCTCACAACAAGATTTGTTTAAATATCTGTGTCGAATCTACTTCAACGGGATAGCCACTTCTAAAGCACACTAAAAACGTTTCTTGTTCTGGCATGGATGCGAATACTGGCGCACATGCACAGACCTCTCTCAAAGGTGAGATGAAAACAACACGACGAACGTGTTATGCACGTAGAGAGTTAGCCAGTAGCGTTTTTGATCAGTATACATTTTTTAAGAAGGATTTCTGTAATGAAAACAGTATCGCAAGGATCGACAACGAGCGATAAAGTCATAGGGAGTAACCCTGCGGAGCAGGAGATAAATACTCCACAATTCACGCGCCGTGAGACGATTTTTACTATGGTAGCCGTCTTGCTCGTGATGTTGCTCGCCTCCCTGGATCAGACGATTGTGGGTACGGCTATGCCCCGCATCATCACTGATTTGCAAGGCTTTGATCGCTACACATGGGTAACGACCGCTTACCTGCTGACATCAACAGTGATGATTCCCATTTATGGCAAGCTCTCCGACCTCTTCGGACGCAAGCCCATTTTCTTGATTGGCGTTGTGATATTCCTGCTAGGCTCCGCCGCTTCAGGCGCGTCCCAGACGATGAATCAATTGATCATTTTTCGTGCCTTCCAGGGTATAGGGGCAGCCGCGTTGCTCCCAATCGCCATAGCAGTGATTGGAGACCTATTCACCCCACGCGAACGCGGCAAATGGCAGGGCTTAACGGGTGCTGTCTTCGGCCTGTCATCTATTCTTGGCCCGACAGCCGGCGGCTATATTACCGATCATGCCACCTGGCGTTGGGTGTTCTATGTCAACCTGCCCATTGGTATCATCGCGCTACTCGTGCTCATCTTCTTGATGCCAACACTCCGTAGCAAGAATACCGGTAAAGTTCGGATCGATTACTTGGGCGCACTCTTATTGATTGCTGGCACGGTACCGCTCATGTTGGGCTTTACCCTGGCTGGTTCTACCTATGATTGGCTCTCGTGGCAGATTATTAGCCTGTTCGGAGGCGCAATTGTCTTCGTGGCCTTGTTCGTCATCTACGAAGCACGCCTCGAACGGCGCAATGAACAGCCTATTATCGATCCAAGCTTGTTTAAGAACCGCATCTTCAGTGTATCCGTGATTATCACGATGATTACGAGCATGGGCATGTTTGGTAGTATCCTCTTCTTACCACTGTATGCCCAGGGTGTGTTGGGCATTTCAGCCACGAATAGTGGTTTACTCCTTACACCATTGATGATGGGGTTAATATTCAGTAGTGTTATCTCTGGATTGTTAGTATCGCGCTTTGGCAAGTACAAGTGGATTGCGTTTGTTGGTATGGCGATCACCATTGGTGGATCATTACTGCTGCAACGCCTGGGCGTGAACTCAACGAATACGGATATGATCATAGCGATGATTGTGTTGGGCCTGGGGCTTGGATTCAGTATGTCGCTCTATACGGTTATCGTACAGAACGCACTGCCAACCAAGATTGGTCAGGCAACATCCGGCCTCACCTTCTTCCGCTCGATTGGGAGCACCGTTGCGGTAGCGGCCATGGGTTCGCTCTTGACCTCTGCCTACGTACCCGGTTTTCACAATGCCATTCCAGCTTCGGTGAAAGCGGTCGTTCCCGCGAAGTTCCTCAGTGTCTTCGACAATCCGAACGTCTTGCTCTCGGCGGATACCCAGAAGCAGTTGTTGGCGGGTTTCTCGTCCTTCGGTACACGGGGTGTAGGCTTGTACAATCAACTGTTAGAAGCAGTGAAGATCGGCTTGACAAGTGGTATACACAACGTCTTCGTGCTGAGTACGATCCTCATGGTTGTGGGGTTTGTCGCCATCTTCTTCTTGCAGGAGATCCCCCTGCGTGGCAAGAACAAAGCGGCGAGTACACAAGCCGCTGAGGATGCAGAAGAAGGAACCGTTTCAGTCGCAATGATGCATTAGTCCCATCATAAATGATTGTGGATGCCACACATTCAATTGGAGAAAAGCGAGGCTTGTAACTATAGGTTGCAAGCCTCGCTTTTCTCCAAAAAACCGCTTGATTTGTCGCCAAAACTATACGATTATTCACAGATAGACTATAATCGTGCTATGCTGTGTTTATCGGGTTGTTCACGAACTGATGCCATGAAAAGAAGAGAAGCACAATGTCATATTTCCTTGCTAAAACTGATCCCCAAACCTACTCTCTAGCAGACCTTGAGCGCGACAAAGAAACTGTCTGGGATGGTGTACGCAATGCTGCCGCATTACTGGTTATTCGCTCTATGCGTCCAGGCGAAGAAGTCTTCATCTACCATAGTCAGGGCGAAGCCGCAATCGTTGGCCTGGCACGTATCACCTCCGAGCCACGGCAAGACCCGCGTGATAGCAAGAGTTGGGTAGTCGATATCGCCTTTGTGAAACGCCTCACCCAACCGGTCACTTTACGCGAGATCAAAGAGAGCCATCTCTTTGATGATTGGAGCCTGATACGCCAGAGCCGCCTCTCAACCATGCGCGTACCCGATAATGTAGTGGCATGGCTTAAAGAGAAAAAGGTATTATAGTATCTGCTAATCTTATCTCTCTCAAGAGATAGATTGTTTCAATTTGATTTGGGATATGATAAGAGAAGTAACAATACTTTGTTGAAACAACACACGTACTGGGAGTGACACACGATGGATAATAACGCATGGTGGTATGTTAATGGACGCTGGGTACATCCACATGAGGCCACCATTTCGCTGAATGACGTGGCCGTCTTGCGCGGTTATAGCGCGTTTGAGTCGCTGCGCACGTATCATCGGCAACCGTTTCACTTGGAAGAACACCTCAACCGCCTGTATCGCTCCGCGGAACTCATAGAGTTAGCAGTGCCGTGGTCGCGAGCATATATTACACAATTGGTGCATGAAATTATTGAACGCAATATATATGTACACGCCTCTATCCGCCTGTTTGTGACGGGCGGTGAGACAGAGGACAGCATATTGCCGCTTGGCAAACCAACGCTGGCCGTGCTGATTACGCCGTTAGGTGAACGCCATATGGAACGCTTTGCCCAGGGCTATAAAGTCATTACCACGCCATTGCAGCGCAGTACACCAGAAGCAAAGACGACCAGTTACCTGGAAGCTATTCGAGCCTTGAAAGAAGCTACGCGTCACGATGCCGTCGATGCCCTCTTTGTGAATGCGCAAGGGCATGTATTAGAGGCGACGCGCAGCAACTTTTTTGTGTTTCGTGGCAATACACTGATTACACCACGCGATGGTGTGCTGCTGGGTATCACGCGCGATGTGGTACTCGAACTGGCGCATGGTCTTTTTACCATTGAGGAAAGACCCGTTTTACTGGCCGAATTGCCCCTGGTTGACGAGGCCTTTATCACCTCATCATCGAAAGAGATCATGCCGGTCGTACAGATTGATGATCTGCTCATCGGTAATGGGACGCCGGGAAGACAAACCTATGCCTTGGAGCAACGGTTTATCGAGATGATTGAACATAGTCATCTTTCATGAAATTATAGGGAACGTTGCCTGACTTCCCGTGTGGGATCAGGCAACGTTCCCTATAAACTCCTAACTAATACGAATTACCCGCTTCGTATACTGGAATAAGATGGCTAACTGACGGAGGTTGTTGCGGCGGCGGAAGTCGAGGCGACAGTAGCAAAAGCTTCCTCGAAGATGTTCAATCCCTCGTTCAGTTGCTCATCGGTGATGCAGAGCGGCACCAGTACGCGCAGCACATTATCATACATGCCTGCTTTGATTAGCACCAGGCCGCGATGATGAGCAGCCGCGAGTATATCACTGGCAGTGTGAGCATCTGGCTCCTTCGTCGTGCGATCCTTGACCAGTTCCATCGCGACCATGCCGCCCAGTCCGCGCACATCGCCTATGATAGAAAATCGCTCTTGCAGCTTCAAGAAGCGTTCCATGACGACCTTGCCAATTTCGCGTGAACGTGCGGCATAATCCTCTTGCTCATAGAGATCAAGCACAGCGAGGGCAGCGGCACAGGCTACCGGATTGCCGCTATAGGTGCCACCAAGCGTTCCCGGCGGTGGAGCATCCATCAGGTCGGCCCGCCCGACGACGCCACTGATGGGCATGCCTGCTCCCATCGACTTGGCGATAATCATGAGGTCGGGCACGACATCATCGTGTTGGACCGCGAACATCTCTCCCGTGCGGCAGAAGCCCGATTGAATTTCGTCGGCAATAAACAGAATGTCGTGCCTCTCGCATAGTGCTTTCAATGAACGCAAGAAGCCCGCCGGGGCAACCATAAAACCGCCCTCACCCTGTACCGGCTCGATCACAATGGCAGCCACCTGATCGGGAGCCACTGTGCCTACAAACATACGCTCAAGCTCCTCTAAGCAATATTTAGAAGCCTGTTGTGGCGACAGGTCCATGCGATAAGGGTAAGGGAATGGAGCCTGATATACTTCGGGCGCAAAGGGGCCAAAACGATGCTTGTAAGGTTTTACCTTGGAGGTCATGGTCATAGTCATCAAGGTGCGCCCATGGTAAGCGTTATCGAAGGTAATAATGGCGGGACGTCCGGTAGCGTAACGGGCAATTTTCACCGCGTTTTCCACAGCCTCCGCGCCACTATTAAAGAAGATGGCTTTCTTGGGGAAGTCACCAGGGGCTAATTGCACGACACGTTCGGCGAGTGCAATATAGGACTCATACATCATGACACTAAAACAGGTATGGGTGAAATTGGCAGCTTGCTCGGCAATGGCTTTTGTCACCTCTGGGCGGGCATGTCCAATATTCATGGCACCAATGCCACCCGCGAAGTCGATATAACGATTACCATCGACATCTTCGAGAATGGCTCCATCGGCTTTCGCCGCGAAAACATTCATGGTCGATGAAACGCCGCGTGCTACAAACTGCTGACGACGCGCCATCAACTCACGCGACTTTGCTCCAGGGATATCAAAATATGCTGCGC
Source organism: Ktedonobacteraceae bacterium (assembly GCA_051004815.1). Classification (GTDB taxonomy): domain Bacteria; phylum Chloroflexota; class Ktedonobacteria; order Ktedonobacterales; family Ktedonobacteraceae; genus JBBQXY01. The sequence continues at coordinate 33,207 of JBPCJY010000185.1, forward strand.
CTTCGGACTTGGACATAAGTAGCCTCCTGCTAGGGAACACGGTAGAAATGAATGTGCCGTCTTTGTACGACAATACAGTATATTCTACCATATTTTGCAGGAGGCTTGACCTACTACCAGCGTTCATTGTTTTTGTAACACGAATCTATGCCATAGCGACGCCTGGCTCACGCTTGAACCAGCACCAAGGGACACAACGAACATTATGACGCCCGGTGCGCTTCCCGTGGAGCTGGTACGCGACCCGGTGGCTGCGTGGGTCGTGGCCCTGCCTTTATGGGCGGGATTGATCGAGTCACTGCCCCATCTACAGGCAAGGTTATCTCGTTGCCATGATGCCATACCTGCAATGGCGAACCATCGAGAAGGCAGTACGACGCTTCTGTCGCTGTCACTTCGACGCGTAAGCGGCGGTCGCGGAATATGATGTGGAAGGCGAGTCGCTTGATCCCTTCTGGCAACCGAGGCGCGAAAGAGAGCGTTCCGATATGCGAACGCAGACCACCGAACCCCGCGACTAATGCCGTCCAGGCCTCGGCGAGTGAGGCAATGTGGATTCCATCTCGTGTATTGTGCTCCAGGTTGTCGATGTCCATGAGTGCCGCCTCGCCAAGGTAGTCGTAGGCAAGTTGGAGTTGGCCAACCTCGGCAGCCAGGACTGCCTGTGTACCAGCCGACAGCGAGGAGTCACGCACGGTGAGTGCCTCATAGTATGCGAAGTTGCGTGCTTTCTGCTCTTCACTGAATGCTTCGGTACAAAGGTGCATGGCGAGGACAAGGTCAGCCTGCTTGACAACCTGCTTGCGATAGAGGTCAAAGTATGGGAAGTGCAGGAGCAACGGGTACTGCTCTGGCGCGGTGCCAGCGAAGTCCCACACTTCGTGCTCGATAAAGGTCTCGTCCTGGGGGGTCACTCCGAGACGCTCATCGTATGGGATGAACATTCGTGCGGCTGCGTCTAGCCAGCTAGCGATCTCGTCAGCCTCCACGCCAAGTGCGCGTGCCACATGAGGATGCCGCTTAACTGCCTCTGCCGCGCAGTGCAGATTCTGCTGTGCCATGAGGTTTGTGTAGACATTGTTGTCGGCAATAGCACTGTACTCGTCGGGTCCGGTGACTCCGTCGATGCGGAACCGACCGTCGTTATCGTGGTAGCCAAGTGAACGCCATAGTCTGGCCGTTTCGACAAGTAACTCAAGGCCAACTTCCTTCTCAAATACAGTGTCACCGGTGGCATTGATGTAATTAACCACGGCGTATGCGATGTCCGCGTTGATGTGGAACGCGGCGGTACCTGCGGGCCAGTAACCCGAACATTCTTCACCCGCGATGGTCCGCCATGGGAAGGCGGCACCGTGCAGACCGAGCACGCGTGCTCGCTCCTTTGCCTTGTCGAGGATCGAGTGGCGCCAGCGCAGTGCATCGGCAGTTGCATGAGGCTGGGTCAGTGTCAGCACAGGCAGGACGAATATCTCTGTATCCCAGAAGACTTGACCGTCGTAGCCGGGACCTGTCAGCCCTTTCGCCGGGATCGGTCGCCGTTCCCCACGCGCTCCAGCCTGGAGGATTTGGAAGAGCGCAAAGCGCACTGCCTGCTGGATATCTGCGTCGCCCTCGAGTTCGACGTTCGCACCTGCCCAGAAGCTGTCTAGATAGGCACGCTGCTCGGTGAGCAAGCTCTCCCAGCCGGTCAACCGTGCAGCCGACAGAGCGGCGATGACCTGGTCGTGGATCGCGGGTCGCGAGCGTTGGCTCGACCAGCCGTAGGCGATAAACTTGACGACCTGAAGCCGCTCACCTGGCTTTAGCTGCGTGGTGACGGACACGCGTGCTACATCAGGAGAGCTTTCCGACTCAATGACCGTCCCCTCCGGCCCCTTAATGTGATGATCCATGGCCGCTCCGATACGCAGCCCACTGACACGGGTGTGATGAACCATCAGTCCGACAGTACCCTGCGCGAGATGCTCTTCGCACTCAAGCACATTTTCGAGAATGGTGGCCATTCGCGGGTCCTTGCCGGAGTCCGGGGGCTCCTCGTTCGCTACCAATTCAGACTGCACAACAATGCGTACTGGTGCATCAACTGCCTCTACTTCGTAGCTAATCGCCGCGATGGCTCGCTGCGAGAACGAGACCATCCGCACTGACGACACTTTGACTGTGCGTCCCGCGGGTGAGGTCCAGCGGACGCTGCGGCGTAGCACGCCGTCGCGGAGGTCGAGATCCCGCTCGTGGCTCTGAACCGCGCCGTATCGAACATCGAAAGGTTCGTCGTCAACGAGGAGACGGATGATCTTGCCGTTCGTGACATTGATGACCGTCTGCCCTGACTCAGGGAAGCCATAGCCCGCCTCCGCGTAGGCTAGCGGGCGCAGTTCGTAGACAGAGTTCAAGTATGTACCAGGAATGCCGTGCGGCTCTCCCTCATCAAGATTGCCCCGCAGTCCCATGTGTCCGTTGGAGAGGGCGAAAATAGACTCCGTTTGTGCCAGTATATCGAGGTGGAGTTCCGTCTCGCGGACGTTCCACTCCTCAACTGTGAAGGCTGGATGTTCGATCATAGTTGATCTTCTGTTTCAATAATTTTCATGCCTTATATCCTTTTGACGTACCTCACAAAGAGCATGCACGCTCCTTTGTTTAGCTCGCTTGTTAAAATCACCGAGAAAAATATACAAGAGAAAATGACGGGATGTCAAGGTGAAGCAGAAAAAGGCTCTGCACCTGGAAAGATGCAGAGCCTGGAAGGCCGGATAGACGTATATGCATTATGTCCGCTATTTAAGCCGCACCATGAAGAGGGGTTACATTACTGCCTTTGCGCAGTTGTGCTGCCGCCTCTTTCAAGCGTGCTTCGCTGCGTACACCAAAGCCGGGTAAGTGACGAATACGCTGTTGATGCGCTGCCCACCACAGCTTCTCAGGCGAATCAATCCCCAACTCTTCGTACAGGCGGATGGCTGTGTGTGGCCCAACATATTCAACCGCCATTAACGAACGTACACCCTGTGGTAGCAACGGCATACTCAGATCGTTGTAAAAGGTCATCGTTCCAGTATGCACAAGTTCTTCGATGCGAGTGCGTAATCGCTTTCCCAATCCCGGTATGGGCAATACATCGCCACGAGCTATGATTTCTGCTGCTGGCTCAACCAGGTCTAGCAGTCCACGAGCCGCGTTGCGGTATGCCTGGATGCGATAGGGGTTGCTGTTTTGAAATTCTAGCAGGTTGGCAATACCAGAGAGCACCTCGGCGATTTGCCGGTTTGTGACCATGGAGGGTATATTTAACTCTGGCTCCAACCCTGGTAAGACCGATTGTACCGGCCTACGACTCGATGGTCGTGGCACCGAAGGAAGAATATGTATAGTTTGTGTGAGTTGCATAATGCTCATAGTAACTGGCCCCTTTCCTGGAATGGGCGAAATCTTAATAAATCTGTTGATGTGGAACGATATAAAATGACGAAATAGGGCTTAGTTAGTGTTAAAAATACATTGAATTCATGTTCTAATTATAGCACAGAACACGCGTAATGTCAAATAAAAAAGCAAGAGTTCAGACATTTGGAGAGAAGCCTGTCCGTGAGCGGACTGGAGAGGGATTCGGCCTGTCATTCTGAGCGCAGCGAAGAATCTCTCGCTCGCCCAGGTGCAGATTCTTCGCTGCGCTCAGAATGACAGGCTTATCTCCAAATGTCTGGCAAGAGTTACAGCTGGTGGCGACGCTGTCAGCCACCAGCTGTAACTCTTGCCAGGGCTGTTGTTCAACACACCCAGGAGGTACTGTGCGTATTGATTGGCCCGTGGAAGAAGAAAAGACCAGGACCGCAGACACCGGCTGGAACGCTAATTCTTACAAGAACACTTTGTCCGGGGCCAAGCACGGAACCAGCGGGGCTGAAACCAATGCCAGACAGGTTCGTGGTGGCAAACCAGTGCAGCTTACTCTGTGCGCTGGCTAAAGAACTCACAACTACTTCGCAGACAAAGCCTCCCGCGGACGTTTTAGTGCAGTCAGCGTGTCCGCTCAATCCCATCGGTCGCAGTTCAAGTTCCGCCGGTGATGCGGTAACAGGTGTTGGAGTAGGCGTTGCTACCGCTGGTTGTACCGCTTTTGGCGTAGGTGTTGGGGTTAGTGTTGGCTTGGGTGTTGGAGCCAACGTCGGACTTGGCGTTGGGATAAGTACCTGTGTTGGCGTAGGTGTGGGTGTCGTTTGTACCGCAGTGGTCGATGTACCGCAGGCCGCAATGAGAATGCTGATAAGGGCTATACAAAGACCAATGACTATCATTTTTCTTTGCGTTGCCGTTGACAGGTTCTTTGTCAAAGTGAATAGCTCACGAAATGTATCGTGTAACATAATAATCCTTCCGTTTTTTGAATGGTGGTAGAACAGTAATCATGCAAACGTGCTTTCTTAGCAAGAAGAGGTAGGTAGAAGTTTATAATCCACATAATGAAACAAAGGTAGAAATTAGTGAGCCGATACAAACGTATAACAGCACACAAAGCTTGATAATGTGCAGGTGTGTACTCTCTTAGAAACATACGTGGTGGGTTACAGATCAGTCTTACCTGCTGGCAACACTTCTTATCCTGGAATACATAGTAGTTTATTGCCAGCGTTATGACAGGAGAATGCCCCGGTCCTCACATCAGTTGTAAGGCAGCTTGAGCGGCAAAGAAGCCACAGAGACCATGCACACCACCTCCTGGCGGTGTAGATGAGGAGCAGAGATAGATGTGCTTATTCGGAGTTGTATAAGGTGATAGACGCGCCGTAGGGCGAGTAAAAAGCTGCCACATGTCCTGTATGCCGCCATTGATGTCGCCGCCAATGTAATTGGCATTGTACTGTTCTAGTGCCGCGGGCGGCATGACGTGTTTTGCCAGGATGAGGTCGCGGAAGCCTGGGGCAAAGCGTTCGATTTGTGCTTCGATGCGCCCTGTCATATCAAAGGTTGAGCCGTTGGGAACATGGCAATATACCCAGGCGGTGTGCTTTCCAACAGGTGCTCTGGTCGGATCGAAAAGGCTATGTTGTGCGACCAGGAGAAATGGTTTTTCCGCGTGTTGACCGTGAGACATCGCATATTCTGAGGCCGCAATCTCCGGCAGTGTGCCACCTACATGCACTGTTGCCGCACGCATGCATTCGTGTGCTTTCCAGGGAATGGGGCCAGCGAGCGCGTAATCGACCTTGAACACACCTGGGCCATAACGATAGCGTTCCAACTGCCATCGATAGCTGTCCGGCAATTGTGAGCCAGCGATCCGTAAGAGTTGCTGCGGGGTTACATCAAAGAAATAGACGTGTGCGGATGGCAGATCAGCAAAAGAGGTGATTTCAACACCTGTTACGATCTCACCCCCCAATGATTGCAGATAACTGGCCAGCGCATCGCTGATTTTTTGCGCACCGCTACGGGGAAAAGGCCAACCAACGGCATGAGCAGAAATGCCCAGGGCTAATCCAAAAGCGGCACTGGGCGATTGCTCCAACGGAAGCATTGAATGCGCTCCAAGCCCCGCGAAAAGCGCACGCGTACGCTCACCTTCAAAATGCGTTTGTGCAAACCCGCTGGCCGAACGAATAGCCTTTAGCCCGAAACCTGCCAGTATAAAAGGGTGCTTTACTATGACACCAGGCCGTAGAGGCCCAAGAAACGCATCGACAATCTCCGGCCAATGTGCCAACAGAGGTGCCATCAACCTTTGATACCTTGCGGCATCACCATCCAGCGTAGCGATGGTCTCGGCAATTGAACGTTTCAACACCATCGCCGTTCCATCATCCAACGGATGCGCAACCTCGGATGGTGGGTATATCCATTCGACGCCATATTGTTCCAAGGGAACGCTGCGCATAAAAGGTGAAGCGACACCCAGCGGATGAATGGCCGAGCACACATCATGCACAAAACCTGGCAACGTCAGTTCTTTTGAACGGCAGCCACCTCCTACAGTATCCCTGGCCTCATAGACACATACCGAATGCCCTGCACGAGCCATAGTAATAGCAGCTGCCAGCCCATTCGGCCCCGAACCAATGACGATAGCGTCATACCTATTACGTGTTGACATAAAACTACAGCATTTCCTATAAAAGCTAATCACATGCGACGCTGCATCAGCATATAGCATACCTTGCACCATCTACATCATAAAGCGTTTGGCTGCATTATGCTAGATGCTTTGTATGCTCATCGGGTCATTTGCCTTATTTCAAGTGCTATACTGTCCCACGGGCTGCGCAACGAGCTGAGGAGAGCGGAAAAGATGCCCTGTCATGCGGCTTGAAGAGGCTTTGCTCTCATTGACCAGCAACGATCAGCGGCTTCTCTCCTCTATTACCGAAATTCGCTCTCGGTTAAATCCGTATTGACCCCTGCGGCGGCCCGACTTCCCGCGGCGGCCGCGATGATCAGTTGATGAGGGACAGCCACTGAGACATCACCTGCGGCATACACACCTGGAACTGTCGTTCTCCCCAAGGGATCAGTGACGATTCCCCCCATGACATTCATCTCACAGCCGAGTACTTCGCCAAAAGGCGAAGCCTGGAGCAACTGGGAGGCGACAAAACCGCCTTCACGGCTCCTCTCTTCCTGTGTGGCAAACACGATCCGCTCTAGCTGCCCATGCTTTCCAACAAGAGCGGTAATACGATCTTCCACTACCTGAATCCCTTTCTTGCGCAACGTTTCTCGTTGTGCTTCAGTGAGCATCTGATGGCCATTCGTACAGATGGGCAAGTCGTGACTCCAATTCCAGACGATTTTGGCCATATGGAAAGCCTGTTGTCCTTCTTCTGCGATCACGACAAGGGGCTTCTCCTTGAGTTCCCATCCATCGCAGTAGGGGCAGCTAAACACACTTTTCCCGTAATAGTCATGCAAACCATCTATCGTGGGAAGAATCTCTTTGAGACCGGTGGCAAGCAAGACTGTCTTTGCGGAGAGCATATCCCTTTTCTCCGTTGTGATCTCAAAAGAAGCATCAGCATGGCGAATAGCAGTGATGCGGATCTGCCGGATTTCCACCGATTTCTTTTTTCGAGAGCGTGCTTTCCATTTTGAGGATGCGTGCGCAATTTTCGCCTTTTTACAACCTCGTTGCGCAACCCGTGGGACTGTGGAACACAAAGAACAGTAGTTCAGCTTGCATTGCTGAACGAAAAAGATGCATAATCCACAAGTGAAATCTGAGCTTTTTGTGCTAAGGAGTTACCTGGTATGGCTTATCCTACTATGGCTTATCGTGCCACCTGTGTTTCCCAGGACCCACTTGACTATTTCCTCAATAATACAGACAAAACATCCCATCTACGTGTCTCCGATATCGTATTACGCGAAAACAAAAGCCCAAAAGAAGTCTTTGCTCACCTCATCCGCTTGGCTACGAATAGTAAATGGAGCCATTCTGCCCTCCTCTATCTGATTAGCGACCCTGCGAAGGGCTATGATAATACCTTTTTGATTGAGGCACTGACTAAAGGCATCCATATCACCAGTTGGCGCAATGAAGTTGTGCCTTTTCACCAGTTTACCGTTGGTATTAAACGACCAACGCTGGATTGGTATACCGAAACACCGTATGAGGCTTCTAAGCATAATCCGCGTGATCCAGAAGACACCTTCGGCATTGACTTTTTACGCCATGTGCGCGGCATCGCGATGGATCAGTTTAATGGCTTATTCGACCACAAAACGGTGTTTGAGCTGGCATCATTGTATATTGAGCGCGTGGCTCGCCGGCATATTTCCGCCGTTCCCCAGGTAGCGGAGGCGGCTGATGCGGTCGGCAACCTCTTTAAGAAATGGGACGAGTCCTCCAGTTCTAAAACAAATATCGCTCGTTTCGTCTGTAGTGGCCTCGTACAATACAGCTTTTTCTGGGCATTACGTATGCGTATAATCAACGACCTTGCCATTCCCGAAAACAGTGAGGCGGCATTGAGCAATCTGAACAATCTGCACCGTGTCATCTTCCGCGAAGACCCCGATGGCGTCATCGACGCGTATCTGAAAGATATCAAATCTGGCAAACTGAATATTGCTGACGATGTGCCGGATGATGTTATCGACCTGCTCAAAACCGCTACCCCTGCTGACTTCAATAATAGCGATAACCTTGCTTGGCACTATGTTATACGCGAAGGTACTGTCTGGAAAGTTGACAAAGCTCCTGAAGGGTATGAGCCAGAAAGCAAAGATGAGTTGATTGTTTTAGAGATGGTGCAACCCGAGCATAGCTAGTCGTGTCCCACCTCATTCCTCTTATGCATTGCTGTAAGCAATGAGGCAACAAAAAGCATATTTTCCTACTTGCAAATTATAGGTCAGTAGTGGATACTGTTGTGGTATTTGTTGCTTTAACGTGAAAGGATGTGGTCTATGGCCTATCGTGCAATTCATCTTTCCAATGACCCAATAGCCTATTTTCTACAACAAAGCGATGAGGGGCCTCATTTACGTGTTTCAGATGTGGTTTTGCGTGCCAACCTGAATCCCAAAGAGATTTTCAGCAGCCTCATTCGCTTTGCAACCAACAGCACCTGGAGCCATTCGGCATTGCTCTACCTGCTCAATGATCCGCCACAGGGGTTCGACAATACCTTCCTGGTAGAAGCGATGACGACGGGTGTGCGTGTCGCTAGCTGGCGCGATGAAGTCATACCTCCTGAGCAGTTTACCGTTGGTATTCGACGCCTCAATGTAGACTGGTACGCCGAGACGGCACGCGATATTGCTAAACGAGATACAGATGATCCAGAGGATGTAAAGGGCATTGCCTACCTGCGCCATATACGCGGCCTGGCATTGGACCAGATCAACCAGTTATACAATCACAATACAGTGGATGAGTTGACCGCGCTGTATATTGAACGCGTCACCAAGCACTACAATATTCCCGTGGTCTCGCAGCTGGCTGGCGATGTTGCCAATTACTTTAAGCAGAAGGACGAGTCAGTCCTCCGTTTCATTTGTAGCGGATTGGTGCAGTACAGCTTCTTTGCCGCTCTTCGTATGCGTATCATCAATGATCTCGCGATCCCTGCCTACCATGATAGCGCAATGAGTAATCTCAGTAATCTTCACCGCGTTATCTACCATCCCGACCCAGAAGGTATTATCGCGAACTATGTGCAACAGGTACAAACGGGCAAGCTGGATATTGCAGCCCCTGTACCCGATGCCGTGTTGGATTTGCTCAAAACAACAACACCTGCCGATATCAACAACTCCACTAGCCTGGACTGGCGATATATAATACGTAAGGGGTGGGTCTGGCAGATTGATGACCAGGCTCCTGACGGCTATAAACCGCAAAGCCAGGATGAAACTGCTGTGCTGGCGTTAATGAACCCTGAACATCGTAGCAACTAATCTCTAGCAATTGTAATGGAAGGTTTACATGTCAGAACGATGGAATGTCTTAATTGTTGGTGGTGGGCCTGCTGGCTTGGCCGCTGGTGAAGCAGCGGCTAAGCTTGGTGTACGAACGTTGATAGTGGAACGTCAGCACGAAATTGGCTATCCTATTCATACGAGTGGTGGAAGCTGGGTCAGCGATATGCAAGCACTGCACATCCCACAACATCTCTATCACCCCATCAATACAGTTTACTTTGTCTCGCCTCATCGCGAGGTTCCCCTTCATTACAATCCTGCCGTGGCTTGCGTGGTCGATGTGCGCGGACTCTATCAACACCTGGCTAGCCGGGCCGTGGCAGCCGGGGCAATACTGCGCGTCAATCACACCGTCGAGCAGACCTTGTTAGAAAATGGGCGTGTCTGCGGTGTCACCATCAAGAATCATGTCAACGAACGCGCTCCCATACAAGCAGATGTCACCATTGATGCCAGTGGCTTTTCACGTCACGTGGGCGTGCGCTCAGAGCTGGGCAAGGCATTTCATCGTTACGGCTACGGCGCGGAATACGATATGTACGCCCCCAACTATCCGCAAGATGAGCTCTACCTGATAATGGGTAGTGAGTTTGCCCCGCGTGGCTATGCCTGGGCCTTCCCGCGTGGCAATGGACGTGTACGCTTGGGCGTAGGCGTGCTGCATCCCGATTGCGATGACGATGCCCGTACCTATCTAGACAGCATCATTCGCGATCTGCCACAGTTGACGGATAAATTCAAAGATGCCAGCCCAATTGAATATCATACAGGACTCTTTCCTTCCGAGGGGCCACTGGCTCGCTTTTCTCGTGATGGTCTCTTGCTGGCAGGTGACGCAGGGGGCCATGGTTCAACACTTGTTGGCGAGGGCATTCGTTTTGCCATCTACTCCGGCCAAATGGCGGGAACAGTGGCGGCGGAAGCTGTCAAAGCGGCCAATACAACGGGCGCATTCCTTGAACGCTTTGACAAGCGCTGGCGTGTACGTTTCGGGCGCGACATGGACATCTCCTACATGATTAACAAGCGCATTACGAATTATAGTGATGAGCAGTGGGATAACGCACTGGACTTGATGAAACGTCTCACTCCCGCACAGATGGCACAGGCTCTGCGCGGCGACTTTAGCGTGGGCTTGATGATGGGTATCCTGGCACGTAATCCCGGACTCATTGCCACCGGCGGCAAGAAGTTCCTCGATGTACTAATGGAGCGTGCTAATAAGCCAGCATTGCAAACAGCTGAAAGTTAAGCTACGGATATTCCCTTCGATACCAACCGAGCAGGAATATTCTGCACGCAACAGGTGTTGCAATATATAGACGGACAAACATATCTTATCTCAGCATTTGAAGGAGCTATCTGTGCAGGATCCAATTTCACAACCTATCACCAAACAAGAAACTATCAAGATGTATGCCACCACATGGTGCGGCGATTGCCGTATGGCGAAACGCTGGTTTGATTCCCATGACGTCCCCTACGAGTATATCAACATTGAAGAGGACGACCGCGCTGCTGCATACGTGGTGCGCGTGAATAAAGGCATGCAAAGGGTGCCAACTATCGTTTTCCCCGATGGCTCAGTACTGGTTGAACCAAGTTCACGCGAACTTGCGCAAAAATTCGCGCAATAATACCTGGATAGAAGATACTTTCTCCCATGAAGGTGTTATGCCCCCATCTTCTCGGTGGGGGCATTTTTCTTAATATTTATTAGGGAGGCAGACTATGGACGAGGACAGCAAACTCGATTCGGCTCAGCAGCCAAACGCGACGAGCGACATGGACCCACAGGCATTTCGGAAGTATGGACACCAGGTTGTGGACTGGATGGCTGACTATTTAACAGGGGTAGGTGACTATCCCGTACTGGCGCAAACCGCGCCGGGTGATATTCGTCGTTCTTTACCTGCTCAACCACCACAACAACCGGAAGCGATGGAGGTGATTCTCACCGACTTTGATCAATTATTGATGCCCGGCATTACACACTGGAATTCGCCCGGCTTTATGGCCTATTTCGGTATCACCGCTTCTGGCCCCGGCATTCTCGGCGAAATGCTCTCTGGTGCCTTGAACGTCAATGCCATGCTCTGGCGTACCTCTCCCGCCGCGACAGAATTGGAACAGGTGACGCTGGACTGGCTCCGGCAAATGCTAGGCTTGCCCCAGCCCCTTTTTGGCGTAATCAACGATACCGCTTCTTCCGGTGTGCTCTATGCCCTGGCAGCAGCTCGCGAAGCCATCCCTGACCTGCATATTCGCCAGGATGGTATGTCCGGTCGGGCTGAGGTGCCACGTTTGCGCTACTATGCATCGCAAGAGGCCCATTCCTCAGTCGAGAAGGCTGGCATTGTCTTAGGTGTAGGTCAGGCAGGATTGCGCAAAATAGGCGTAGATAGCGATTTCCGTATGGATGTAGCGGAACTGGAACGCGCTATTGAGGAAGACCGTGCGAATGGCTGGTTGCCCTTTGCCGTGGTCGCGACCGTTGGTACTACCTCCACGACGAGCATTGATCCGGTTCCCCAGATTGCCGACATCTGCGAACGTCACGGACTCTGGCTCCATGTCGATGGGGCCTATGGTGGTTCGGCAGCCGTTGATCCAACAATGCAATGGGTCTTGGAGGGATGCGAACGAGCCGATTCCTTGATTGTGAACCCACATAAGTGGCTCTTTACGCCCATTGATTGCAGCGTCTTCTACACACGTAAGCCAGAGCTTGTCAAAGCTGCTTTCAGCCTTGTGCCAGAATACTTGCGTAATACCGAAGGCAAGGGCGATGAAGTGCCGAATCTAATGGATTATGGCACATCGCTGGGAAGGCGTTTCCGTTCGCTCAAGCTATGGATGATTATGCGCTACTTTGGTCATGAAGGATTGGCTGCCCGTATTCACGAGCATAATCGCCTCGGCCAGCTAGTCGCACAGTGGGTGGATACAGCACCCGACTTTGAACGTATGGCTCCCACTCCATTCGGCACCGTCTGTTTCCGCGCTCATCCGTGGGGCATGGACGACGAAGCACAGTTAGAAGCGTTAAACGAAGGCATTATGAGTGGCATCAATGACGCCGGTCACTTCTTCCTCTCGCACACCAAACTGCATGGTAAATTTACCATCCGCATTGCTATCGGTAATCTCCGTACTACAGAAGCGCATGTGAGAGCCTTATGGGAAGAGATACAGGCGCGAATGGCGGACGAATTAGCCGTCGTGAAAGGATGATGTATTTTATGAGCACACAGCATCCTGGCCTGCGCAATGGCCCTATCTATCTCGACTACAATGCGACTACTCCGGTCGATCCGGCGGTAGTTGAGGCGATGTTGCCCTATCTCGCATTGCACTTTGGCAATCCATCGAGCACCCATCGTTATGGACATGAGACACGGCAAGCTGTGACTACTACTCGCACACACGTCGCACAATTGTTAGGCTGTGCGCCCTCCACGATTGTCTTTACCGGAGGCGGTTCTGAAAGCGATAACCTGGCTATTCGTGGTGTAGCTTTGGCTAAGCGGAACCAGGGCAATCATATTATTACGCAGGTAACGGAACATCCCGCCGTCCTCAATATTTGCCATGCCCTTGAACGCCATCACGGGTTTCGCATCACCTATCTCCCCGTCGATGCCTATGGGCGCGTGAACCCCGCCGACGTTGCTGAGGCGATCAATGAACAGACCGTACTGATTACTATCATGCACGCCAATAACGAGACTGGAACGCTACAACCTATCGCTGAGATCGCTGAGATTGCCCACCGCCATGGTGTCTTGCTACATAGCGATGCCGCGCAGTCAGTTGGCAAAATACCGACCCGTGTCGATGAACTCGGTGTTGATTTACTGACCATCGCCGGACATAAGTTGTATGCACCCAAAGGTATTGGTGCGTTATATGTACACGAGGGCATTGAGCTTGAGCCGATAATCTATGGTGGGGGTCAGGAAGGTGGGCGTCGTGCTGGAACGGAGAACATCGCGCATATGGTGGCTCTGGGAACGGCCTGTGTGCTGGCACAAGAGCAACTCGCCGAGAGTCGCCCCCGTATACAAAGACTACGGGACCAGTTGCACAAGCTACTCGAAGAGCGATTTCCTGCTATGACCCATCTCAATGGGCATCCAACCGAACGTTTGCCGAATACCCTCAACATCAGTGTAGAGCGTGTGATCGGTGAAGAGGTGTTGGCTGCTACGCCAGGCATCGCTAGCTCGACCGGTTCAGCCTGTCACGAGGGAAGCACAGAACCGTCGGCTGTGCTGATGTCCATGGGCTTATCCCGCGACCGTGCGCTCGGCGCGTTGCGTCTGACCCTGGGACGCTGGTCTACTGGAGCAGAAGTGGAGCGTGCGGCAATATTGCTAGCTAAGACTATAGATTCTCAACACGCCAGGCAGTAAAATAAAGAGTATAATGTCGGAAGTCGGTTATCACTGTGACGAGCAAGCAAATAGGCAAAGGACCGAACAAGCTACTTTATAAGGAGCATTATGCTATGGCAATGAGTGAGTCCCGGATGCAATATCCAGCTCCAGCGGCTGTCGAACATCCAGAGCTGCTGAAATATCGGGAAGAGTTTCCGATACTACAGCGTAAAACGTACATGAATAGCTGCTCACTGGGCGCACTTTCACAGCGTTCTATGCAAGGTTTGGCAACGTTCCAGGAGATGTGGAACGAGTGGGGCGCACATGCATGGTACGAAATCTGGTTGGGAGAGATTGCCAAAGCACGCCAAAAGTTCGCTCGTATTATTGGCGCACAACTGCATGAAGTGGCCATTGCTCCCAGCGTTTCCGCCGCCCTCAGTTCAATCGCTACTGCCTTAGACTACAGCGAACGCAACAAGGTTGTGATGGCTGATATGGATTTCCCCACGCTTGCCTATCAGTGGTTGGTCAAACAGCGGCTGGGCATTGAAAGCCAATTCGTGCAAAGTCCCGACCGTATCTATACGCCCCCCGAATTGTTTGAAAGCGTCGTCGATAACAAAACCGCCCTTGTAGCTACCTCGCGTGTATTTTATACCAGTGGCTATATCCAGGATGTGCGGGCAGTTGCTGATATAGCGCACAAAAATGGAGCATTGGTGCTCATTGACGACTATCAAGGCACTGGACAAATCCCGCTTAACGTCAACGCGATGGATATTGATTTTCTGGTCACAGGCACACTCAAATGGCTTATGGGTGGCCCTGGTTTAGCGTTCGTCTATATACGTGAGGGGCTACTCTCCACGTTAGAACCGACTGTCAGTGGGTGGTTTGGGCATCGCGAGCAGTTCCAATTCAAGACGCAAGAGTTTGCATTTCGCACAGAGGCGACCCGAATTGAAATGGGTACTCCCTCAATACCCACGATTTATACCGCCAATGGTGGCCTCGATATTGTCTTGGAGATCAGTGTTGAGTCAATTTGTGAACGTACCCGCTATTTGACCAATGACCTGGTAGCGCGTGCGCGTGAGCATGGCTGGAATGTGCGTGCGCCCCAGGAGCCAGAACGCCGTAGTGCCATTGTGATGTTGGAATTGGAGCGTCCCGACGAGATTGTTAACGCGTTGATCGAGCGCAATATCATTGTTGACCATCGTCCCGGTCTGGTGCGCGTCTCCCCCTACTTCTACAATACCATCGAAGAAAACGCCATCGTCATTGATGCAATCGCCAATATTCTGGAGAACAGAACGTAGCCAGGGAAATGTGGCTGAGTCGTTGTATAATGTACAGGGAAAACTTTTTTTCATGGAGGAACAATCAAATGCTATGCCCTAATTGTCATACGCGGAGCGCGGAGGACAACCAGTATTGCCGCCAATGTGGAGCAGACTTAACAATACCTTCAACCAGCCTGGTATTGACCACACAGAATCGTCTTCCGGCAGTCATGAGTAACCCACAGATACCGCGCTTAGCCGCCAGCGTCGGTGCTGTAGCAGTAGGCGTTGGCATTGAACTGCTGCGCCGTAGCCTCATCGCACGCGTCACACCGCCCCCTAAGACTGTTAGCAACACATTGCCAATAGTGAATCGTCTCAAAGACGTGCTCTTTCCACAAAACGAGAAAAAATACAAATTACCAAAGAACTACGAGATCGAAGAAACCGTTGTGTATATGCGGCGGATCATACGTCGAAAAAATTAGTGGCTGCTTGAGATTGCTTCGATGGTATTAGTATTGCGTGAGGAAGATGTACGAAGCCTTTTAACGATGCCTGATACAATAGCGGTGTTGAATCAGGCTTTTGGGGCATTGGCAGATGGACGCGTGGTCAATCCACCACGCAGTCGTGTCAAGCTGGCAAACGGCGTACTAAACATACTCGTCGCTGCCGCGCCTACGCTGGGAGTATTGGGCTTCAAAACATACACAGCATTCCGCGAAGGTGTGCGTTTCGTCGTCATGCTCTATAGTTCGCAAGATGGTCAACTATTGGCTATTATCGAAGCTGACTGGTTGGGAAGAATGCGCACAGGCGCGATGAGTGGACTGGCTACGACGTATCTCGCACGGGAGGACGCTACCACCATAGGCCTCATCGGTGCTGGTCAGCAAGCTGTAACACAATTGATAGGTGTCTGTACTGTTCGCCCAATAACTGCTGTCTATGTCTACAGCCGTACCCCTCAGTCCTGTAAGCTCTTTTGCGACGAGATGTCACGCGTGCTCCATATCGAAGTGAGACCGGTCGTTCATCCTCGACAAGCGGTTGAAATGGCCGACATTTTAATTACGTCCACTTCCTCCACGGAACCAGTCTTATACGGCGAATGGGTGCAGCCAGGGTGCCATATCAATGCCATTGGCTCGAATTGGGCTACGAAACGCGAAATTGATCTATCTACGCTACAGAAGAGCTATCTCATTGTTACCGATTCAAAAGAACAGGCTCGCGCCGAGGCAGGTGATTTTATTATCCCTGTTAACGAGGGGCTGTTCGACTGGGATAGAGTGTTTGAACTTTCCGAGGTTGTTGGTGGCCAGGGACCGCAACGAGATGCGCTAGAAAATATTACGCTGTATAAAGGCTTAGGCATTGCCCTCGAAGATCTCGCTGCGGCGGCTCATGTCTATACCATGGCGCGTGAGCGGGGGCTGGGCGAAGAACTTCCCTTGCTGTAATAAGAGGCTTGTATGTTTACAATTGCACATAAAGACGGTTCATCTATAGCACCTCTGCTTTTGCAGAGTGTTATTCTATCGCTGCTTTGCATACTAGCTCTGTCCGCCTGTGCAACCAACGCGGGTATTTTTGCCGGTGGCATGTGGCAAGCGAGTGGGCTGCCGCATGCACAGATCCGTGTGCTTACCATAGATACCAATAATCCCCAGTCCCTCTATGCCGGTGATGAACAAGGCCGTGTTTTAGCCAGTACCGATGGTGGCCTACACTGGTCGGATCACAGTACAGGACTTTCTCTACCCAATGCTGTTTATGAGCTATCCTTCGATGCAACGGGCAAAAAACTTTTTGCCGCCACCGCTAATGGGTTATTCGTCAGTATAGATGCCGCCCAACATTGGAGTGCTGTTGGGGAAAAGGCCAAAGGTCTTACGTCTCACATGTTTACCGCGCTTGCTTTTGATCTCAATGCTCCGCACACGATATATGTTGCCGCCCAACATGGCGTATTTATGAGCACGGACGATGGCACGACCTGGTCATCAATCTCCACTGGTATTGCCACGAATGCCACTATTAACAGCCTGACCTTTGATACGGATCATCATCGCCTCTGGGCCGCGACCTCGCTAGGTGTGTATCGCTCTGATAATCGGGGGGCAAGCTGGCAGGCCCTCAACGATGGCATACCCGCGAATATCGATATTTACACCATTCAGCCTGCATCAATCAGTGGAGGTACACCTGGTCTGATCTTTGCTGGCACGAGCCAGGGCTTTTTGCGTTCAACCGATACTGGGGCGCACTGGGCCGAGAGTTTGCAATCCCTGGCGAAAACTCAGGTGCATGCTGTGTTTGTGGATTTTCGCGCACCAACTACTGTCTATGTAGGTACCGCTGTGGGAGTGCTGCGCAGCAATGATAGTGGACAAAATTGGAGTGGTATCGCTTCAGGCTTGCCCAGAGATCATCCCATTTACGCGATTGAATTAGGTGGAACCGATTACACGCAACTGCTCGCTGCCGCTGATGATATCTACCTTTTCCCTGGTACGAGTGGTGGATTCAGCTTTACTCGCTTCCTCCCGATAGTTCTTATCGTGTTGCTCTTCCTTGTGTTCTATCGCTTCACACGCCGCAATCGCCGCAGTAAATCTGCTATGCTCAGTCGTACCACCTGAACAGAAAGCAGCTGACGAACCAAAATCAAATCATTTGACATAAGATTGTGGCGGTTGGAGTTGGTGCAAGTCGTGTAATATCTGCTGGTCAGTGGGGAAAGCCAGCGTTGGTATCTTTTCCAGTGCAAAGAAGGCCAACTCACTCACTTCGTCGAGTTGGGCCGTCAATGCACCGATGTCGTTGTTGTGTACACTGGCGCGATAGGCTATTACGACATGTGGATTGCCACGCTCACTATAGATGCCAATCAGTTGTTCCAGTTGAACATCGAGGTTGGTTTCTTCTTTCACTTCGCGAATAGCAGCCTCTTCGACCTTTTCCCCACGCTCCATATAGCCACTAAAGAAGCTCCACATTCCCTTTGCGGGATCAATATTGCGTCGGCCAAGCAAAAACTTCCCCTCGTATTGCAAGACGACCACTGTCACCACTTTAGGTTCAAGGAAATGAATATAGTTACAGGCAGGGCAGACCAGGCGATGCGCGGAATAGATGTGCTTTTCCGCTAAAGGCGTGGCGCAGATGGGACAATAGATGAAATGTATAGCAGCCAAAATGTTTTCATCTCCTTTAATGGGCAGCCTCTTTCATCAACCACTGTAGCATATAACGGGCATTGGCATCGTGCGCCCAACTATAAAATGTGCGATCAACAGGTTCATCTAGTCCCGCGACCACCTCGTCAAAGGGATAATGAATCGCTGCTGCCGCGTGTTCTAGTTCAGCGTCGGATGGTTGATGTTCGCGTAATAAGGCCTGGCTGCGACGTTCAATTTCACGGAGATAGGTCAGGTTCTCTTTCACCAGTTGTGGACTGGTCGTTTTGCCATGCGAACACAATACTCGCTCAGGCTCCATGGCAAGAAAATGTTCCAGGGTACGCAACATGGAGGGTACAGCCTCAGCATTTTCCAGGCAGGGCAGTGGTTTCTCTACCGCGTCAAACGCCAGCAGTAAGCGCAATTCCGGTATCCAGGCCGCGATATGGTCGCGATGATGACCAGGAGCGGGGATAAGTTCAATAGTCAAATCGCCACCATGAATGGTGAGACCTATGTTGAACGTCAGCGTTGGTGGTAGCAAGGTGACGTTCTGGAAGATGGGATAGTGCTGTTGGAAGTCAGCAAGCTCTACCCGCGCCTCTTCCGCTGCCATGCGCACTATGCCATGCTCATGAGCAATGATAGGTGCGGAGTGACTACCGGTGAAATAAGCGTTGCCCCAGGCGTGATCCCAATCAGCATGGCTATTCACGACCAATATCTGCCGTCCGGCACTATCGCTTTGCACCATCTCCATCATGCTCTCGACATCTTCGGGGCAGAGGAGCGTATCAAGCACAACAACGGTGGTCGTGGTAATGACGATGTACGCGTCAACTTCCATCCCTTCAAATTCACCGATCGCATCAAATGCGCGTCGGAAGACGCGGATACGCGGATCGTTACTCATTTCAGGCACAAAAAGAACGCTCTGGGTAGACGGCATACGGAGTCTCACTTTCTCTGCAATAAAACCTTAGTGGTGCGCTCCAATAAATACCACCACCAGATAGAGCACGTACAGAAAGATGAGCAGCAACAGGATGGTGCCATAGCAGGTCAGTGAATATGCTCTCTTGTTGTTTAAAGCTTGTCGCAATTGCTCCGCCATATCAGGTGGGTCTAATTGTAAATCTGGACAAAGCTCAATCAGGTGTGGCAGCATAGCTCGAAAATCGCGTGCATTGGTCATACCTTCGGCAAGGATAACATCGGTCTCATCGTTCAGGTCAGCCATCAATATCAGCTTGGCTGGATTTGGTTCACCAGGTATTAATGTCAAACGTTGCATTGCCACCAGGTCGATATGGAGTTCTCGCTCTTCTTCCTGACCGGTGATGACCAGTTCATCAGTGTAGAGCTGTATTTCTTTTCCCATCCCGAAGCGTACCGTGCTGATGGGGTATTTCTTTATAATGTTGTTATCACTCATTGCAATCTCAATAATCCTATAGAACAGTTTCTTTGACTGCTTAAGATTGTACAGCATTCAGAGACTCGCGTCGAGAGACCCTTGTTAGCTCATAGACAATACAAGAACAGGGGCTATGAGAAAATGTATTCCTCATAGCCCCTGTTCTATTCCGATGAGAGCAACTTAGTTGTTGCCTTCAAAGTTGCCATCTTGCTGAGTATTTGGCCCACCTGGTCCATCAGTCTCAGTACCTGTTGCCTCAACGCTTTCGCTTTCGAGACCTACTGCTTCTGCCATGTGTGTTTTCCTCCTTTCCTTGTAAAGTTCTGTACGGATGTCACTTTTGTGGCTTCCGCACATTCTGAGTATAGAACTTGTCTATGAGATGAACATGAAGTTTATGATGAGAAGCAAGACATTATGAAAAACGTGGCAAAACTGCTGTTGTTTGTCGGGAAATGTCCGTGGAAAGTTGGGCTTGCACCAGCCGTGCGTAAGCTCCTTCCTGTGCAAGCAGTTCCGTATGGTTTCCCACCTCGACTACATGTCCCTCATCAACGACGGCTATCAGATCGGCTGAGCGAACAGTGGAGAGACGATGGGCGATCAACAGTATCGTATGGTGCTGGCGTAGCATTTCCAGCGTTGCACGCAGTCGCTCTTCTGTAACCGAGTCCAATGCAGAGGTCGCCTCGTCAAGGATAAGAATAGGTGCATTGCGCACGAGTGCTCGCGCAATCGCCACACGCTGGCGTTGCCCTCCAGAAAGCTTACTGCCGCGTGGCCCAATCATCGTCTCCAAACCGCCTGGTAATTTCATATCCAGTATGCCCGCTTGCTGCGCGGCGCATGTTATAGCCTGTTCATTAGCATCCAGGCGACCATAGCGAATGTTATCCTGAATGCTGCCCATCAGGAGCGAAACTTCTTGTGGCACAACTGCCATCCATTGCCGCAGTGTGTCCGTATCAAACTCACGCAGATCATGGCCGAACAGAGAGATGTGACCGGCATCCGGTTCATAGAGCCGTTGCAGTAGAGCAATAGCGGTAGATTTGCCCCCTCCACTTGCTCCTACCAGTGCCACAATGCTTCCACTGCGTATTGTCAGTGAGAAGTCACGCAGGACAGGGTCGTTGGCCTTATAGGCAAATGAGACGTGATTGAACGCAATGGCAGGTGAGATCGCCTCCGTGGCATGTGACAGCATCTGCCATGGCCGCGTCGCGGCACGAGGTTCATCTTCGTCCTCGGGTAGATCAAGCGTAGCTGCCACTCTCTCTGCTGCTGCTATACCACTTTGCATACTATTTCCCAGGCGACTCAGGCTGAGCAGTGGGTTGTACAATTGCCCCAGGTAGGCGAGGAAAATCACCAGCCCTCCGATTGTTAGCGTTCCGGTTGCCAGGGCTTGTGCGCCAAAGTAGATAACGAGCACTGTTCCAATGGTTGCTACGATATCACTTACCGGAATGTACCAGCCGCGCAGGCGGGCCACCTGTAGGCGAGCCAACCAGTGTTGTATTCCGCGCTCATGCAATCGCTCTCCCTCGTATTTCATGCGCATAAAGGTTTTCACGAGTCCAATGGCGGATAGACCTTCTTCCGCCGTGGCTGTCAGTTCCGCCACCCGTGTACGAACTTCGCGAGCGGCCTTTCGGCTGCGTTGTGCATAGATCGCCAATGAAACAAAGAGAAATGGTAGCACTAGCAGCGAATACAAAGCCAGTATGGGGTCAAGGTAGAACAACATGCCTGCGAAAACGATCACCGTCAAAATTTGCGTTAGCCCATCCGTAATGCCTGAGACCAGGAGATCCTCAACGGCCCCTACATCGCTAATCAGGCGACTAATACTTTCGCCAACACGATGCTCACCGTGATAGCGCAGAGATAGGCGCAGGAAGCGGTCAAAGACCTGTTGACGGAGATCAATGACGACTTTTCCTCCAACATATGCTCCATAATATTGATCGACATAGTTAGCAAGGCCTTTTATCAGAGCTATAGCCAGGTAAGCGGCACAAATGTACAGAGCGTACTGGGTCGAAGGTGTTTGCGCCAAATTATCTACAATCAGTTTGAGAAGGTATATCTTGAATGCATTCAGCAGCGGACGTGTCAGGGTTGCTAGAAAGGTGATGAGGAGGCGACCGCGATAGGGATTGAGTAGCCGAAGAAAACGTAACCAGATGTGCATCTTATCGCAGCTCCTCGTGCCATTCACTGGCTAGCAGCCCCATATGCAGAAAATTGACCCAGCGTCCCTCGCTCCAGGTGGCATCACGTTCGCACCCCTCGACAACATATCCCAAACGTTTGTATACAGAGATTGCACGTGTGTTATCGTCCCTTACCACCAGGCCAAGACGATGCAGGCCCAGTTCACGAAAGCAGAAGTCTGCCAGACACTGTAACGCGTCTGTACCATAACCTTGCCCTTGCATATCTGGTGCGACAAAGATGCGCACAGTAGCTTTGCGTGCTACAAAATCAATATCGTTCAGGCGGATAAAGCCGACCACGGCTCCTGTTTTTGTTTCTATGGCAAGCAATTTGATACGCGGCAAGCGTAGCAAACGATCAAATTCTTGTTCAACATTTTCACGAGCATCCAACACTGTCGCGGTTGTTGCCATGAAGTGCGCAATCAGTTGATGCTGTTCCAACTGCCTCAAGAGCGTCAAATCCGCTGCTCGTACCGGGCGTAAATCAATATATTTTCCAGGAATCATCTCATATCCTCCTTTGATATCCTGTAGGAAGTATAGATGCCCTGTATGATATGTACATTAAAATTCCAGAGTAGACAACTCATACCAAACTTCTTGGGGAAGATTTTTCATCTCTGTCTCATTTTACGCTGCTATAGTTTCAGCAAGGGCATTCTTCCCCCCGGTACTCCCCCTTATAACCTAAGACGTACCGAGAATGTCCTTCCCCATTGAGAAGCATAGAAAAGGAACAAGAGAACAATGCGACATGTTTCACGATATACTGCTGTAATGACCCCGGCGATTGTTGGCTGTCTATTGGTTGTGCTGTCCGGTTGTGGTGCGCTCGTCACTTCATCCCCATCAATCCAGGCTACCGGCTCGACTGCTGTAGTGAAGTCATATCCCACGCCCCAAGGAACACCCACAATCTATAGCAATGCGCTCACTACGCCAGCCCCTGGTTGGGCGCATAGTCCTGAATGTACAGTCACCTCTACTGGTTTGATGGTAAAGCCGAATGGCGGTCAGGCTTACATCTGCCTTGCCCCTACATCACCGCTCACAGATGCGTCGATCACCGTAACCATGCAAGAAACAAGCGGTTCGATGAGCCACGCCTATGGTATTGCGTTTCATCATGCCTCTCCTCAAAACTATTACTTTTTTGGCATTGATGGTCATGGACGATTCACCTTTACGGTTGTTGTGAATGATGTGAGTCACATTATCATCCCTTTCACTGCTGCCCCTACTATTCACACTGGTATCAATGCTACAAATCAACTCCAGGTGATTACCAAGGGTAAGCTCGTGA
Source organism: Ktedonobacteraceae bacterium (assembly GCA_051004815.1). Taxonomy (GTDB): domain Bacteria; phylum Chloroflexota; class Ktedonobacteria; order Ktedonobacterales; family Ktedonobacteraceae; genus JBBQXY01. Next base: position 56,434 of record JBPCJY010000185.1, read on the forward strand.
CGTGCCTGGTGAATAGCAAGGCTGTTGCTCAGGCTACCGTCTCAACGTTCCCCAGTGGTAGCGTAGGGCTGCGCGGTATTAATGATGGGACTGTTGTGTTTCAGCAGCTTTCGGTTGCTCAGGTGTGAGTTCGCCCGTTTTCGTTTTTGCTGACGGGGCCAGGGGCAGTGTCACGGTGAAGGTTGACCCTTGCCCTACCTGGCTCTCGACCGAGATTGCACCTCCATGTGCTCGTACCACCCAATCTACGATAGCCAGACCAAGTCCGCTACCGCCCGCTACTCGTGACCGTGCGGGATCGGTGCGATAGAAACGTTCAAAAATATGGGGGATATCCTCAGGAGCGATGCCCATACCAGTATCACCCACGGAAAATTTGGCACTTGTTTCATGATCAGAAACGGTGAGCGTAACGGTACCACCAGTATTCGTGTAGCTAATTGCGTTGTCCACCAGTCCCATCATCACCTGGATGAGTCGCGCCGTATCGCCTTGCACAGTGACCGGATCCATTTTCTCTATTTGCATCGTGATATCACGCTCAATTGCCACTGGCTCCATAGCTGCTGCCACGTCAAATGCCAGGAGGTCAAGGCGTACACATTCATAATCAAGCAGTATCTGTCCCTCATCTGCCCGTGCCAATGCCAGAAGATCGTTGATGAGATGACCCAGTTGCTCGGCTTCGGCGTTGATATCTTGGAGCATCGCGACATATTCTTCTGAACTGAGGGGCTGTATCAGTGCCACATCGGTGATACTGCGAATGACTGTCACCGGCGTGCGCAGTTCATGCGAAGCATCGGCGACAAAGCGGCGTTGTTGTGTAAATGCCAGATCGAGTCGCCCGATCATCTCGTTGAGAGTTAAAGCGAGATCGTGTACTTCGTCTCTTGCCGGTGGAACAGGTACACGTCGATGTAAATCGCCAGCCTTGATGTCGCGGGCAGTACGCGTCAGGTGGAGGATTGGTCTGAATGCTCGTTTTGCTAACCAATAGCTGACAATGGCACCAAGTAGAAGGACAAAGGGTGCGATAGCAAGTAGCGCAAAGGTGATACTCTGTAACGTGGTAGTAAGCTGTGCCAGCGACTCTCCAACCTGGATTACTCCAAAAATGTTGTCATTATCAAGCAATGCAATGCTGTAGAGTCGCACTGCCTGTCCATTATGGGCCGTTACGGTTCCTTGCCAATCAATGCCATGGAGCGGATCGGTAATACTGCTGGATGGTACCGAGAGACTGTTGAAGGCAGGAGAGCTATAGAAGATTTGGCCTTTATTATTGAGAATACGTACAAGTGTGCCGATGTTGACATCCGATTGAGGGCCAGATTGAGGGCCAGTCTGACCGGTGCCATTTGGCCCACTTGTTTGATTGCTGTTGGCTGTACTGTTATTGTTGCCCTGACCCGGAGTTGCGCCGTTGTCCAGTCCGGGCAAATCGCCTGTGACATCTTGAATGGAGATTTTCCCTCCTTCGGTGGTTACACCGGCTGCAATCTGTTGTGTGCGGATTTGTAGGGCCGTGTCAACACCGGTCGCCAGGGATGCTTGCAGGGCAGTATAGAGAATGGTACTAAACAAGAGGATGAGTAGCGCAAAGACAACGGTGTACCATAGCATTAATTGTGCGCGAATCCCCAGCGGCAATACACGTCGCCAGTGGCCTTTCGTCATACTGGCTCCTTTAGCTGGTATCCTGAGCCACGTATGGTTTGGATCACATCTGGCTCATTCTGTTCGCAGAGCTTGCGCCGCAGATAGCGGATATACACATCAATGACGTTGGAGAGATGTTCCGCGTCACAATCCCAAACGTGTTCGGCAATCATATTTCTGCTCAATACCTGGTGAGGATGGCGTAGCATAAATTCTAGTAGTGCGTACTCTTTGCTCCCTAATGGAATTACGCGCTCACCACGGCGTACTTCATGTGTGCCTGTATCTAATGTAATATCTATAAAGTGCAGCTCCACCGTTTTCGTCGAACTTTCACGGCGTAACAATGCCCGTACACGCGCCTCTAACTCGCGAAACGCAAAAGGCTTTGTCAAGTAGTCATCTGCACCCGTATCTAGTCCGGTAACGCGATGATCGACCTCGCCGAGTGCTGTTAAGAGGAGAATAGGCATCATTCTCTTCTCCTTACGTAGCCGACGACAAACCTCGAAACCATTGAGGTGCGGTAGCAAAACATCCAGAATGATGAGATCATAGGCAGTGGTGATACCTGTGTAAACGGCATCTTCTCCATCGCTGACCAGATCAACGGCATAATGACTTCTCTCCAACCCCTTCTTCAGGTTAGGACCTAAACGTGGATCATCCTCTACAATGAGAATACGCATAAAATTGATTCCCTCTTCTGGCAAGATGTAATGACTTGCTTTTACGCTGAAGCGATGTATCACCCTTCTTGAGTATACAGGATTTTATAGCATCCTTTTTCTACTATTTTCCGTAAAAGTTTCCCTATCGTAGCATAGCATACCGCTCTAACATGAGACCTGCATGAAAACCTCTGGAGTATTTTATGAGAATTGTCTGATTTTCTTCACCTCTCCCGAAAACATCAAATTTCATCTCTCATCTTTGGGCAAATGTATCCTTTGTAATAGACGGTTTGTCCAAAGATGGATGGGGGTGAAATATCAGAAAGCTTGACAGGTGATACATTGACCTACTACAATTCATGGGTAGATATTTCCAGACGCACAAAGGATCAGTGATACGTATGGCCCAGGTTGGATTGCTAGAAGATAATCCTCGTATAGCGAAACTATGCGCGACATTGCTGCACTTTGCTGGTCACGAAGTCACTATCTATGAAACCTCCAAAAAATGCCTTCAGGCTTTAGCGCAAGGTGCTCAAATATCAGACGGGCTAAGTACCTCATTGCTGGGTTCGGCTGGTACCCATCGCTTGCCAGTCGAGGTCCTTATTATGGATCTCTCCCTGCCCGATATCGATGGCATCGATGTATTGAGATATCTCACTTCTCACTCCCACACCCAAACATTACCGCTGATCCTGTGTACCGCGGCTACGAACTCAGAGTTAGTCAAGGCACGCTGCGTTGCACCTCTCGCAGGCATTGTCGAGAAGCCGTTTCGCTTGCAGACGCTGGTTTCGGCTATTTCCACCGCTTTAGAATCCACTCCAAAATAGTCTTCATAGAGGCTTGTATTACTCTCTCAGTGCTTGCGCATACACCAGAGGATCGACATTGCCCCCGCTAACAACACAGCAGATTTTTTTGCCGTAAAACTTGGCGGGCTGCGTGAGCACTGCTCCAAGAGCTAATGTACCCGTTGGCTCGACTTTGAGATTGGCATAGCGGAAATAGCGTCTCAGCGCATCCAGGGTCACATCGTCAGGGACTTCAATGATATCGTCCACGCCCTGCCGCACAACTTCCCAGTTAATCTTCCCCAGACTCAGGGTTCGTGCGCCATCAGCGACCGTAGCGGGTTCATGTTCATTGTGCTGGAGTTGACCACTGTGGAGGGAGCGGGCGGCATCGTTGCCGGGGAGGGGTTCCGCTCCAATAATTGTAGTGCGTGCTTGCAAGTGATCCCTTGCTACAGTGATACCAGAGATGAGACCACCTCCACCAACGGGGACGATGACAAGATCAAAGTCAGCCCCAGCGAAAATATCTTTGCCCAACGTCGAATTGCCTGCCACAACACGGTAATCATCATAAGCGGCTGCGGCGAATGAACCAGGATAGTGTGCCAGCAGTTGTTGCACCCGTTCGGCACGGCTGATTTCGCGCACATCAATCAGGTCCGCCACTCCCCCATAGGATACGACGGAGGCAACTTTCACCTGCGCCGAGGTGTTTGGCATGACGATGATACATGTTTTGCCTAACAGTTTACTGGCATAGGCCACCGCCTGCCCAAAGTTACCGGATGATGCGGCAACGATATGCTGCTCTGGCACGCTGGAAAGAAGATTATAGGCCGCACGAAATTTGAAGCTGCCGGTATATTGAAACGTTTCGGTCGCAATAGTGATTTCACAACCAAGCTGCTCGGAAAGCGATTGGCTGGGCAAGAGGAACGTGGGCCGCACATGTTGAGGGAGCGTTTCCCATACTGAGTGAATATAATCGTCAGTAAGCTCAGGTGCAGTAATATACTGTAGCATGATACAACTCCAGATAGGTGATTAGAATTTCGCCTTTCCCTGCATTGTACCACGCCACAACATGAAAACCACGGTTGAGCTATGCGCTTTGATCAATGTGTTTGACCAGGCAGCATAGCTCAATAACACATGACTATTCGCCTGCGCCGGGTTGTAGTTCTGTTTCCTCTTGCGCCGGGTTTTCGCCCACTGCTGCATCGGCACTGACCAACTCTTCGGGCTGTACATTGCGCTCGCGCAGAATCTGGTACAGGATGATCGAGCCGAAGGTGGCAACGCCGATACCGCCGACGGAGAAGTTGCCGAAGGTGACGGCGATGTTGCCAACCATGCCTGCCCCAATGGTCAGGGCTATGGCGGCGGTGATAAGATTGCGACTCTTGGAGAAATCAACGTGGTTCTCAATCCAGATGCGTCCACCGGTCGCGGCAATGAGGCCGAAAAGCACAATAGCCAGGCCACCAAGCACACCCGATGGAATGGTGCTGATTAACGCGCCAAATTTCGGACAGAAACCCAGTAGAATGGCTACCACCGCCGCGATGATGAAGATGAGCGTCGAATAGATGCGCGTGACTGCCATCACACCGATATTTTCGGCATAGGTGGTGACACCCGTGCCACCGCCAAAACCCGCGATGATGGTGGCGATGGCATCACCGAGGAACGACCTGCCCAGGTATTTATCGAGATTACGGTGTGTCATCGCCGCGACAGCTTTAACGTGACCAGTATTCTCAGCAACCAGGATAATCGCGACTGGTGCGATCAAGCTGATGGCGTTACCAGTAAAGCGAGGGGCAACAAACGATGGCAGACCAATCCAATCAGCCTTTACCACGTTGCTAAAATCAATAGCTGTACCAAAGCCAAATCCGTTGCTGAAGATGAGATAGACGACGTAGCCAATAATCCCGCCAAGCAGAATGGGCAGACGGCGTAGTGGCCCTGGCAAGAAGACAGCCACGCCAGCCACAGCCAGCACTGTCACTAATGCCATCCAACCGTTAAACAAGTTGCTGCTAGCCTCACTTATCGCGACCGGTGCCAGGTTCAAACCAATCACCATCACCACTGCGCCAGTCACTACCGGTGGCATCAAGTATTCTATCCACTTGTAGCCAACCAGCATGACGACGATAGCAATGACGGCGTAGACTACACCACAAGCAATGATGCCTCCTAAGGCAACATCAATGTGCGGATTGGGAGCACCAAAGGACTTGGCGGTATAGGCTGTGGCCGTAGACACCACGGCGATAAAAGAGAAACTGGAACCAAGGTAACTAGGTACGCGACCACCTACGATGAGAAAGAAGATGAGTGTGCCGATGCCGGAGAAGAAAATTGCGGTGTTGGGATCGAATCCCATCAGGAGAGGGCCTAAAACGGTTGAGCCAAACATAGCTAAGACGTGCTGCAAGCCTACAAAAATGGTCTGTCCCCAGGGAAGCCGTTCATCAGGGGCAATGACTCCCTCATTTTTGAGAGTCCAACCTGTGAAGTATCCCCGTTTTTCAACTGCTGCCATGCATCATCCTCCTTGATTGATCTACGAATAATTAGGAATAAGTTGACATAAGAACAAGGTGAAGTGAGTTGCTCAGGAGCCTCCTTTCCGCAAGTAGTGTGCTACCCGCAACGAAGTAATACGAGAGGTTACGCGGCAATTATACCATATCACGGAAGAGGAAATAGCGAGAAATTATCGCTTACAAGCCACCTTTAAGCTGACCCATACTGTACTTGCTTTTCCTCTCTCTTTTGTGCATACTTAACCTATACACAAACTTATTCTGCCTCTGTGTAATAATAGACATTGTCTAACGAACGTTCGTTAGTCCCATGAAAGGAGACCTTATATGGATACTACTGAGCAATATACATCGGCTATCCGTGTGCGTTTAAGTGCCAGTGATGCGCATTATGGTGGGCAACTGGTGAATGGGGCGCATATGCTTTCACTCTTCGGGGATGTGGCAACGGAACTGGCTATTCTTTATGATGGTGATGAGGGCTTGTTGGTGGGTTATGAGAATATTGAGTTTCTCGCACCGATATTTGCGGGAGATTTTGTAGAGGTAACGGGGCGTATCACCAAGATTGGGCGTACCTCACGGCGCATGGAATTTGAGGCGCGTAAAGTGATTACGGCGCGGCGTGATATTAGCGATTCTGCCGCCGATGTCTTAGATGCGCCTATCATTGTGGGACGAGCCATTGGCACAACGGTGGTGAAAGCTGAAATGCAGCGCAAAGTACACGCCGGTGGTAATGCATAAGTATCCATTCTGCGCGATTTCTGCTAGAATAGCAGTATGGTACAGAAAAAAATAGCTGAAAACGTGCGGCATAATGGTCGTTCCGTGCGAGAAAATGTGTTGGCTGCCGCGGTACAACTCTTCGCGGAGTATGGATATCATGCCGCTCCGTTACGGGATATAGCACGCATGGCTGGTATCCAGGCCGCCAGCATCTACTACCACTATGCCAATAAAGAGGCTCTGCTGGTAGAGATCATGGAAAGCCATATGCTGCAACTAAATGCTAACCTGGAGCGCATTTTAAGCGCACAGAGTGACCCACTGCAACGACTCTATGCAGCGATCGCGAATCACATTCGCTCGCATACCACCTATAAAAACGAGTTTTTCATTATTGACACGGAAATTCGTGCCTTAGAAGGCGATAAGCGCACCAACATTCTCGCCTTGCGCGACTGCTACGAGAAGTTGCTGCAAGAACTCCTGCGTGATGGTATGGAAAAGGGCATCTTTCGGCAGAGCGATGTCAAAGTATCATCCTATGCCATTATCGCTATGTGTACCGAGGTCGCCACATGGTTTCGTCCCAATGGCCGCCTCAATGTACAGCAAGTCATTGATATCTATAGCCAAATGATTACGCATGGCTTGCTGGCCGCAGAAGATCATGCTCAAACGCCTGGGGGATCAGCGCGTACTTAATGCCTTGCTTGTGTAGTAAGCAATCCAGCACTTCAAGTGTAGCCGCCAGGGGATATCGCGCTGTAATCAACGCTTCGACCTCAATGTGATGACCTACAATGAGCTCCAGTGCCTGAGCAAAATAGGCCGGAGTATGGTGAAAGACACCTTTCGTCGTGATTTCGCCATAATGGAGCGGGCGCGTTTCTAACGTCACCTGCGTTCCAGAGGCGCACCCTCCAAAGAAATTAACCAGTCCACCAGGGCGTGTCATTGCAGCGGCCAGTGACCATGTCTCAGGTGTCCCAATGGCTTCAATGACAACATCGGCTCCACGTCCGCCTTCAGTTTCTTTCTTGACCGCTTCATATTGTCTTTCGAGCGACATAGCCTGTACATCAATGACGACATCAACTCCATAGAGCCGCGCTACGGCAAGTCGTTGCTCACCACGTCCAGTGATAATGACGCGTGTACCGCGCAATTTCGCGACAGCCGCCAGGAGCAATCCCATCGGGCCTGCACCCAGAATGACGACGGTATCGCCAGGGTGTAATTCGCTGGCGTCGATACTATGCAACGCACAGGCCAAAGGTTCGGTTAACGCGGCAGCGATGAATGATGTTGTAACAGGAAGCTTGTAAAGGTTCTGGCGTACAATACGTTTCGGCACGAGGAGATATTCCGCATAGGCTCCATTGAGGAAGAGCAAATCCTCGCACAAGCTGTAGCGTTGACGCTGACAGTAGAAGCACTGCAAGCAAGGGGCGGAATTCGCTACCACGACGGCATCACCTTCATGAACGTGTGTGACCCCGTGGCCGATAGCCGCTACTACCCCTGCTACTTCGTGACCAAAGCCAGCAGGGGTATGGCGAAAAAGTAATGGATGCCCCCGGCGATAGCTTTTTAGATCGGTACCACAGGTGGTAGCAGCTGCTACCTGTACGAGCACCTCTCCTGACCGCGGTTCGGGAATGGGCTGCTGCTCAAGTCGAATATCCATTGGGCCATAAAATATGGCGGCGAGCATAGTCATTGCAGTACCTTTCTGCACTAGATGTCCTGGTAAGTTGTTGATAGATATAGAAAAGAGTATAATATTTCGGGCTTGCAAAGCAATACAGCTATTGCTGAATGCAGGCAAACATAACGAAATCACGAGATGTCAGGAGACGTTCATATGAGTATGTCAAGCCGTATCTGTCCCCAATGCGGCAATGCTCTTGCTCCAGATGAGTTGAATTGCAGTATTTGCGGGTTGAGGTATGTGGAACAAGCGGAGCTGGAACCAACCCAGCGGTCAGCAACAGCGAACATGGGACGCACAAACACGTCACTATCCTCCGCTGGACAGGCGCAGTATGCCTTTTCACCTGCAACGCCATATGGAAATGCCGCCTATAGTGTACCTGAGCAGAGTCCCGCGACTTCGCCCACTACCAACGGGCAATCTGCGCCGCCACCGCGAGACATGGATGATACGTCCTCCCCATTAATAGTACCTTTGGATGACCATTCGGCTACAAATGGCCAGAAATATCCTGGCAATCTTCCACCCCTGAACTTTGATCAGCTATTTGTGAAAATGAGGCGACCGAAGAATCTGTTGCTCATTGTTGGCGTTGCCATTTTGTTGCTTGCCATCCTTGGCGGAAGTATTTTCGCGTTTAGCAGGAGTAGGAGCGCAACGATAACACAACGCGGGACTACAGCCAATAGTTCAGTCACGTCTGTGTCATCCCCCGCTTCGTTGTTTAGTGAAAACTTTGCTGATGATAGTAAAGGGTGGGGGATTGGCAGTGGGTCGGGCTTCAGTAGCACCATCGCTCATAATATGCTGACCATGTCAGAAGCGAATCATCGTGTTTTAGATATAGCTATTCCTGATAAGAACAATCCTCACGCGGTCTATAGCGATTTTTCAGTCACCACTACCTTTACCTTGCTGAAAGCCGATCAGAATGATAGCGCGGGGCTTTACCTGCGCGGTGCAAGTACGAATGGTAACTTTAGCCAGGGATATTTCGTTGATATCTATGGTGATAACTCGTATGATATCTTCAAAGTATTTGCCGACTCCACTAAGGACACGTTTCTAATTGGGCCTACCCCTTCATCCGCTATCAACACGGTGGGTCAGCAAAACAAACTGACGGTAGTTATGAAAGGGTCGAACATGGTGGTGCTTGTCAATGATAAGATCTTGATCTCGGTGAGCGATACTGATTTTAAGAGTGGCCAAATCGCTCTCTTCGTAGAAAATGGCAAATCGTCGAACGGGGTACAGGCAAGTTTTAGTAGTGTGCTCATCAATCCCGCTCCAAAGCAGCTGCCCAGTTCATAAGCGTCGTTCGCGACACGTTCACAGGGATGATTGCATATGTACCTACATTGGCTGATTCCCTGTCTCTTTCCTATTTGAGCTTAGAATCCTCTGTATGGCAATAAAAAAAAACAAAACGAAAGTTACCGTGCGCTTTGCGCTTCTGTGTGTACTGATCATCATTATCAGTGGGAGCGTGTTCTATCTGCGGCAAGGAAGCGCGAGAAAGATCGCTGGCCAAACCATCACCCCAACGGTGCCTACCGCGACGCCGACGCTGACCGGTACTGCTCAAACGTTGCCGCTTTTCTTTGACGATTTTGTTGGGAGCAACAAGGGCTGGTCACTCACCAGCGTTTTTGGCTACACGCGGAAAATTGAAAATGGTGATTTGACCCTGGCCGCTGAGAATCATCAAATCCTGACCGAGAGCCTTCCAACGGGAGCAACGTTCAATGATTTTATGGTGACTGCGACCTTCACTCTTGTACAAGCGAGCCATGATGATAGCGTAGGGTTGTACCTGCGTGGCGATAGCTACCTGGATCATGATTATCGCGTTGATATCTACGGCAATAACACCTATGCGATTAGCAAAGAGTTTTTGGATGAGAGTAAAATACCACAGGGTCAATTTCTTATCACTCCAACTACCACTACTGCACTTCATCCCGTTGGACACCAAAATAGTATCACCGTTATCATGCAAGGCCCAAAAATGGTCTTGCTCATCAATAGTACCATGGTGAATTCAGTGACCGATACCGATTATTCCTCTGGTCAGATCGCGCTTTTTGTGCAGAATAGCGCGACGTCGAACGGGGTTGAAGCTTCTTTCTCCACCATCGCAGTCTATCCAGCCCCAAAACCACAGCCTTAAGACGTGGAGAGAGGACATTATCTTTGTCGCAGTATCGTGATGAGGTCGCTGAGGACACCGTAGGCTGTTTGTATGATCTCTGGCTCGTGCTCTACCAATGTGATAGTACCCATCGCCTCGGTATCGATGGAAATAACGCTCGTCGTTCCCTTGCCAACCTGTAATATATCGTCTTGACTGATTTTACATGGATATACCCTGGCAATAAGTTGACCGTGCTCACGGTGAGCCTGACTCATCAGGCGAATAGGCGTACCAGCCAATCCTGCTGCGCAAATCTCATCAAGCGCAAGGTCCCGCAGACCTTCACGTTCCACCATGTTGGGTGTGAGTTGACCGTCCAGCAGGTTATTCGCAAGGATAGTGGTTTTCATGGCCGCGTCCAAGCCATCCAGATCGTACCAGGGATCAGCCTCGGCGATCCCCAGTTGCTGCGCTTTAGTGATAGCCTCATCCATCGTATAGCCTTGTTCAACCATGCTCAGGACAAGACTGCTGGTAGTATTGAGTAATGCGCGAAACGAGCGCATGCCCACAGCTTGTAAGGTAAACTGATTGAGGTTAATGAGCGGTAGACCATCCATCACCGTTGCTTCAAAACGGAATTGCACGTTATGGTGCCGGGCCAGCGACTGTAGTTCCGCTTGAGCAAAGGCAACCGGTCCTTTATTGGCCGTAATGACATCCATCCCGGCCTGGAGCGCGGTGCGAATATGCATCAATGCGGGCTGTCCATTTTGTGGATTGAGCGTAGTCAATTCAATGAGCAGCGTAGCACCAGCAGCTTTCCCCGCGTTCATAAATGCGTGTGCCGTTTCTACACGAGTAGCTTCGTTTCTAAACGCTTGCAAGCCTTCGCGTGCTAACTGGGTGGCGTCCATTCCCTGTCCATGAACATAGAAGCCCTTGCTGCGCGTACCGATGCCGCTAATGACCGGACGATAACCCAGTTCATTGCCTATCCACTCGCTACGAGAGGCCAATAATGGCAGCAACGCCTGGGCCACATGGCCGTAGCCCAGCAAGAGAAAATGCAGCGGAGGAAGTAATGCCGAAAGAGATATATCGCTCATCTTATTGTTTCCATAGACAACCATAGCGGGTGAGGGCTGAGCACAAGGCCACCATGACGAATGGCAAGGAAGAGCAAGATGGCAAGCAGTACCAGCAAGAGCAAAACTGCCGCCATAATTACAATCCTGAGATCCACTTTGAAGCCATTGGCCTTTGGCGTCTGATGATTAGACGGTGTTGATGGCACAGCAGAAGCGGTAGCAAGAGGCGTGTTTTGCCCATTCTTGGAGTTCAGTGTCATGTGTTCTACTGCTAAAGATGGCGCGATAGTGGCGGCCTGTGGGTCACGATTTGCAGGTTTGAATGTTTGCATCTGCGCCCTGACCGGGGGTGTAATAACCATCGTTTTGTCTGACGCCATGTCATGGCTAGAAGCTGTGTGCTGTTCTGTTGCTTTGCTTGACAATAGATCAGGTGCCGCTGCAACCGTATTCATCGGACCCTGCAACGCGCTGTTGTGTATAGACGTACCACAACTTGGGCAAAAAGAAGCTTTTGGTAAGAGCGTTGTGCCACAACGTGGGCAGACATTGCCAGGCGTTGGTTCAGCGGGTACCGCTAAGGGTGGTTGCGGTGGCTGCGGCGTGCCGGGTATATCTCGTGCGGCGTTCTCCTTGGCTTTTTGTATGGCATCATAGAGGAGTGGCAAATCCGGCTGTGTACTATTCGGATCACTAGGGCGTGCTGGTGCTGAAGTTACCGTCGGTATGCTTGGCAATGCAGCGATAACTCTGCGCAGGTCGTTGCCGAATTCTGCCACAGTTTGATAACGACCTCGTGGTCTCATTGCCATCGCCCGTGCGATAATACTGCTCAACTGCTGGAGCAGATCGGGCGGCAGTTTACCCAACTGTGCCAGGTGCCGAATGTGGCGCAGCGGTTTCGCGGGTCGTGGCACGTTAGCGCGAAATTGTCGCCCTTGTTGCGCTTCAGCACTTTCTTCCGGTGGGTTTTTCGCCAGCACATCTTGCAGCGACGGTAGATCAGGTAAACCCTGTTGAATGGACTGATTGCGTGTGGAAACGCTGGGTGGCTCCTGTGCCGTCAGTGCGAAATACAACGTGCCACCGAGAGCATAGACATCCGATCTGACGTCCGTTCCGCTGCCACCGGGATATTGTTCTTGCGGTGCGTAGCCAGGTGTACCTTGATGGCGAATGAAAAATAAGGTTCGCGCCCCATCTCCCGTCGCTTTGGCATTGCCCAAGTCAACCAACATAGCGACACCATTCGGCATAATGCGGATATTGTCCGGCTTAATGTCGCGATGAATGACTATTGGTTGCTGGCAATGGAGAAAATGAACGGCGTCACAAACAGAAAGCATCCATTCTAGCACTTGGAATAAAGGGATAACCTCATTACGTGTACGCGCCATGCGAATATGGTCGGTTAAATCGGTGCCTTCGATGTAGCTGAATACGATGAAATAGTGACCACGTTCATCAAATGCTTCGTGAAATGTCGGTAAATTAGGGTGATCCGGTAAATTAGGGTGATGTAGCTGGCTAAGCACGCGTGCTTCATGTTGAAGCTGTGCTTGACCACTGGTGCCAGTCACAAAATACTCTTTTATCGCGAATTGCTGGCTAGATTTCAGGTCAATAGCAAGATAAACATGTCCAAACCCTCCACTGCCCAGCACTCGCTCGATGCGGTAGCGTCCGTGCAATATAGTGCCCGACGGAACCGTCTCCATCATCATAAGAAGCTGTCTCCTCCGCTGTTATTTGAACATAGTATGGGCAGCAGCGCGGATTAGAACAATGAACCAGCCATATTCTAACCAAATAACAAACTCTGTTCGCATTATACACCACATAAGGAGACATGTCATGTGTTGCTCTACCGCTTTAGACATTTGGAGAGACGGCTTCCCGTGAGCGGACTTGAGAGCGGTTCTGCTTGTCATCCTGAGCGCAGCGAAGGATCTGGCTCGCCGAGTGCAGAGATCCTTCGCTGCGCTCAGGATGACAGCTCGTATCTCCAAATGTCTGCTACCGCTTTAGCGAGCAGGCACTATGCTCATAAATGCTGGCCGCTAGTGCTCCTGTAACGGATTCTGTTGCAGCTTAGAAGTGGCGGGAGAAACGCATGCTTGCGAGAGGAAAGCCCAATCATTTTGTTTAATCACTCGCAAATACATGTAAGTTTCGGCCTGCTGTACTCCTTGTACTTTATACAGTTTCTCAGTGAGAAAATTGAGTAAGTGATCGTTATCGCGGCAAACCACCTCCGCTAACATATCAAAACTGCCCGTGCAGAGAATCAAGTAGATCACCTCATCGAAGGCCGATATTTCCTGGGCTACTGCTAACAAACGGTCACCGGAGACACGGATGCCGATCATGCTTGCCAGCGAGAACCCTAATTTAACGGGGTTAGTAACCGCGACAATTTGCATGACCTGTGTATTGATGAGGTTGGCAACACGTTGGCGCACGCTGGCCTCGGAAATCCCTAAATCCGCGGCTATTTTTGTAAAGGGACGGCGTCCATCCTGTTGCAGTGCCTCAATGATGTGTTGGTCAATATCATCTATCGGATTTTTATTGTTGCTATGCTGTTCCATTGTTGTTGCTATAGTATCATGTTTTAATTCCATCTGCAACGCATGGAAAGTCTTTCCATTATAGTGTATGATGTGCTTGAGCTACGTGCCAGAAAGGAAGAGTATCTATGCCCAATACCGCGACCGGCTTTGTCTTCGATGAACACTACCTTGGCCATGACACAGGAATGCAGACGACCGTTATGATGCGCGAAGGTTCGTTCACTCTTGCCCCTGAACCTCACCCGTCGGCCCTGTATATCACGCGGAGAATCAAACAATTCCTCGATGGTTCAGGCTTGACGGTGCAAATGGAGCCTATCGCTGCCCGTGCCGCCACCGCGGACGAATTAGCCGTTTATCATACGCGGGAATATATCGCGGGTATACGTAATCACTGTGAGGCAGATGGCCCAAGAAAGGGAACATGGGGCGAGTCAGAGCTAGATACACCCCTCAGTCGCGGCTCCTATGAGGCGGCATTGTACGCGGCTGGCGGTGCTATGAACGCGGTGAGCGCGGTGATGCAAGGGGAAGTGCGCAACGCCTATGCCTTATTGCGACCCCCCGGCCACCACGCCATGAAAAACCGTGCCATGGGCTTTTGCGTCTTCGGCAACGCTGTTATGGCCGCTCACCATGCACGGAATGTGTTTGGCCTTGAGCGCGTCATGATCGTCGATTGGGACGTGCATCATGGCAACGGTACCCAGGACGCCTTTTACCATGATCCCAACGTCTTGTTCGTTTCGCTCCACCAGCACGACTGGTACCCCCATCTCTCCGGTGAGCTAGAGCAAGTAGGCAGCGGTGCGGGAGCTGGTTATACCGTCAATATCCCCCTTCCCGCCGGTACCGGTGATCGTGGCTATCTCGCGGCCTTCGAGCAAATAGTAATACCAATTGGCTTGCGCTATCGTCCCCAACTCATCATCATCTCCGCGGGCCAGGATGCCAACTGGCTGGACCCCTTGGCCCAAATGATGATGACCATGTCCGGTTTTCGCCGCATCTCCGCCTTAATGGTTGCCTTAGCACACGATATTTGTGAGGATCGCCTGGTCATGCTGCAAGAGGGTGGCTACAGTGCGGCCTATGTTCCCTATTGCACGGTTGCCGCCGTCGAGCCATTGCTGGGCATTGATCTCGGCATAGTTGATCTCTACGAAGGCTCCTCCGAACTGCAACGCAGCCAGACCATCTTTACCCGCGAGACACAGGATGCCCTGGCGAAGGCGCGGAAGTGGCACAAGCAGTGGTGGAAGCTGTAATATAATAGACCATCTGCCCCAAAACCTTAACCACTACCCGGTACTTTCATACCAATTTTTAGTGTTATATGCAAATATATAGGGTTTATGCCTTACAATCGCTGATATGGGGTTGTACCAAAAAATTCCAACACGGTTTATGTTGTGCGGCCTGGGTGGTATGGATAGAGAGAAAGAAATAGACTCATGAGCGATAGAGCAGTGGCTGTACCCAGTCAGCAATACAAGTCTGAATGTGCGGATATCGTTATTATTGGCAATGGTATCGCGGGCCTAACGGCGGCACTAGAGGCGCGAGAACTTGCGCCTTCTGCCAGTATTGCCATTATCACGGATCAAAGTCATCCCACCATAAATACTCCCGCCTTGAAGCAGTTCGCCGTTGGTAAAATGACTCAGGAGCAGCTCCTGGCGTTTCCATCGAGTACCGAACGTACACAGCGCATCCATGTTATCAATGCACGCGTTGAAAACATTCATGCTCAAGGCAAATTTGTTAGCTTGCGTGGTGGGTATGGTTTTGGCTATGGTTCGCTGCTCATCGCCACTGGTAGTGTCCCCAATGGATTACCAGCCCATCTGCCTGGTCGTGATTTCGACGGTGTCTTATCGCTCCATAATTTGCATGATTACCTGAATTTGCGCCGTCGGCTGTCAGAAGTTGACTCAGCCGTAGTCATTGGAGGCGGCACCCACGCTATCGAAACCGTCATGAGCTTACTGCATTATGGTATCGAAGTCCACTGGCTGATCCGCAGCGACACCTTCTTGCCCAGGATACTTGACCAGGCAGCCTCAGAGATGGTAGTGGATACCATCCGTAACGCGGGCGTCAAAGTCTATACCAGCACCGAGGTGATTGGTATCGTCGGACGGGTTGGCTCTGTCGCGGGAGTAGTGACGAATCAGCAGAAAATGATTCCTTGCCAAATGGTACTGACCTGTACCGGAACGTCCCCAGTGACGACGCTGGCAGAAAGTTGTGATGTGCCAATGGTGCATGCACGCGGCATTTATGTGGATGATCAATTGCGCACCAGTGTCTACGATGTCTATGCCGCCGGTGATGTCGCGGCGCGGAAGAACCTACTCACGGGTCGCTATGAGACACAGGCCCAGTGGTATGCTGCAGCGATGCAAGGGCGTACCGTGGCGGCAGCAATGACCGGACATTCCGAGTTAGCGGCAAAGCCGCCGGGCGTATCATGGCATGCAACACATGTGGGAGAACTCTTTATGCTGACGGTCGGCAATCCCATCAATCAAATGAAGGGTAGCGAGACCTTGACCAACAGTGGAAAGAAAAAGTACTGCCGTATGTCTATTGTGGATGACCGGCTCGTTGGCTACCTTTCGTTGGGAACGACACAGCCCGATAGCCTTGCCATTAAACGCATCATTGATGAAGAACTTTCAGTGAGCGATGTAAAGAAAGCTCTCTTAAAGGGAAAATTTGATGCGCGTAAATACTTCTCTGGCTGGAATTCGCGTTCAGCACGGGAATTGGTCACTTCTGGTAAATTACCTGCTGTTATCGTCACGCCTGCACAATATTCACCGCGTCCCCGCTCTCCCTTGTATGTTTCTGCACTACCTTTACTGCCTCTTGCTCTGCCCATGGTGAAGATGAACCCACAGCGTATCACCGCTGCGCTACCAGAGGCTTCTGTACCAGCTGCCAGCAACACTATGCACGTTGATATGAGCACCGATGAAGGTACATACCACACAGAACCATTGCTGGATAGCGTACCGACAACTCTCGTTTATAATCAAGCAACTATCCATGCATGGGAAGGGCCAGTAGTTCCATCGACCGATCCGTCAACAGGGAAAGGGTTGGTAATTCCATCAGACGACCCGTCAACTGGAAGCCAACCCATACTAGAACAACATGGTATTACCGCCAAATTGGTATCATTACCTTCGCGATCAGTCACGCGCAACCTCTGGTCGTATAGCGCAAAAATGCCGACCGTGTCAACGCACAAACCCGCCTCTCAGGGATTGTTAGCACGCAGCAAGGCTACAAACTATATTGATCAGAAAGGGGAGTAGAAAGTGCTCAAGCCCGTGTTGCTCCATAAAACTGGCCCACAGGTAGTGCAAGAAATACAAGCCTGTATTGGCTGTAATGAATGTCTGCTAGCTTGCCCTGCGCTCTCTGAACCAATCACCATTGATGTTTTGAACCGTGAGACAGTGGCTGGCCGCATTTCCGCGCCGGTGGCACGTTTTGCTCGCTCGTGCTATCAGTGTGGAGCATGTGTTGCGCCCTGTCCGGTAGGGTTGCATCGTGACGCTATGATGATGTGGTTGAAAGTACGTTTACTGCGTTCTGGAAGGGATGAGTTATAATCTCTATGTCAACGCCTGATCCCTATCGTCAATCGCTAGCATTCGACGCGAACAACTCTCCACAGAGCAAAAAGGGTTATCCCTGGCTTTTTTTTTATACGAGCAGACCCTGGAAAATCGGTGTAATCGTGAGTGCGCTCTTTATCGCACTGGGTAGCATCGTCTATTTCTGGTATAGCCAATCTGGCAATGATACCGCTCCCGATAGCACATTGGGGCTAATCTATGCCACTGCCGGAACCTTCTTTCTCTTGTTCGCACTAGTTCTCTACACCGTGCGACGCCGCTCCCGTAAAAAGGCCATAGGGCAACTGAACGCGGCTTTAAACTGGCATATGTTCTTCGCCATCACCGGACTGGCTATGCTGTTTATGCACTCTTTTGGCAACTTTTCCGCCATCTCCGGTACCTATGCGCTCTATGGCATGATTGCATTGACGATAAGCGGCTTTGTGGGTCGTATGTTGGACAGGCTGTTGCCGCGCATGATTGCTCGTCAGGTACATACAGTGTTGACCGCGCAAGGCGATGATCGCATAGAGACGATTTCGCAGAAGCTGCAAACTATTGTCTTACACAATAACCAGAAGATGCACGGCTTTGCACTCCCTTCTACTGACCGCTCCTCTGTCCCTTCTGAATTGCCAACTCCAACAAAGGTATCAATGGCACCGCGGGGCATGACGCTTCATGCTCCCTGGGACCTCGCCTATATCTCTTTGGAACCAACACAACAGGAACTAGATCGCGACGCCCCTCACCATCGCTTCGTTCCCGATAAGAAAAGCGTGCTTGACCGCCCTGAGACATTTATGCCAGGGGTGGAAGAGCAGCTAGCTGAACTGCAATCCGTGAATGCCGCGTTGCGCCGAGAGCAACGCTACCGCTATATCATTCGCCAATGGCGCATACTACACATCGCCCTGGCCTTCATCACTATTGGCTTAGTGATCTGGCACCTCATCTTTGCTGCCACGATACTCTTTCCAGGGCTTTTCTAGTAATGGCATGTGTACCTCCTACTTGGTACTTGGCAATCAATACATCGCTGGACTGCTAGTTTAGCATGCTTCAAGATTACGTGAGCCACTTGTACTGGCAGACGTAGCATCTGTAGCCATTTCCTTGCTGGTAAGGATCGCTAGCAGCTTTGATTTTGTCAAAGATATAAAAAGGGATCATAAAAATTAACCCAATAATCATTCCTGGGAAAATACCTATGAAGACCGCTACCCACAATGGCATTGGGTGAAGCTTCTGACCTGTATAGCCTCCGCAATTGGGACAACGAATCATATGCGCCATTTTGCACCTCTTGATGAATGTTTTTGATATCTTGTTAGTAGATATACAATTGCTTGTTTCTCTGGCAAGAAATTTCGTGTTACTAGAAGTATAGCATAGATTCGCTTCTACTACTAGTATTAGTCGCAGTCACAGAGGATTCATGGAGCAATACAACGTTAGGTGCGATTTGCGAGAGGAGAGGTCATGTATGAGCATGCATTTAGAAGAAAATGCCGCTTGCTCAAAGTTCCCTGACACTACACCACATGTCAGGGAACTTTCATCACTCTTCGTATATCTTAGCAA